>NZ_JAYLLH010000039.1:0-24889 GCF_035818635.1 Mesobacterium hydrothermale | reverse complement strand
CATCAGCATGACTCGCACGGCCAGCACCAAATGGGAATCCCAATTCGGACTCGTTTGTCGCGATCAATCCACTAGACCTGCGCCGGGGGCGTTGCCCGCAACAGCGTAAGGCCCACGCCCCCGAACCAAAGCAACGTTCCCAGGCCAAAAACCACGCCGGCACTTTGCCCGAGCGGCGGGACCACGGTAACCATTCCGGCGCCCCCGGCCAGGACACCCAGCACGACAAGCCACCCGGGCAGGGTGGCAGCGCGGCGTTCGGCCAGGCTGATGGTCAAAAGCCACGCGCCGCCCGCGATTTCGTTCCCGCCGCCAAGGCCCAGTTCGACCGCGTGCAGGATGGACCACATCTGCACGGCAAGCTCTGGCGTCTCGGCAAACAGGCTGACCACCCGTTCGACCGCGACATTGGCAACCATCCCTGCGCCCAGCACCAGACCTGCCCAGATCAGCCCAAGCGCCTGCGCCATCGCGGCAAGGCCAGACTGGTGCCCGCGCAGTCGCAGCGACAGCCCGACCACAAGCACAACAAGGGCCAGTGCGTTGACGATATAGATCAACGTGTTCCAGGCGATCATCTCAAGCGGATGCGCATGAACAAAGGCGGTCACGGCCTGCGCATCGATCTGTTCGCTGCCAAAACCAAGTGGCGCCAGCACGGTAAGCAGCACCGCAAACCCGATCACGTAGGTCGCGGCGCAAATCAGCGCGGCACCCGCCGCAGCATGTGAAAAAGACATCAGAAAACTCCGGTTTCCATGGGATCAGTCGTGTCGCGCCAGCGTGGCAAAATGATCGGACAGCCGGTGGTTGCCGCGCGGCGCGCCCACCATGTCCAGCGCCATCGCGCTCAGAAAGAACTGGGCCGGGCCGTGAATGCGCCTTGGGGTCAACCATGGCAACAGCCGCAACGCCAGGCGGCGCACCCCATCCGGCAGGTAGGTGATCCGGGCGGGCCGGTTGAGCGCGGCAAAGGCCAGTTCGGCAATCTGTGCATGGGTGAACACCTCTGGCCCACCAACATCCAGCCATTCTATGCCAGCAGTGGTCGCATCGGCCGTTGCAACAGCAAGATCGGCCCCGTGGATCGGGTTGATCGACCTGTCGCCCGCGCCGAACAGCCACGCCCGACCGGACTGCGCCATCGCAAGGAAATCGCCCATGTCAGAGAAATATCCTGTCGGCGCAATCACCGTGGCCGCAACCGGTGACGCCCGCAGCAGATCGACGAAGTCGGCCTTGGCCGCGACCAATGGCACGTGACGCATCTGGTCTGCGTTCAGCACATGCACATAGGCAAAGCGCGCGACCCCGGCGCGCTCTGCCTCTCTCAGCAGGTTCAGGTTGGCCTGAAAGTCGACGTCGCGATACGTCAGCGCCGTGATCTGCCGGGTGATCCCAAGTGCCGAAACGACCAGATCGACACCGTCCATGACCCCGACAAGATCGGCGGGCTCGGTGGCTTCGGCCTCGATCAGCGTGTCGGCAGCCAGCGTGCCCGCCCGCGCCCTGTCCCGCACCAGTGCGGTGACGTGCCAGCCGCGCCGCTGGTATTCCGCACACAGGTGACGGCCAAGATAGCCGGTGGCCCCGGCAATGAATACGGTCTGCATCGGTGTTCCTTTCCTCACCCTGCGCACAATCGGTCAACTTCCTTGGCGAAATGCCAAACCATGCGGCGAGAACGTGGACGGGCGCAGGCGTGTCTGAACCGGCGGCATCCCCATGTCCCGGCGCAGCCGGTCGGTAGCGGGCAGGTTGCGGGGCCCGAACCCGCGCTGCCCCGTCAGCAGACGGTGCAGCGCGGCAAAGCGGGATCGGGATCGGATGGTCTTGTCGGGCATCGTATCACCTGTCTTTGGCATCGCGGTTAGCCCACCACGTGGTGGCCGCGTCCGCGCAGGCATTCGATCACGATCGCCTGACGGCGCTCTGCGCTGTTGGCAATGCCTGCCACGCCCCCGGCCAAGGCCCCTGCGACCGCCCCGCCCAGTGCCGTTCCATCGTCATCCGCGGCCCCCAGCAAGGCCCCTGCCCCGGCCCCCAATACGGCCGCCCCGGCTGTTTCCTGGTCAAACTGTCGCTGGTCGCGGGCCAGCGCCCGGCACTCGGCCAGATCGGCCTGATAGGCCGCGGTGGGCGCGCCGTCGAGGATCGGGGTATAGTTTGCACCGGTGTCCGCACAGGCTGCCAGCAGCGAAACCGTTCCCAGCAGTCCGAAAAATTGTGGTTTCATCGTCATGTCCTTTTGCAACGTCATCTGTTGCAGGCGACATAAGGCGGTGCGGCCGCGACCGGCATGACCGCAGGTTTCACTGTCTTGACCGCTGGTAACAAAATAGACCGCAGGCCCTCAGGCTGTCCCGTTTCGATAAGCCGACGGGCTTTGCCCGGTCCAGCGCCGAAACGCGCGCACGAAAGACGAGGCTTCGGAAAACCCCAAAAGATAGGCTGTTTCGTTCACCGACACCTTGCGCGCCGTCAAGTAATCGCAGGCCATCCGGTGGCGCAAGTCATCGTGGATCTGGGCAAAGGTTACCCCTTCGTCCTTCAACCGCCGATACAGTGTCTGGCGGCTCATCCCAAGATCGCGCGCGATCTTGTCCATCGACAACGATCCCTGGTGCAGATCGGGCAACATCTGCGCCTCGATCCGGTCGCGAATCGTGTCCGAGCGTTTCAGCTTGGACAGAAGCGCATCGGCATGCCGGGTGAACACTCCGAAGGCATAGGCGTTGCCGGGTTCGAATTCGGTATGCTCCGTCAGCCAGACAGGGTCGATCCGCAGCGCGTTGCGCGATGCGTTGAACCTGACCGGAATGCGGAAGAGGTCCGGATATTCCGCCACATGCGGCGGCGGCGGATAGGTCACCTCCATCTCCAGCGCAAAGACCTGATCGGGAAATGAGCGGCGAAATTCACTGATGAACCGGGCAAAAGACGCTTCTAGTCCGATGTATTCCGGCCCCTGGACCGGCAAGTGATCGACGATCCAGACCTCGCCCCTGTCTTGCAGAAGCTCGAACCGGTCGCGCCCGGCCAACGCGTCGCTTTCCGCCATCAGGTGCAAATAGCGGTTCAACTGTTCGATGGAATGCGGCAGCGACGCCGATGAATGCACGATCTGGCCCACCACCGACATCATTTCCAACCGCGAGTTCAGCGTATGCCGCAACAGGATCGCGGTATCGCCGGTGGCGTTTGTCGCCGCCGCGATCAACGCCTGATAGGCCGCGACGGGCACCCGGTTGTCCTGATCCGCCAGATCGTGATCGCCAAGGCCGCATGCCGCCAGCAAGGCCCCGCGCGGGGCACCCTGTTCAACGGCATAGTCAAGAAACGCGGCCACGAAACCGGCCGCCATCATCGGTTGAGACATGGTCACCTGTGCGCTGGGGCGTCGCACGGACCCTAGACCAAGGGCGCGCCAAGGCGAAGCCCCTTTTCCCGCACAGGTGGCAGGTTGCACCGCACCCAAGGGGTTTGCGTGCGGCGCATGCAGGGCACCCCCCCTACAAAACCAAGACGCGAATCAAACTCTGGTGCACAACCAACACCGCTGACGCAAGATTCAGCCAAACCAACAGGTATTTCGCACTCAACCCTAAGATTCTCTTAATAACCCCAGATTGTCTGGAAAAATGTCCCGTTCCTGCCTCAATTCGCCTCTAACGAGTAGTTGACGGCCCTCTTTACCGGAGCACAGGCATGAAGTTTCTGGCAGTTGACGACGAACCGTTGATCCTTGACGTTCTCAAGTCAACGCTTGCGGAATCGGGCTATTCCGATGTGATATTGGCGGAAACCGCGGCCGACGCCCTGCGGATCGCCAAGGCAGAGCACATCGACTGTTTTATCATCGACATCCAGATGCCGGTGATGACGGGGGTGGATTTGACCGCCGCGCTGCGCGCGATCGACGCCTATGCCAAGACCCCGATCCTGATGAACACCAGCCTGTCGGAGCGCCATCACGTCGACCAGGCCTTTGCCGCGGGAGCGACGGACTACATCACCAAACCGCTTGATCGGATCGAATTCGCGACCAGGTTGCGCAACGTCAGACGGATGATCTCTGACAACAGCATGGCCGAAGCCCTGAAGCAGAAATCAAACGGTGTGTTTCGCAAGGCGTTTCGCCTTTCGCGCGAATTTCCAGAGATCGACCACATGCTGGAGTTTCCGGTTTTTGAAAACTATATCAAAACCTTGTCGCGCAAGAACCTGTTGGCCAACAGCCTGTTGTCGATCCAGGTCGAAAACGCCGCAAAGCTGTATACAGAGACAACGATCAAGGTCTACGACACCGTTCTGGCGGATATCGCGAGCGCGATTTCCGGCGCGTTGAGTCCCGCGAAGGGGCTGTTCACGCATACCGGCGGCGGTGACTTTGTCGTCGTTCTGGACCGCCTGTCCAAGGTCGATCCCGAAAGCTTTCTGTGCAAGGTCCGGCTGGCGATGTCGGTGCTTGAGATGGACTATAACATGGACGGGATCCCGGTTCCCCGGATCCTGCTGGGCAAACAGATCGTTCCGTCTTTCTTCTCGTCGACGAAACCCGCATTGCTGCTGGAACGGGTGATGGACAAATCCACCCCGCGCGCCACGCCGGTTGTGCTGCCCAGCGACCAAAGCCTGAGGGCGATCATGTTTTCCTGAGTTCAGACCCCGGGGGGGGCGTTGTTTCGGTAAAGGTGCTGTCATGAATGAGACAAAGGTTGATGCCCGGTTTTCCCCAGGCATGGAACGTATCCGGCTTGCGTTCATCGAGAAACTCGCAGGGCATGCCCTGACATTCGTCAGGTTGTGTCGCGAAATCGAGGCCGGCCAGGCCCCGCGGGACGCCCTGCGGGAGATGCAGTTGCTGGCCCATCGCATGTATGGCGTAGCCGGCAGCGTCGGCCTGCCCGAAGTTGGCGAAACGCTTCGCCAGATAGAAACAAAGGTGCAATTCGGCCTGCGCCGGAACCATGACACCCAGAAAATCCTGCGGACCGTTCGTCCGCATGTCGTGAATCTTGGCCGGATCACACAGGCGTATCGGTATGGCCCGCGCTGACGCGCATCTGAATGGTCTGGCGCCCGAAGCGCGGCCCCCACGACATCGCGGGGCATTCCGCCACAAGAGAAACGCAGTGTTTGCCGAAACGGCATTGCACCCTATAGTGGATTAAGGAAGTCTTAATTCCTGTAAAAAGTGCTCTTTCGAACTACATCCTCTTTCACTGTGGCCACCACGCCGGGTGGTCTTCGGGTGGAGACCGCAATGTCGAACCAAGCACCGGTTGTCCTGCATGTCGATGACGACGAAGACATCCGCGAAATCGTCAACTTGTCGCTGGAAACCATCGGTGGCCTGAAAGTCGCGCAATGCGTGTCCGGCTCTGATGCGCTGAGCAAGGTGGCCGAAATCCAACCTGACCTGTTCCTGCTGGACGTGATGATGCCGGAAATGAGCGGGATCGAAACCCTGTCACGTCTGCGCAAGATCCCCGGGTTCGAAAAGACACCCGCCATCTTCATGACCGCAAAGGCGCGGGCAGACCAATCTGCGGCGCTGTGGGACGCGGGGGCGGCGGGTGTGATCACCAAACCGTTCGATCCGACATCGTTGCCGGAACAGATCGTCGATATCTTTGCAAAGGCGCGGGCCGCATCCTGAACGCCGCCCGCCGGTCTTGTACACCTCAGCCCCGCGCCGGGCCGTCAGTTGCCAGGGGCAGTTCGAACCAGAACGCGCTGCCTTCGTTCGGAGCGCTGGAAAAACCAACCGATCCGCCATGGCTTTCCACGATCATCCGCGTGATCGCAAGCCCCAGCCCGGTGCCGCCATAGCGCCGGGTGTCGTCTGCTTCGATCTGAACGAATTTCTCGAACAGCTTGTCATGGTTTTTCTGGGCGATGCCGATGCCGTGGTCCGTGACCGTGACCCGAACGGTTCCGGACTCGGACGTGTCGAGCGCAATATCCACCACGTCCCCGCTGCCTGAAAACTTCGCCGCGTTTGACAGCAGGTTTGCCATCACCTGCATCAAGCGATTGCTGTCGCCGATGACAAAGGCGGGCTGATCAGTCGGGATCCAGTTGAACCTGACCTCGTGCAACTGGCCATAGCTGTCATTGGCTTCCACCGCGTCGGTGACCGTCTGGCGCAGATCAACCTTGTCCTGACGAAAGATCATCTTGCCGCTGTCGAGCTTTTCCAGGTCCAGCAGGTCATCAATCAGGCCCTGCAGACGCCCGGCGTTTTTCAGCGCGATGGCGCACATCTTGCTGGCTTTTTCCGGTACCGGCCCGGCCACGCCCTGTTTCAGCAGTTCCAGCGACCCACGGATCGATGTCAGCGGCGTTCGCAGCTCGTGGCTGATGGTGGCGACGAACTGCGATTTCACCGCGTTCGCGTGCTGCGCTTCGACCAACAGCGCCGCGCGCTCTTCCGACAGCTCTTTTTCGTGCTTCAGGCTTTCCGTCAACTGGTTGGTTTTCTTGTCGATATCTGACGCCATCGTGTCGAACGCCCGCGCCAGCTTGCCAATTTCACGCGGTGTATAGCGCGGAAGCTCTCCGACGCGCGTCGCGTAGTCCCCTTCCGAGATCCGACGGGCCGAAGTCACGACCGACAGGATCGGCGCGGTCAGCAGCCGCGAGAACCAGATCGCCATCAGCGCCGCCAGTCCCACCACGATGCAAGAAATGTAAAGCGCCGTGCGCTGCACTTCTTCTGCGCGCAGTTCCAGTTCCCGTACCGGCTGCGGAACCATTACCCCCCAGCCGGTTTCCGGAACGAACGTATATCCCGCAATCATGTCCGCCTTGAGCGGCGGGGAATAGAACTGCATCACGCCTGTCTTGCCGGCGAGCATCGCTTGTACCACCGGCAGTTTCGAGGCGTCCTTGTTAGTGCGCTGCCATTCGGCGTTGGGATGGGCGACCACTTTACCGGTTTGGTCGACGATCATCGAATGGCCCAGTTCGCCGAAGGAAATGGATTTCTGCAACGCCATCACATAGCGGGGGCTCCACGGGGCAAAGGCCATCTGCCCGTTGTCGAAGACCTCTGCGATAAAGAAATGCGGTTTGCCGTCGTGAGAGATGATATCAGAGATGACGGGTTTGCCCGGCGATGCCGAGGCCAGGCCGCGCAGCTTTGCAATGATCTCGGGCGCGGGCATGCCCTGGTTGTGCTTGTTGTGCCCCTCCACTTGCGACACCAGCGTATCGTCGGCGTCCAGCAGCGTGACGTGACACAGATCGTATTGCTTCAGCAGTTCCGGGAAACCTGCAAGATCCGTGTGTTGCAGCGAATCCGCCACGACAAAGCTGAACAGGGCCAAAGCGTCAGAGGTATATCTTGACAGGGCCGATGACAGGTTGCGCGCAATGATCAGATGGTTTTCGTCAACCCGCTGAAGTTCATGGATATACGAACTGCGTTCGACCCACTTGTAGAACAGCGCGACCGGGATCGAAGCCACCACCAGCATCATGATCAGCGTCATGAACCGCAGTGTGCGGGCGCAATTTGAAACGCAAAATCCGGTGAGCCTGCGGTGCCACGCAAAGCCGATCTTGGCGTCGCGTGTTGGATCAAGGTGAACGTCTGTCATCTGCCTCTCCCTGCCGGTGGGGGCGACCCCATGCCGTCTCTGGCCGTCCATCTGTCGCTTGCTTCGGTCGATAGGCACGCGAACTCTGCCGGCAGCTTTGCAACCCATTCGGGTTTTCTTGTGACGTCAAAGCGGGCTTTTTATGCTGCGTGACCGGGAATGCCGCCGCGCGAAACAACCCTTCGCTGCAGGCTCGACAGTGGCGGTCCCCCGGTTCCCCCATCGTCTGGCGCAAAGACCTGTTTGCGCGGCCGTTGACTGGCACCTGACGCCGTCTTGACGCGGGACATGGACCCTTGTCCGCACAAGTTTCGCAAAGGGGGAAGCCATGGAAACCGCAACTGCAACCCACGGGGTCAAGACCAACATCGACATTCAGGGCGAAGGCCGGGCAAACGACACGCCGCCGGGGTTTCGCTTTGGCCGGATGTTCGCGCCTGCCAAGGCCCCGCCGATGATCTTGAAGCAATCGACCAGCGTCCGACTGGGCCAGCACATGACCTCTCGGTCCGAGGCGGAAAGGACCGACACCGATGTGCCGGCTGGCTATACCTACCTGGGTCAGTTCATCGACCACGACATCACGCGCGATGTCACCGAACCATCGCAAGAGGGCGACGAGGCCGCGACCGATGCAATCGAGGCCACCACTGACGAGGCGCTCTTGCAGGGGCGGTCCCCCAGTCTTGATCTCGATAGTGTCTATGGCACCCTGACCGGCGCAAAGCCGGAGTTCATGAACGGGTTTCGCTTCATTGTCGGGCCAACAAGCGGTTCTCCGGGGGCCGGTGCCTCGGGCAAGAGCATTCTGGCGGACTTGCCGCGCCGCAACCAGAAGGCACAGATCGGCGACGACCGGAACGACGAAAACCTGGCCGTCGCGCAAACCCACCTGATGTTCTTGCAGTTCCACAACGCCGTTGCCGACACCCTGGCCGAGGCCAACCCCGGCTCTGCGCCGTCGACGATCGTCACCGCCGCACGCGACCTAGTGACCCGGCACTATCAGCATATCGTGCTGCACGACTACTTGCCGCGTATCCTTGATGCGGGGGTCTATGACGACATCATCGTGAAGGGCAATCGCAAGGTTCTGGCCCAGGGCCCGGGAGAAACCGCGTTCATGCCGCTGGAATTTTCCGTGGCGGGCTATCGGCTGGGGCACAGCCAGGTACGTGAAGAGTATGAATGGAACGTGAATTTCAGCACCGGCGGCGCGGTGGTGCCTCGCCCGGCCCGGTTCGACCAGATTTTCCGCTTTTCCGGCGGGTCCGGCGATTTCGCGGGCCTGCCGACACTGCCCACCAACTGGGTCGCGGATTTCCGGCGGCTTTATGACTTGTCCGGCCGGGCCTTTCCGAACCTCGCCGGATCGGTCGAAGGACCGCTGAACATGACCAAGGCGCTTGACCCGTATATCGCGCCGGCTCTTGGCATTTTGCCCGGGATGCCTGTGGGATTGAACAATCTGGCGATGCTGAACCTGCGGCGCGGGGGGATGCGCGGACTGCCGTCAGGGCAGGATGTGTCGCGCGCCCTGCCTTCGGTCCGAATGCTGACCAAGACCCAGATGCAAAGCGTTCTGGATCCGGCTTTCCGCCAGACGATGGAAAGCCTGATGCTGTACGAGCGCACACCGCTGTGGCTTTACATCCTGATCGAGGCTGCGGTGGTCAACGACGGCAGACGGCTGGGGCCGCTGGGGTCGACGATCGTGGCGGATACCTTCCTGACTCTGGTTCTGACCTCAAGAACCTCGATCCTTGCCCCGGGCGCCCACTGGACACCCGATCAGGCACAAGCCGCGCTTGGCACGGCGGCTCCGATTGCGACGGTTGCGGATTTGCTGACCTGGACCGATCTGCGGGTCCCGGTCGTGGATGCAATTCAGGACGCGCGCAACGCCTGATCCCCCGGCGCGCCGTGCCGATCCTCCCTTCGGGTGCGGCGCGCCTTCTGAATTGCAGGAAAGGAACCCTTATCATGATCTCGCGAATGTTCCTGGGTCTTGGCCTTGCCGCCTGTCTATCCGGATGCGCCTATGTGACCAGTGTGCCGGTGACGGCGGACAACGCCGATGCGCGCGGGCTGGTGCATTACGAAGTGATGCCCGTACTGGTCGTTTCGGGCGGGCAGGCGAACATCGAATACCTGCCCGACCGCAACAAGAAACGGGTGCTGCAATTCGGGGCGTTTCTGGCCAAGAACGACATGAAAATCACCCTGCGCGAAGACGGCACGCTGGCGACGGTCAACAGCAACATGGATGCGACCGCGTCGGTCGGGGGCCTGTTCGAGATCGCCAACAAGATCGTCGAAGCGGCTTTGCCGTCTGCCCCCGCCGCAGCGGGCAGCGTCGACGGGGCGGGAGATGTGCGCATCTTCGCCTTTGTCTTCGACGATGATGGCGCTCTTGTTGGCCTGCGAGAACTGAAGCACATCGCGCTTGGCAAGGTGGTCTCGCAAACGAACACCGCGCCGCTGCCGGTCCAGCCCGGGCCGGACGTCACCAGTTCCACGAACCAGTCATGAGGATCGCCGAAGCCCGTGCCCGGACCATCCTGGTTCGAAAGGCGCTTGCCGATCATCCCGATGTGACCGCGGTGGGTGTGGGTGAAAAATACACTGGCGGTCAGTGCCAGAAGTACTTTGCCGCGCGCATCATGGTGGAACGGAAGGGCGCACCGCATGGCGCGCCTTTGCCGCCAGTCTTCCACACGTCCGCCGGACCGATTCCGACCGACATCGTCGAGGCCTCGGCCCAGGCCTTTGCCACAATCAATTCGGTTCTGGACGGCGCGGATATTGTGATCGAGGGCACCAAGCGGCGCAGCGGCACGCTGGCCTTTGTCACCGTCACCCCGCATGGCGCCTTCGGCATAACCAATGCGCATGTGGTTACCGCCCCCAACGGCGATGCGCGGGGGCGGTCGGTGTTTGTCGATATCGCAGGAAAACGGACACAGATCGGTTCCGTCGCGGGGCATTCGCCCTATCGCGACGACATTATCAACCGTCATGACGTTGCGCTGATCCGACTGGATCCGGGCGGCAAGGCGCTGGCCCTGCCGTTCACCATAGAAGCCTTCGCGGGCCAACGCATCCGGACGATCGGTCGGCTGAGCGCTGCGCCGCAAGCTGCGTCGCGGTTTCGCTATACCTATGCATCCAAGGCCAAGGGGGCGCTTCGGCGGGTCGAACTGTCACAGGTGACGGAATTGACGCAGGGCATCCTGATCAAGGACCGCCCAAGCGGGCGCACGCTGCACTTTAGCCGGGTGTTTCAGCTCTCTGTTTTGTCTGGGGCGGTCCGGCCCGGGCATTCGGGCGCAGCGCTGGTGCGGGCCCTGACCCCGACCGACCTTGTGGCGGTCGGGATCCTGTTCGCGGGTGACGGCAATATTGCCTTTGCCTTGTCTTGGTCCGATATCGAAGGCGCGCTTGCCACATTCGGGGCCTAACCGGGCACCGAATCGGCGCCCGGGGCGTGGAACAGGTATTCCCAGCAATACCGGTCCACGTCCGCTGCCGAGATCACGCCGTACCCCTGCAAGGGTGCGGCCGTTGGCGTCGGCACCTTGCCCGCATCGCGGGCAAAACGATGCCGCCCAAGTGAATTTCTGAACACGAACCAACCAGGATTGGCGGGTTGGGCGGGCGTCGCGCCGGTATCCGGGATGAACCCGACGATGCAGACCGCGTGCCCCCCGATCGGTTGCAAACCGACAACCTCTTCATCGTGGGGATAGCTGACCTGCCCGGTCAGAAACGGTGTTGTCCCCAACCAAGCCCCCCGCCCCGGCCCGTTCAGAACGGCAAAGGCCGCCGCGACAGCGCTGTCGTGCCCAAGGGCGTCTATCAGGATGTCGGATACAGTGCGTTCGGCCAGCGGGGTTCTCCACGCCCGCAGGGTGCCGATGACCTCGCCGTTTTCGGAATCGACGATGTTGTGAACAAGCGCCGAGCGCGGCTTGCGGCCCAACGCGTCCGCGACGGCCCCCTGCCCCGGCTTGACCCGCGCGTTGACCATCGCCCGCCTGTCGTAGGGGGCCGCCGTTTCCAGGCAGATGCCATCCCTTTCCAACGCGTTCTGGGCTTGTTTCAGAAAGGTCGCGCCTGCCTGGGTCAGAGCATCAACTTCGGCGTCGTCGAGGTGGATGCCCGCTCCGGCGAAACTGTCCTCTCGCGATTTGTAGTACAGGAACTCTTCGGAAAAGTCCGGCACGACAGGTTTGCCACCATGGGTGGCCTGCCACAGCTCTGCCATGGCCGTGACCGCAAAAGCGGTGCAGGTTGCCCTGCGCCCCTGGTCACGGACCGGCCAACCAGTCAGTTCTGGCGACAGCGCTTCTGACAATTGCCGCTCGATTGCTTTGACAAAAACACGTTCGCCACGCCGCCCGACAAAGTCGGCACGCTCTGCCCGCTGGCCCAGCGCGACCCCCAGGGCAGAGGTCCAGTTGCCCGGTACCGCCGCGCCTGTTGAAAGAGTGCGGTTGGACATCTCACGCAGTCCCGCGCTCGACGGTCAGTTCGTCTACGGCGGCGTCAACCAGCGTTTTCACAAGCCCGTCAGCAAGCAACTGGGTGGTCAGCCCGTTCGCGATTTCCCGCCCGCCTTCGGTGTCCGTGCAAAAATGGATCCCCACGTATTCGCGGTTCAGCGCGATCCGGTCCGCAAGCTCTGAAAGATAGCGTTCGGCAGCTGGGTGCCCGGCCCCCTTCACCACCTCGATCAAGACCTGCGCAACCGTATGCGCCTGAACGGAATGATTGCTGGGAAAGGACGGATGCGGCGGGGTTGGCAGCGCCGGAAACATGCCGGGCCAGACTTGCGCGGGACGGGCCCGCCTGAACTCGAGCTTCCATGCCATTCCGACGACGCCCGCCGCGGCATAAACCAGCGAAATCAAGCGCATCGTGTTCGTGTGGTCGCGCGGATTCAACGACAAGAGGGCATGGAAGTAGTGCTTGAAATCGCCCGATTGGTCGGCGGCCTCTGCGCCGAAGGACGCAAGGTTTGCATCCCGCGCGTTCAGGGCGCGTTCAAGGTCGACCTCGACGGCCTTGCTTTCCATGATCGCCTTCAGCGTCGCGTGATCGGGATTGTTCGGAGAGGTGTCGGGCAGCACATTGATCAACAGTCCCGGCAGTTTCGGCAGAACCCAGAGATCGGGATGGATCTCGGTTTCCTTGAACGGGCCGGCTTCAATCGGGTGCAGAACCCCCGGTCCAAGATAGATCGGCATCGACACCGGCAACGCGATGCCCCCGGCTGGCGCCATGGCAAGCCCGCTGTTGCCATGAGAATTGCCGTGGGAATTCCCATGCGAGTTGCCGTGAGAATTGCCATGCGAGTTGCCATGGCTGCCTGGTAGAATGAACACGTCCTGTCTCCCTTTGATCGGTCTTGTCCGATTGTTGAACCAGAGCGGCGTCAATCCGGCGTCAAATGCTCAGGCGGCGATCCCGGCAGCCAGCAGACGCGATACGTAGACATCCTGCGTTTCCGCATCGCGAAACCCCATGCGGTCGCGGACCCGGTTCAATGAATATCGCGGTTCGACCTGGCCATGATGGATGGCCAGGTCGGCCGCCTCGGCGGTGCGGCCGGCCGCCTGAAGCGCCGCAATCGTGACGCGCAGATTCGACCCATAGTTCGGCGCCTTGGAAAAACAGGCCAACCCCAGCCGGGCAGCAGCTTCGTGGTCATGATTGGCGTAGTGGGCCAACGACACGAAATGTTCGTTGCGAAACTGGAACGGGTCGAACGGTGACAGGCGCAATGCCTCGGTGCCGTTTTGCAGCGCGCGGGTGGCCTGACCGCTGTGCGCCAGCGTAGGCACCGTCCAGATCAGCGTTTCCGAATCCGACGGTGCCATCTGTTGGGCTTCGTCCATCAGCGCCAGCGCGCCGTCGAAATCGCGTTCCAGCGCAATCTTGTAGTGCCCCCATTGCGCCATCGCGCGACCATCGCCGGGGGAATGCTGCAACGCGCGACGGGCATGATCGATCAGCCGTTCGCTGTCGTCGCGACTTTGGCGCGACCAACCCTGCCAAAGGTTGATCGCATACCATTCGGCAGAAAGCGCAAAGGCCGGGGCAAAGCTTGCGCCCGTTCCCAGAGCCTGATCCAGCAACCCGCGCGCCCTGGCAAAGTCCACCGGGCTGAGGCGAAACATCAGGTCCTTTGCCTGCAAGACAAGATGATGTGGTTCCAGCGCATCGGGGGGGATCGCGCGGGCGCGGTCCAGCTCGGCAAGGTTCAGCGACGGCTCGATCGCGCGGGCAATGTCCTGCGCCAGGGCAAGACTTTGCGTCAAAGCCTCTGATCGCGACAAGGTCAGATTCTTGGCCCAGTAGACCCGGCCATTGGCCCCATCACACAGTTGCACCGACAACACCTGGGCTGCCCCGCTGCCGCTGATCGACCCTGTCACCACATAGCGCGCATCCAGTTGCCGCCCGACCTCGGTCGGGTTTATGGCCTGCCCCAGAAACTGGCGTGTGCTGTTCGAGGAAATCACCGCGGGCGAGCGGTAGGCCGCCATCACGCAGGTGATCTGATCCAGCATGCCCAGAATCATGTAGTCGGGAATATCCGGCGCCCCCAACCGTTCAAACGGCAAGACCGCCACAAGTGTCAGGGGCCGCGCCGATCCCGGCGCTGGCGTGGCGGAGGCAAGCACCGCGTCCTCTGCCGGGGTCTGCAACTTTATCCGGATGGCAAGTTCTTGGGTTTCGACCGAAGGCTCGACCGCCAGTTCGAGTTCGATGCGCTCGTAAAAACCGTGATAGACGCGCAAGGCGGCGGCGTTGTCGTTCAGATCGGCCAAAGCCTTCATTTGCGCACGCACCGCGACTTCATACAGCGCATCCAATTCCAGTACCGCGCGGGCCAACCGAAGCTGCGCCTCGGCGGAAACGGCCGGGTCTTGAAGCCGCACGGAAGCGGCGTCGAAAACAAGATCGGTCAGGCGTGCCCGGGTGTCTTGCAACCAGTCATCAAGCGCAGGCCCGATCCCGTCAAACGCCCGCAGCAGACCGGCCATGCCACGCAAGGCGGTTTCCACATGTGCCCCGCTGTGAGATGCGCGCAGATCGCGGGCCAGATCGGCCACGTCGGTTGTTGCCCGCGCACGGGACATGGACACAAGCTCTCCGTCCGACTTGATAAGGTCCGCGCCAAGGGCCTTGCGCAAATCCGTAAGCGCCTGCCGAAGCGAGGCGCGCGCCTTGCGCAGATCGACCGCGGGCCAGAAAAGCTCGGCCAGATCATCGCGATGCGAAGGACGCCCGTCCAAAAGCGTAAGATAGGTCAACAGGGCCCGGCGCTTCTGACCCCTCAGGTCGATCTGCACCGGGCCAATCTCTGCTTTCCAATCCGAAAGCAGGAACAGCTCCAGCGTGTCACAAACCAGAGCCAAAGATGCACCCGATACCCAGTTCCCTCGCGTCAGGGTAGCGAATTTGCTGCGGCTTTCAATTTCTATATGCCGAAATGACGTTGACCCCGCGGACCGCCGCCGCCAGCGGCCCGCGGGGGCTTTCCCGATGCGCAGCGTGCCCGCGCCCGATGGGGCACGACGCGGTCGGCGATCAGTGCGACGTCAGATCGACCGTCTGCCCGGTTGTCGCCGAAAGCTGTGCAGCCAGCCCCATTTCAACCGCCTTGCGACCGCATTCCAACGTGACTTCCGGCACACCGCTCTGCCGCACGACTTCGACGAATTTCTGGTGCTGGTAAAGCGTGGAGCCGTTGTGATCGCCCGCAGCCAGTGCCGTGGCATCGACCGGTACGTCGATCGTGACCGGGCCGGGCGGGTTACGCGGAGACACGATGACCTGCGGCACCGGGGCCGCCCCCAGGTGTTCGGGCCAAAACCGCCCCGGCCCCGGGACTTTCGCCTCGATCTTGCCCTTGGGGCCAACCGCCGTGATTTCCTCCTGATAGCGCGAGCCTTCGGCATACATGCAAAGCTCAAGCATCGCGCGGGTGCCGTTCTCGAACTCGACGATGACAAAACCCGCATCCCAGATATCAGGCGTTTCACCGTTATAGACTTCGTCCAGGTGGTTCACGTCCTGCCCCGCCGACGCCATCACGCGGACCGGTTCTGACTGCATCAGCAAGCGCATGAGATCGAAGAAATGGCAGCATTTCTCGACAAAAGTGCCGCCGGTATTGCGGTTGAAACGGTTCCAGTCCCCAACCTTCGGCAGAAACGGAAACCGGTGCTCGCGGATCGTCAGCATGGTGATGCCGCCGGTGGCGTCTTTTGCCTCGTCGATCAGCTTCTGGATCGGTGGCATATAGCGATACTCCATCGCCACCCAGACCGGCGCGGGATAGCTGGCCTCCAGCTGACGCAGTCGGTCGACCTGTTCGGACGATGTGAACAACGGCTTTTCGATCAACAGTGGCAGCGGCCGGGTTCTGGCGATTTCCTCGAAAAGGTCGACATGCAGGTGATTGGGTGCGGCCACCAGCAGGCAATCCAATGTCTCAATCGCCAGGAGCGCCGCAACCGAGGAAACAATTTCTGCGTCGGGCGCAATGGCCAAAGAGCGTTGGGCTTGCTCTGCGTCGGGTTCATAGATCGCAGCGACCCGGGTTTCGGGCAAAAGCGCGATATTGCGCAGATGTTCCTGACCCATCATGCCGCATCCAATGATGCCATAGTTGATCGTGCGCATATTTACCTCATTCGTGCGACGTAACGGACGACCGAAGGGTCGAACCAAGTGCGAGAAAATTCGGCCACTTCGCCATCGGCGGTCCGGCCCCAGCGTTCGACGAATCCACAGGGCTGTCCTGCTGCAATCGCGAATTGATCCACCCGCCAAGCGGGGACCAGATCGATGCTGACCCTGTCCTCGGCAGAGGTAATCAGAAGGTCCAGGCGGGTGCTGTAAAACAGGTAGAGCGATTCCGAGATATCGTCGCGATCCACCTTTTCGGCCCAGACCCCGTCGAGCCAGATTTCCTCGAGCGCGGCAGGTTGGCCAGACAGACGGCGCAGTCGCCGGATGCGATGGCCGTCACGCGATGTCCCGAAAGCCGGCAGCTCGGCCGGTTTTTCCAGCCGCGCGATGTCCAGGTACTCCGCGGTCGGCAGCCCGCCGCCGTCGACCAGTTCCAGCCTGAAGAAAGCATAGATGCCCGCCGGATCCGGCCGATGCCGGACATAGTTCCCTGACCCCTGCACCCTGCGCAACATGCCCTTATCCGCAAGGTCGTCCAGCGCCTTGCGCAAGGTGCCGACGGAAATTCCCAGCTCTGCCGCGAACTGGCGTTCCGGCGGCAGCTTGGCCCCGTCGGCCAGACGCCCGGCAGCGATTTCCCGGATCAGCATCTCGGAAATCTGGGCATACTTGGGCAGTGCGGCAGACGGGCTTGGCATATGGTCGACTCAAATTGATACACTATTGATCTACATCAAAGCGAATGCTACGCAAGTATGAATCGCACTGAGGGAGGAGATTCGTATGACTGTCGTGCCGGTGACATCCGCCGATCTTGACGCAGCCGAGGTCAGCTGGTTTTCCGCCCTTTGTTCAGACGATTACGAATTTCTGGGGGTCCCGGATGGTAGCCTGAGATCCAGCTGGGAACACTGCCGGGACATTGTGCTGGAGGCCGAAAACCAGGGGTTTCGCAACATCCTGTGCCCGTCATCCTATCAGGTCGGGCAAGATACGCTGAGCTTCGTCGCCGGATGCGCACCGCTGACGGACAAGATCAACATGCTGGCCGCCGTGCGCTGCGGCGAGGTGCAACCGGTCATGCTGGCGCGCACCATTGCCACGCTGGATCACATGCTCAAGGGGCGGCTGACGGTCAATATCATCTCGTCCGACTTCCCTGGCGAAGTCGCCGACAGTGCGTACCGCTATAAGCGGTCGCGCGAGGTGGTGCAGATCCTGCGGCAGGCCTGGACCCAAGACGAAATCAATCACGACGGCGAAGTCTACAGCTTCAAGGGCGTGCCGACGGCCCCCGCGAAGCCCTATCAGCAAAACGGCGGCCCGCTGATGTATTTCGGGGGCTATTCGCCCGCCGCTTTGGATCTGTGCGGCGAATATTGCGACGTCTACCTGATGTGGCCCGAACCCAAGGACCACATCGCCCAGCGGATGCGCGATGCGAACGCCGCGGCAGAGCGGTTCGGTCGTACGCTGGACTATGGCCTGCGCGTCCACATGATCGTGCGCGACACAGAGGCCGAGGCCAAGGAATACGCCGAACATCTGGTCAGCAAGCTGGATGACGAATACGGCAAGTTGATCCGCGACCGGGCACACGACTCCATCAGCCTTGGGGTTTCGCACCAGTCGCGGGCGCGCGAACTGGCGGACAAGTTCGGGTATATCGAACCGCACCTTTGGACCGGCGTCGGCCGGGCGCGGTCGGGCTGCGGCGCGGCGCTGGTCGGCTCGACCGATCAGGTGCTGAGCGAGATCGAGGCCTATCAGAAGATGGGCATCCGGGCCTTCATCTTCTCGGGCTATCCCCACATCGATGAATGCCAGCATTTTGGCAGCAAGGTTCTGTCACAACTCAAGACCTGCTCTTTGCCGCAGGAATATGGCAGGGTCCCGGCAGAAACGCCGCCCACCCCCCTTGGTGTCGGAGAACGCGTGTGATGGAAAGAGTTTCGCTTCCCGGTGGCATCGAATTCAGCCGGATCGTCTATGGCATGTGGCGTGTGGGCGACGATGCCGACACCTCGCCCGACCATATCCGCGCCAAGATCGACGCCTGTCTTGAACAGGGCATCACCACGATCGACCAGGCCGACATCTATGGCGGCTACATCGCCGAGGCGCTGCTGGGCAGCTGCCTGAAGGCGCACAAGGGCCTGCGCGACCAGCTGGAGATCGTCACCAAATGCGACATCGTTGCGCCGGTCGGGCGTTATGCCGATGCGCGGGTGAAATACTACGACACGTCGGCGGCCCATATCCGCGCGTCGATCGACGCCTCGCTGCGCGACATGGGCATCGACCATATCGACCTGCTGCTGATTCACCGGCCCGATCCGCTGATGGACCACCATGAAACCGGCGCGGCGCTGGATGCGGCTGTGGCGAGCGGCAAGGTGCGCGCGGTGGGCGTGTCCAACTTCCGCCCGTGGGACTGGAAACTGCTGCAATCGGCGATGACCACACCCTTGGCCACCAACCAGATCGAGTTGAGCCTGGGTGAACATTCGGCCTTTACCAACGGCGACCTGGCGCATCTTCAGCAAACTGCGGTCTCGCCCATGGCTTGGTCGCCGCTGGGCGGCGGAGCGTTGATGTCGGCAGACCGCCCGGTGCTGGACCGGATCGCAGCGGAAAACGGCGTTGACCGTGCCGCCGTGGCCGTCGCATGGCTTCTGGCGCACCCGGCGCGCATCTTGCCGGTCATGGGCACGAACACGTTGTCCCGCATCCGCACCTTCAGCGACGCCTTCAAGGTCTCCATGGACCGCCAGACGTGGTTCGAGCTTTACACCGAAGCACTGGGCCGAGAGGTGGCGTGATGCCAGACGGTGGAGGGGAGCACATGCAGTTCACACCCGGTCAGGACACGGCGCAGCAGTTTCGCGCGGCGCTGGGGCGGTTCGCCACCGGCGTGACTGTCGTGACCTGCCTGTCCAAGGACGGGCCGCTGGGCATTACCGCGAACAGCTTTGCGTCGGTTTCGCTGGATCCGCCGCTGGTGCTTTGGTCGCCCGCGCGCACGTCGCGCAGGTTCGAAGCCTTTGCAGGGGCAGAGCATTTTTCGATCCACATCCTGGCAGACGACCAAGGGCATATCGGCCACGGCTTTGCCCGCAAAGGTCACGCCTTTCATGACGGCGACTGGAGCGAGACCGACATGGGCGTGCCGGTTCTGGACACTTGCCTGGCACGGTTCGATTGCCAGAAATTTGCGATCCATGATGCGGGAGATCATGCGATCATCGTCGGGCGCGTCATCCAGGCGATGGCGCGGCAGGGCAACCCGTTGGTTTTTGCCAAGGGCGTATATGGAGGGTTCACAAACAAGGACTAGGCGTTGATCTGTCAAAGGGAGGAATGACAACCATGCCGCTTTTGGGGCTATTGAAGCCCTTTCAAATCTGGAACGATACCGTTCTTCAGCTTGGCCGCTGGCTGTCGATTGCAGCCATCACACTCATGGTGCTGGCCATCCTGGTGCAGGTCTTTTTCCGCTATGTCCTGAACAACGCCCTGCCGTGGCCGGACGAGGCCGCGCGCTTCATGATGCTTTGGATGACCGGGCTGATGGCCCCGATGGCCTATCGCCGGGGCGGTTTCGTCGCCATCGACATGCTGGTCGAGGCGCTGCCGTCCAAGATCGGCGCAGCGCTGTCGTTCTGCCTGCTGCTGATATCTGGCGCCGTGCTGGCCTTCGCCGCCAAGATCGGATGGGGTGAATTCACCGGCTTTGGCGGACGCTTCGCCACCGCCTCTCTCTATGTTCCGACCGCGCTGGATTTCAGCCAATGGTTCCGGGTGCCGCGCAGCTGGATGATGGCTTCGCTGTTTGTCGGCGTCGTCTTGCTGCTGATCGTGAATATTGAACTTATCCTGCGCAGCCTGATCACCATGACAGGCGGCGGAGCGGCGCTGAAGCCGCTGGTCGACGAAGACCTGACGGTGGAGTGACGCGATGCTGATCTGGTTTCTTCCGACCTTCCTGTTTTTCCTGATGATCGGGCTGCCGGTGTTCTTCGGCCTGCTGGCAGCGCCTGGCATCTTGCTGTGGATGAACGGGCAGGAACGCGACATCACGTTGCTTTACCGCAACGTTTACAACGGGATGGACAGTTTTCCGCTGATGGCAATCCCGTTCTTCATGCTGGCCGGCGAACTGATGAACCGCGGCGGCATCACCGAACGCCTGGTCGAATTCAGCCAAGCGCTGATGGGCCACCTGCGGGGCGGGTTGGCGCATGTGAACATCCTGTCCTCGATGCTTTTCGCGGGTCTTTCGGGCTCTGCTGTCGCCGACACCTCGGCGCTGGGGTCGATGCTGATCCCGGCGATGGAACGGCAGGGGTATACGCGCCGTTTTTCCGCCGCCGTGACCGCGGCCTCCTCCGTGATCGGGCCGATCATCCCGCCCTCGGGGATCATGATCATCTATGCCTATGTCATGGGCGAAAGCGTTGCGGCGCTGTTTCTGGCCGGGATCGTTCCCGGTGTCCTGGTGGGCGTTGGCCTGATGCTGGTCGTCAAGCTGATGGCCAACCGCTATGACCTGCCCAAGGCCGAACGCATCGTGAAAAAGGGGATCGTGCTTAGCGCGCGGGAATACTGGGCGTCCTTCGTTTTGCTGCGCCTGAACCTGGGCTGGGTGATTTTCGCGGTGTTTCGCGGCACCACCGGCATCGGCTCGGGCGACGCGGCGTCCGGATTGGCAATCTGGGGCAGTTTCGCGGTCAGCGTCCTTGCCGCCCATGTTCTGCTGTTTGGCATGAGAGGGCGGATCGAGCCCGATTTCCGCATGGTGACCAAGCGTGCGGTCGTGCCGCTGCAAACGCCGATCCTGATCCTGGGCGGCATTCTGCTGGGGGTTTTCACCCCGACCGAGGCCGCCGCCGTCGCGGTGTTCTATGCCCTGGTCGTCGCGTTCTTCGTGCTTCGGACCATGAAGCTGAAGGACCTGCCAGAGGTGCTGAGCCGCGCGGCGATGACTTCGGCTGTCGTACTGCTGCTGGTCGGGGCCGCGATGGCGTTCAAAACCGTGGTCGCCCTGTCCTATGCGCCACAGATCCTGGCCGATCACATTCTGTCGCTGTCGCAGAACCCGCTGGTCTTGCTGTTTCTGATCAACGTGTTGCTGTTCATCGTCGGCATGTTTCTGGACGCCGGTCCCGCGATCATCATCCTTGGCCCGATCCTTGGCCCGATTTTTGTCGAGATGGGCGTTCACCCGGTGCATTTCGCGATCATCATGTCGGTCAACCTGACGGTCGGGCTTGCAACCCCCCCGATGGGACTGGTGCTGTTCGTGGCGTCGTCTGTTTCGGGCGAAAAAGTTCAGACCATCGCAAAGGCGATCCTGCCGTTCCTCGCCGTCGAGGTGTTGGTGATCTTCCTGATCACCTATGTCCCGGCAATTTCCTTGACGATCCCGCATCTGATGGGATTCATCGAATAAAAACCAGTGTTTGAAAGGGAGACAAACATGCTCAAGACACTAACCAAGTCGCTGATCGCGGCGACGATCCTGGCCGGATCGGCAATGGCCGTGCAGGCCGCCGATTTCACCATCAGGGCCACGGCCAATTCGAACGAAAACGACGAGGATTATGACGGTCTGGTCGTGTTCAAGAATTATGTCGAGCAAGCATCGAACGGCGCAATCGCAGTCGAGATGTTCATCGGCACGCAACTGTGTTCCAACGGTGCGGAATGCCTTCAGGGTGTGGCCGACGGCAATATCGACGTCTACATTTCGACTTCGGGCGGGGCATCGGGCATTTTTCCCTTCGTCCAGGTTCTGGACCTGCCCTATCTGATGGCGGATGACCGGGTGGCCGAAGCGGTGCTGCAAAACGGCACCGAGTTCATGGACACGATGAAGGCGATGACGCTGGAAAACTCTGGCGGGGCCATTCGCCTGATGACCGTGGGCAACACCGGCGGCTGGCGCAACTTTGCCAACACCAAGCGCCGCGTGGCCGAGCCGTCTGATCTGGCCGGCCTGAAAATCCGTACCGTCGTGGCGGACCTGCCGCAGGAACTGGTCAAGGCCCTTGGGGCCTCTCCGACCCCGATCCCATGGCCGGAACTGTTCACCTCGTTCCAGACCGGCGTCGTCGAAGGATCGAAGAACGGCATCACCGACATCATGGGCATGAAGTTCCCCGACGCTGGCCTGCAATATGTCACGCTGGACGGCCATGCCTACATGGGCGCGCTGTGGTTCATGAACAATGAAAAATACAGCGCCATGCCCAACGATCTGAAACGCGTTGTGCTGGACGGTTTCTATGCGCTGCAACAGGCCACCTTTGCCTCACCCAAGCGCAAGTCGATCCAGGCCTACCAGGACTTCCAGGCCGGCGGTGGCGACCTCTATGTGCCGACCCCGGAACAGAAGGCGGCCTTCAAGGCGGCGGCTGACCCGGTTTATGGCTGGTTCAAAAGCAACGTGGCCGGCGGCGAACAGATTTTCGACGCCCTGACCTCTTCTGTTGCCAAGGCCGAGGCCGCCATCGACGCGTCCCGCGCAGGCGACCTGAACTAAGCAGCAACGGCGGGGCGGCCCCAGCCGCCCCGCAAGCCTTACCGAAATGGGTACATCCAGGGCTTGTAGTCGTTGATCAGAACCTTGGCGCGGGCGATCTCGTCCCGCGTCATCTTTTTCTGGACCTCTTCCAGAGACAGCACCGCATCCGGATCGCCGCCGATGGTCGACAACCCGTACCACAGGTAGGCCCGCACCAGATCAGGCGCGGGCATACCGATGCCCAGTTCGTAATACCAGCCGATCCCCGACTGCGCGCCTGGGTGCCCTTTCATCGAGGCCCGCAAGTACCATTCGAAGGCGCGCTCCGGGTCTTTTTCGACGCCCAGTCCAAGCGCGTACATCACGCCGATCAACTCTTCTGCGTCGGCATTGCCCGATCGGGCGGCAGGCATCAGCGCCGCGCGTGCCTCGGCGAACTTTCCGGCCTCCATCAGATCGCGGGCCTGTTCGATTTCGGCCACGGCCGGGGTTGAAAACATCAGCACCATAACGATGATCATCGCATGTTTCGCCAGCTTCATATCCTTGCCCTCCTGATCGGCCTGCCCGCCTTTGCCGCGGACTTGCCACGGCCATTGACGTATGATGACTTTATCGCCTTCGATGCCGAAAAGGCCAAGCTCGGACAACTGTTGTTTTACGACAAGATCCTGTCGGGAAACCGCAATATCTCTTGTGGCACCTGCCACCACCACGATTTCGCAGGGGGCGACGGGCTGAGCCTTGGGATCGGCGAAGGCGGCACCGGCATCGGGCCCAAACGGCGCACCGAAGGTCCGGACGACCGGATTCGCAAACGGATTCCGCGCAACGCCCCTGCGCTTTGGAATCTTGGGGCGAAGGACATCAAGGTGCTGTTCCATGACGGGCGTCTGGAAACCTCGGACCTGTACGGAAACGGGTTCAATTCGCCTGCCGAAGAATGGTTGCCGCAGGGGCTGGAAACCATCCTGGCGGCGCAGGCGCTGTTTCCCGTGACCGCAAGGTTCGAAATGGCCGGCGACCCCGAGGAAAACGAGGTCTCGGGCGCGGTGAACGACCGGATCGACAACGCCTGGCCGATCCTTGCCAAACGTGTGCGGATCATTCCCGAATACGGCGCGATGTTCGTGGCGGCCTTCGATCACATCGACAGCCCCGAACAGGTGACCATCGTCGAGATCGCCAACGCGCTGGCCGCGTTCATCGGGACAGAGTGGCGCAACCACGACAGCCCGTTCGATGCCTATCTCGCGGGGGATACCGCCGCGCTCACCTCGCAAGAAAAACAAGGGATGATGGTGTTTTACGGCAAAGGCAATTGCGCCGCCTGCCATTCCGGGCCGCTGCTGTCCGACCACGACTTCCACGCGCTCGCCCTGCCCCAGTTCGGCCCCGGAAAGATCCGTCGATTTGACCTTCAGCCGCGCGATGTGGGCCGCATGGGCGAAAGTGACGACCTCGCGGATGCCTACCGGTTCCGGACGCCGATGCTGCGCAATGTCGCGCTGACCGCCCCCTATGGCCACAATGGCGCCTACCCGACGCTGGACGGCATCGTGCGGCACCATGCCGATCCCCTTGCCGCGCTGACCGCGTGGGATCCTGCCCTTGCAGACTTGCCCAAGGCGGATTGGCTGGCACCCGTGGATTTCATCGTGATGCAGGACAGTCGCGAGATGCAGCGCCTGTCACAGACCACGGATATCACACGCCTTCCCCTATCCGAGCGGGATGTGGCTGACCTGGTATCCTTCCTAAAAGCACTGACCGGCCAGACAGCCACCAAACGCCCGCTCGGCCGCCCTGCGACGGTTCCTTCGGGCTTGCCTGTCGATTGAGCCATCCTTGCTGACCGCACCCCCAACCCGACCACCAAGACGATGACTTTCATAACTTTAATCTGGAGATACCTGGACACCGAGAGGCCCTCAGCCTGTCGCCCCGGGGCGTTCGCAACAGCCTGCGAACCCGTTCTAGTGGATTGATCGCGACAAACGAGTCCGAATTGGGATTCCCATTTGGTGCTGGCCGTGCGAGTCATGCTGAT
>NZ_JAYLLH010000038.1:0-28466 GCF_035818635.1 Mesobacterium hydrothermale | reverse complement strand
CATCAGCATGACTCGCACGGCCAGCACCAAATGGGAATCCCAATTCGGACTCGTTTGTCGCGATCAATCCACTAGCGTGTTGATGCAGGCCGGGTCGTCGACCGTCGATGGCGGTGGCAGGCCCATGCTTTCGGCGAACTCTATCTCATCCTGAAGCGCGCGGGCGATCAGTTCGGCCCGTTCGCCGGTGAGCTGGTCGATCAGGCAGACGCTGTCGATTTCGATCAGATAGGCTGTGGCCATGGCGAAAGCCATCCCCACCAGCGCGATATCCATCGCGAGCCCAAGCAGGTAAAGCCCGCGGCCGCGGTCACGGAATTGCCGCGCCATGGATTGATCCAGGGCGACGATGGTCATCATGAAAACAAAACAAAGCGGTGCCAGGTACTCAAAACTGAAGCGCCGGATCACCACGTCTTTGCCAAACGTGTCGCTGACCCAGTCATCCAGCCCGGGGATCGACGGCATCGTGTTCAAAAGACCGATGGTCACCAGCACAAAGCCCAGCACCAGCGAAAGCCTGTTGAAGACTGACGGTTTCCGAATGGACTCAAAGCTCATAGCCAGGCTCCTGTGGAAATCTGAATGTGCGGGTGGAAAAGGGGTGATCCGGGCCGCTCTATTGCGACGGCCCGGCGAGGTACCGGATTATTCCTTGGCGCAATCGGGCACGGTATAGCCGGCCTCTTCCCACGCGGCGACGGCACCTGGGTGGTATTTCAGCGGGTTCGCACCGCAAAAGCCCGACAATTCAGGATCGAGTACCGCAAGGTTGACGTTCTTCATGTACGGGGTCTTGGCGCGCAGGCCATCCAGCGTGCGGATGTATTCGGCCACCAGTGCCTTTGCGGTCTCGAACGGCATGTCCTTGTTGACCACATCGGCAAATGCGGTGCCAATGCCACGGAAAGTGCCATCTTCGGAAATCAGGCGGACACCCTTACCGTCCTCATAACCCATGTCTTCCCATTTGACGGCAATCGGCACGTTACCTGGGGCCTTGAAAACTCGCTGGTAGTCTTCGCTTTCATAGATTTCCTTGGGCGTGGACACCATTACGACGTTGCCCGCTGCCATCATTGTGGTCACCCGTTGCGACGGGAAGGTCAGAGGCACAACAAACGCGTCCATCGAACCATCGACCAACCGCCCGGCAAGTTGCCCCCAGTTGTCCTGATGACCGGTATAGCCTTCGCCATCCTTCAGCCCGGCAGTCAGAAAGATCGCCTGACGCGCATTGACCAGCGCAGCGCCGCGCGGCGGACCGTTCCAGACATTCTTGCCCGCCAGGTCGGCCCAACTGGTGATGCCTTCGCTTTCCAGCGCCATCAGGCCATAAGCCCCGGCATTATAGGGATAAAGCGCGCGCAGGTTGTCGGCCAGCGCCGCGCCTTCATCGCCCAGGCTGGAATAGGGTCCGCGCCCTTTCGACAGCAAGAAGGCCAGCAGAAGCGGCATCGCAGAAATGTCAGTGCGGCCTTGCGCAACGTTCTGGATGGAATTGGTCAGCGTCTGGCCGTCCTGAACCTGAAGGTTTGCAACGCCCGCGGTGCTGGCGACCTCTGCAAGGTGCAGGATCGACACATGCGGGCTGTTGCCCGGGCTGGATGTTTCAGCGGTCAGGTTGGCCTGCGCCTGTGCGTTGCCCGCGGCAAGCGCCCCGGCAAGGCACAGCCCGGCGAAGGTCTTGGTCAGGTGTTTCATGGGTTCCTCCCTTTTCGGTTCATGACGGCCGGTCCCCTCCTCCTTGGTCCGGCCAGACTGTCTTAGCCCACCGGCCCCGATTTCATGTCGGGGGCGGTACGACCGCGATATTTCACCGTCAGTTCCAATGCGGTGTCGTTTTCATCGTAGACCCCGATCACCACGCCCCGCCGACGGGTCTTGGTGCGCATTGCGATCAGCTGCTCTTCGGATCGCGTGGTGCGCTGTGACTGGCGCCGGGTCCATTCGAACAGCTTTTCGTACATCTTTGCGATCACCTCGGTGTGGTCATCACGGTCGCCAAGATCGGTCAGTTCCTGCGGATCGTTTTCCAGATCGAACAGCATCGGACGGTGGCCGCCTTCGAAATGGCACAGCTTCCATTTCTTGTCGGCGACCATGAACATCACCGCATCTCGCACCGCGATATCGTGCAGATGCGCCACCGGCGTGGCCGAAAAATCATATTCGCAGATCACATAGTCGCGCTTGGTCTCGCTCCGCTCCCCGCGCAGGATCGGCAGCAGGCTTTCACCTTCCAGGATGTGATAGGGCGGCGTACCTCCGGCGACCTCGACGAAGGTCGGGGCAAAGTCGATGCACTCGACCAAAGCATCGCTGACTGTGCCCCGGGTCGCGTCTGCCTCGGGCGACGGGTCAAAGATGATCAACGGCACCCTGGTCGAGGTGTCGTGGAAGAAAGTCTTCTCCCCCATCCAGTGGTCGCCCAGGAAATCGCCGTGGTCGGATGTCAGCACAATCATCGTGTCATCCGTGCGGCCGGTCTCTTCCAGCCACGCAAACAGCTGGCCCATCTGGTCATCGGCCTGCTTGATCAGGCCCATATAGGCAGGGATCACTGCGTCGCGCACATCCTGCCGCGAAAAGGTTTCGCCAACCTTGGTGTCCATGAAGGCCTTGAACACCGGATGCGCGTTTTGGCGTTCGCTGTCAGACCGGACAACGGGCTGCACATGTTCGGGGCCAAACATGCTGGCATAGGGTTCCGGTACGATGTAGGGCCAATGCGGCTTGATATAGCTCAGGTGCATACACCACGGGCCATCGTGGCTTTCGATGAATTCCATCCCCCGGCCGGTCAGATACGGCGTTTCGCTGTCGGGTTCAGCGATGTTCGCCGCCTCGGATGAATTCTTAAGAAACCAGCCAGACAGAACGTTGCCGTCCTCGTCCAGACCCGAGTTGGCGAAATCGTGCCAGGGGTTGTCGGATACATATCCCTTGGCCTTCAACCACTTGTTGTATTCCTTCGCCCCATCCGGGTCATAGGACCCGTCAGGCCCCTCGGGCAGCATGCCGTCATCGCGTTCGAACACGTCAAACCCACACTCGCTGACGCGCGCACCGATGATCGAATCCGGCTCCAACCCCAGCCGGGCCATGCCTTCTTCGTCTGCGCGCATGTGCGTTTTTCCGACAAGATAGCAATCCATCCCGGCCTTGCGCAGATGATCGCCCATCGTCATCTCGCCCACTTTCAGCGGAATCCCGTTCCAGCTTGCGCCGTGGGAATGCACATAGCGACCGGTATAGGTGCTCATCCGGCTGGACCCGCAGATCGGCGACTGAATGTAGCAGCGATTGAACCGCACACCTTTTTCGGCCAGCCGATCAATGTTGGGCGTGTGCAGGTGTTTGTGCCCGTAACAGCTCAGGTAGTCCCAGCGCAGCTGGTCAAACATGATGAACAAGATGTTCTTTGGCTTGGCCATATATTTCCTCTGTCGCCACCGGTCCGCACAACGGGGTCTGCCGGCTGCGGCGCCTCCTCCCAAATTCTCCCTGGGGGGCAGGTTAGCGGGAACAAAGGGGCCACGGAAATACTCTTTTCACATAGGCCATAGCGAATTCGTTATGACAGGTTCTGGGCGTGCACCTCTTCCCGGATCATCTGGACCAGCAGTTGTGCCGGTGCGCTGAGCGTGCGCCCAGCAGAGGTCGTGACGCCCACAGCGCCCATCATCGCGCCTTGGCCAAATTCCAGCGGCGTCACAAAGCCCTGCGCAACCTCTTGTTTCATCGCGCCAAGCGGGTAGCAGACGATCGAATCAGTCTCCATCACATAGCGGCGGGCAAATTCGAACGAGATCGTTTCGATCACGTTGGTGAACCGCGAAAGCCCTTGGCCAATCGTAAAACGGTCGATCTCGGACCGGATGATGGTTCCCTGATTTGGCAGCAACACGGGGAAACGGTCCAATTCGTAGATGTCGATCGCGCTGCGCCGGGCAAGTGGGTGATCGTTGCGGACAAAGAACACCAACGGTTCAGAAAACAGGTGTTCGAAGTTCATGCCTTCCATATGCTCGGCAGCCAAGAGCCGCCCAAATCCAAAATCGACCTCTCCGCGTGACAGCAGTTGCTGCAAACCCCCGCTGGTCGCAGCAAGAAAGCTGATATCAATCTCGGGATACAGATCCTTGAAACGGCGCACCGCGCCCGGCATGATCATCCGCACAACGTTGGGCAGGACATAGGCAACGATCCTGTCGCCCGCCATCCGCCCCTGCATCGCCTCGATGCCACGTTCAATCTGGCTCAGCCCACCCGATACATAGGCCATGAACATCCGCCCTGCGTCGTTCAACACCAATCCGTTGCTGGTGCGGGTGAACAATTGCGTGCCCATGTCCTCTTCCAGTTCGCGCAGCGACCGCGATACCGACGGCTGCACCGTGCCCAGCGCCTCTGCCGCGCGGGTGACAGAACCCTGCCGGGCAACGGCCTGAAAACAGCGCAAATGGCGCATCCGAATATGTCTGGACGGCATGACGGGCTCCTTGTCATCTGACCAGGAAGCCTGCGATCATCCGGCACGCGGTGCAACCGCTCTTACTGCCAGATGCCAAAAGTCTTTTGCATGTATTCGGCGCACAGGGTGTTGGCTGCGCCACGACGCAGGCCTTCGATCTCGGACCGGTTCAGCGCGTCATGGTGACGGGCCATGGTGTGCTGATAGCGCGTCAGGTCTTTCTCGACCCAGATCTCGTGGCCATTCTTTGCGACGATGCCAGACAACCAGATATCGTCGACGGTCCACATCTTTTCCGGAATGTCATAAGCCGCATCGTCGAAGAAATACGGGCGCACCAGCACACCGGAAAATCCTTCGAAAACGTCGGCATATCCCGACCGGCCAATCAGCGTACGGGGTGGTTTTTCCGCGCGCTCCAGCTTGAACCGGCGCTTTTCCAGCATGACCTTCAGCTTGCGCAAACGGTATCGCATGTCCAAGGCGCGCGGCAATTTGCCAACGCGGGGCTGTTTGCCACCGGGGACCCGGGGCAGGCCGACATAGGGCAAATCGAACCCATGCGCTGCGATCACCCCTTCGGGCCGGCGCGCGCGTGCCTGCATGAACCCTTCGATCCAGTCTGGCTGATAGATCATGTCGTCGTCGCAGAAAAGGATCTGCGCCGTGCGTGCCTCTTCCTCGGTTCGGCTGAAATCGCGCGCTGCAAACAGGACCTTGGTCGCAGGACCAAGGTCGTCTTCGGGCCGACGGATTTCCACCCCTTCGGGGATATCGGGCAGATGACCGTCATAGTCCGGAAACCGGCGGTAGCGCTTCGGTATATAGACGATGATGTGATCAGGTCTATGTGTCTGCCGCAGGATCGCGTTCAACGTATCGGGCAGGTACGGAAAGCGGCTCGGGATGCTGGACAGGGAAACAACAAGCATGGTAAACGCCTCCTTCAATCGAACATGAGGCCCCGGAACCGGTCCCGGGTTTGTAAGAGAATGGCCTCTATCGCCGCATGTAGGTCTTCTTCTCTTTTGTCCGAAAGAGAAGTGTCAGAGACACTTTCCTCAAGTATCTCTTCCAAGGCATAGATTCGGTCCGGGCCAAGATCGAAGGCGGATACCAAAGCGGCATGGTCATCCCGGAAACTGTCGACGATCTGTTGTGCTAGTTTTGGGGATACGGATGGGCCCTTGCCGGTATGGGCTCGCGACGCAGCGTTCCGGAAGAGAGTCTGGCACTTACGACGTCTTGGCTCATCTGACATATCAGCAAGCGTCATGTTCAGGCGCCGCAGCACTTCGCTTCCGAACGCTGAAAGCCCGTCATTCATTCTATAGGTTTGCAGGGTCCGTGCCCATGCCGCTGACGCGTCGTCTGAAATAAGACCAGCCGTCGTCAGGAAATCCGTCACAAGATCCTGACCGATCAGAAAGCGCTTTTCAAAACACCGGAGGTGGACAGCCTGCACGCCAAACGCGTCAATCCAGCATCGCAATCGCGGAAAATAGCTTCCATTCACCAGCCCTTCCGCCATGTAGGTATCAAAGTCTTCCGTGCCACCTTTCTTGATGTACTGCGAATATCCGCTGATCAGGAACCTGTCAGGACGTCGGACATAGCAAATCACGCTGACCGATCGAAACCGCGCTGACAAGATGGCCTTGAGGCCTGCAACGGCCTCTGGCTCAGTGAAGCTATAAAGCGCCTCATCGCTAAAAATGACGCTATGTGCAGATGCGTGTGACGCAAGCTCGGCGTCCAGATCAGCTAAGAACTGGTCCCGGTACAAGGCACGGTCTTCGGGACTTTTCAGACCCAAAAGCACGGCCAAACCGTTCCCTTCTATATCGGGCGGCAAGGCAGCCAAACGCAATCCAACATGCCTGGGCAGCTTGCGCGCGTCAAACTGGCGCCCAGCTATCGGATAAAGATAGCCCTGCGACAACAGGCTGTCCGCATTCTCTTGAAAAATCCGTTGCAACGACGACGTTCCGGTCTTGCCGGTACCAATGTGAAGGATGCAATCCAAGAGCGGTCCTGTTTCATTCGTTGCGCACGCCCAAAACGCCCCGCGCGGCCGTTTCTCTCTATCGACGCCGTCGGTTCCAGGCGCCTGCGGATTTGACAGGCGCCTGACAAAGTCGCGGTTATCCGGAAATCAGACCCATGCTTTCCAGCTTCAGGATCACCTGGTGCGCGCAGTTGTCGACGTCGACGTTTTCGGTTTCGACAACCAGTTCGGCATTCGTCGGGGTTTCATACGGGTCGGAGATGCCGGTGAACTCCTTGATCTTGCCTTCGCGCGCCAGCTTGTACAGGCCCTTGCGGTCGCGGCGTTCACATTCCTCGAGCGAGGTCGCAACATGCACTTCGACGAAAGCGCCATACGCTTCGATCATCTCGCGCACGGCACGACGGGTCGCGGTATAGGGCGCGATCGGAGCACAGATGGCGATACCACCGTTCTTGGTGATTTCGGACGCAACATAGCCGATCCGCTTGATGTTGATGTCGCGGTGCTCTTTCGAGAAGCCCAATTCAGACGACAGATGCTTTCGCACCACGTCACCATCCAGCAGCGTGACCGGGCGGCCACCCATTTCCATCAGCTTGACCATCAGAGCGTTGGCGATGGTGGACTTGCCCGACCCGGACAGGCCAGTGAAGAACACGGTAAAGCCCTGACGCGACCGGGGCGGCTTGGTCCGGCGCAGTTCCTTCACGACTTCGGGGAACGAGAACCATTCAGGGATTTCCAGACCTTCGGCCAGACGGCGACGAAGTTCGGTGCCCGAAATATTCAGGATCGTGACGTTGTCCTTGTCGGCGATTTCGTCGGCCGGCTCATATTGGGCGCGTTCCTGCACATAGACCATGTGCTTGAAGTCGACCATTTCGATGCCGATTTCGTCGGCGTGCGCCCGGAACAGGTCCTGCGCATCATAGGGACCATAGAAATCTTCACCGGCAGAGTTCTTGCCAGGGCCGGCGTGGTCGCGACCGATGATGATGTGGGTACAGCCGTGGTTCTTGCGGATGATACCGTGCCACACGGCTTCGCGCGGACCAGCCATGCGCATTGCCAGGTTCAGCAGCGACATGGTGGTGGTCGATGCAGGGTACTTGTCCAGTACGGCCTCATAGCAGCGCACGCGGGTGAAATGGTCAACGTCGCCCGGCTTGGTCATGCCGACAACCGGGTGGATCAGCAGGTTTGCCTGCGATTCACGCGCGGCGCGGAAGGTCAGTTCCTGGTGTGCGCGGTGCAGCGGGTTCCGGGTCTGGAAGGCGACAACCTTGCGCCAGCCCAGCTTGCGGAAATAGGCGCGCAGTTCGTTCGGCGTGTCGCGACGGGCCTTGAAGTCATAGTGCACGGGCTGCTGGATGCCGGTGATCGGACCACCCAGGTAAACCTTGCCTGCGGTGTTGTGCAGGTAGTTCACCGCAGGGTGCGCCAGGTCGTCAGCGCCAAAGACCATTTCGGCCTCGCGCGACTTGTTCGGCACCCACTTGTCGGTGATCGTCATTGTGGCCAGGATCACGCCTTCCTGATCGCGCAGTGCGATGTCCTGGCCGATCTCGATCTTTTCGGCAAAGCCTTCGGTCACGTCCAGATTGATCGGCATCGGCCAGAGTTTGCCGTCTGCCAGGCGCATGTGTTCCACCACGCCGTTGTAGTCTTCTTCCGACAGGAACCCTTTCAGCGGGTTGAAACCGCCATTCATCAGCAACTCAAGGTCACAGATCTGACGCGGGGTCAGGTCATGCGAAACCAGGCTCGCTGCTTCTACTTTCAGCTTCTGGGCGCTTTCGTAGGAAACGTAGAGTTCGGGAATGGGGGAGTGATCTACAGCAGTCATGAACAAGGCTCTCGTGCGAATGGGTGTTCTTTGCGTCGTGTCAATCGGCAAATGCGATTCCAGCGTGGCTTTAGCGCCAATACTTTTGTCTTGGCAATGGAGTCCGCGGGGTTTTTCTTCTCAAGTGCGCAAAAGCCGCGCAAAACCGCTCATTTTCGCATGGCTGCCATGACATGCGCGCATCGGGCCACGAAAAAGGGCGCCCCAAAGGGCGCCCCCAATCGAGTTTTCAGCAAGGGCTGATTACATCATGCCGCCCATGCCGCCCATGTCGGGCATGCCGCCACCGGCTGCACCCTCTTTCTGGGGCAGGTCGGCGACCATGGCTTCGGTGGTGATCAGCAGACCAGCAACCGAGGCTGCATCTTCCAGCGCGGTACGAACCACCTTGGCCGGATCGATGACGCCGAATGCGAACATGTCGCCATATTCGTCGGTCTGTGCGTTGTAGCCAAACTTCGGATCATTCGATTCACGCACCTTGCCGGCAACGACGGACCCGTCGACGCCTGCGTTTTGCGCGATCTGACGCATCGGCGATTCCAGCGCTGCGCGCACGATCGAGATACCGCGGTTCTGGTCGGCGTTCATGCCTTCCAGGCCGTCCAGCGACTTGGCTGCCTGCACCAGTGCGGTGCCGCCACCGACCACGATGCCTTCCTGAACGGCCGCCCGGGTTGCGTTCAGGGCGTCGTCAACGCGGTCCTTGCGCTCTTTGACTTCGATTTCGGTCATGCCGCCAACGCGGATGACGGCCACACCGCCTGCCAGCTTGGCAACGCGTTCCTGCAGCTTTTCACGATCGTAGTCGGAAGAAGTCTCTTCGATCTGATTGCGGATCTGGGCCACGCGGGCTTCGATCTCGGCCTTGTTGCCTGCGCCGTCGACGATGGTGGTTTCGTCTTTGGTGATCTGGATCTTCTTGGCGTTGCCCAGCATGTCCATGGTCACCGACTCGAGCTTCATGCCCAGGTCTTCCGAAATCACCTGGCCGCCGGTCAGGATCGCGATGTCTTGCAGCATGGCCTTGCGGCGATCGCCGAAGCCCGGTGCCTTGACAGCCGCAATCTTGAGGCCGCCGCGCAGCTTGTTGACCACGAGGGTCGCCAGCGCTTCGCCTTCGACGTCTTCCGCAATGATCAGAAGCGGCTTTTGCGACTGGATCACCTGCTCGAGCAGCGGAACCATCGGCTGCAGCGACGAGAGCTTCTTCTCGTGCAGCAGGATCATGCAGTCTTCCAACTCTGCGGTCATCTTGTCGGCGTTGGTCACGAAGTACGGCGACAGGTAGCCGCGATCGAACTGCATGCCTTCGACGACGTCGGTCTCGGTTTCCAGACCTTTGTTTTCTTCGACGGTGATCACACCTTCGTTGCCGACTTTCTGCATCGCGTCGGCGATCTGACGACCGATTTCAGCTTCGCCGTTGGCCGAAATGGTGCCGACCTGCGCAACTTCGTCCGAGTTTTCGACAGTGCGGGCAGCAGCCTTGATGTGCTCGACGACCTTGGCGGTGGCCAGATCGATGCCGCGCTTCAGGTCCATCGGGTTCATGCCGGCTGCAACGGCCTTCATGCCTTCCTTGACGATGGCTTGCGCCAGCACGGTTGCGGTGGTGGTACCGTCACCGGCTTCGTCGTTGGTGCGGGAAGCAACTTCCTTCACCATCTGCGCGCCCATGTTCTCGAACTTGTCTTCCAGTTCGATTTCCTTGGCGACCGACACACCGTCCTTGGTGATGCGGGGGGCGCCGAACGACTTGTCCAGCACAACGTTGCGGCCTTTCGGGCCCAGGGTCACCTTGACCGCATCGGCCAGGATGTTGACGCCGCGCAGCATCTTGTTGCGGGCTTCGGTATTGAATTTGACGTCCTTGGCAGACATTCGCGTCTCTCCTTTGACTTGTTAGCTCTGGAAGGGGCGTTCTCAGGCGATGATGCCGAGAATGTCGCTTTCCTTCATGATCAGCAGCTCTTCACCATCAACAGTGACTTCGGTGCCCGACCATTTGCCGAACAGGACCTTGTCGCCATCCTTGACGGCCATTTCGATCAGCTCGCCGCTGTCCTTGCGTGCGCCTTCGCCACACGCGACAACCACGCCTTCTGCCGGCTTTTCTTTGGCGCTATCTGGAATGATCAGGCCACCAGCAGTTTTTTCTTCGCTCTCTACGCGGCGAACCAGCACGCGGTCATGAAGCGGTTTGAATGCCATCTTCGAGTCTCCTAGCTCAAAGTGTTACCGTTCTTCGACCCCCCGCTCTTCGGGAGGTCGTTAGCACTCACCGTAGTCGAGTGCTAACGGCGCATAGCTAGGGATCTGGTTTTCGCGAGTCAACAACCGAGATCGAAAAATTTTTTGGAAAATCGGCTATTTCAATGCTGCGGTGCGGAAAAGCCGGACCTTCAGCCCGCCATGGGCCACTGGCGGCCCCGGCGGCAGGATCGGCAGGCCAGTTGCCTTGACCAGCCCTGCATCGGTGGTGACGATGCCCACGGACCAGCCCGAAAACCGCTCTTTCAGGGTTGCGCCCAGCGCACCGTAAAGCCCGAACAACAGCTTCTTGTTGCCGATCCGCTCGCCATAAGGCGGGTTGACGATGACGATCCCCGGTCGAGTGTCTGGCGGCGTCAGATCGCTGACGGCGGCGCGGGTGAACTGGCACCAGTAGGAAACGCCCGCAGCCTTGGCGTTGGTTTCAGACGACCGGATCGCGCCATCATCCCTGTCAGAGCCGAAGAACCCTAGCGACGGCGCGACCAGCGGACGGGGTGTCTTCAACGCAGCCCAGGTGGTGGCATCAAAGCTCGAAAGGTTTTCAAAGGCGAAACTGCGGCTCCGCCCCGGGTTCAGGCCAGCCGCGATTTCCGCCGCCTCGATCAGGAAAGTACCGGACCCGCACATCGGATCGACCACCGATTGACTGCCGTCGAACCCCATCTGTCGCAGGAACAGCGCCGCCAGCGTCTCGCGCATCGGCGCCTTGCTGACGGCCTGCTTGTGGCCACGCTTGTGCAGCGACTCGCCCGAACTGTCGACGCTGAACGTGACAAGGTTGTCGTCGATCCGCACTTTCAGAACCAAACCCGCATCCGCGGCAATCTGCGCGCCCAGTGTCTCTGTGATCGCGCGTTCAATCCGCTGTTGCGCCGCACCGGCGTGATAGATCTTCGATGCCTTGCACGTCACCTCGACCTTGATCGGCACGTCCTTGCGCAGCACATCACCCCACGGAAATTTCCGTGCTCGCTTGTCCAACTGGGCCAGGTGGAACGCCCGGAATGCCCCGATTCGCACCAGAACCCGCGTGGCCCCGCGCAACACAAGGTTCGCGCGCCAGACATCCGGCCAACCACCGCGAAAGGTAATGCCGCCCGGGCCCTGCGTGGCCCCGGCAAAGCCCGCTTCGCGCACCTCGTCCAGCAGCGCGGGTTCCAGTCCCGGCGTGGCAACGATGAAAATCTCAAGATCGGTTTCGGTGGTCATGCCGCCCCGCATAGCGCCTTTCCCAGCGTCCCGCGACCGGAAAACTCAGTCTTCCCAGCTATAGGCCCAGTGCACCAGCCCGTCGCGCCCCGCGTCCGTCAGCGTATAGATCCCGGTGCCCACCCTCTGAAACCAGCCATAGTGGTTGTCGCGCATCATCCGCGTGGCTTCCCTGACCCCGGTGGCGCTGACCACGTCGCGCCCCTTTGCCGGCCCGGCTTCGGCCAGGAAGGCCGCACAGCGCAGCGCATCCTGACGATAGCCCGTGACGATCCCGTGCCGAGTGGCGCCCCCGTCGTTCGGGTCACCTTCGAGGCGATGAAATTCGCGCAGCAACCTGCCTTGCGCCTTGGCGTTCTTGCGTGGCGCGTAAGGCCCCGGATCGCACAGCACCTCGGCCCGCGCATCCTTGATAACGATGAACCCCAAGCCCAGACGTCGGCAAAGGGCAAGGTTGTCCCGTAGCGCCCGCCGCGCCGTGCGCCCGCCGGGTCGCGGCACGGCGATATACACCGCATCTGTCACGCGCAACCGCGCAACCGCCTGATGAAACAGTGCCAGCGTGATCCGCAGCTTCAGTTCGACAATCACCGGCGACTCGTCGCCACGCAGCGCGACAAGGTCGGCAGCCCCGACTTCTCCCTTCACCGCAAACCCCTGCTTTTCCAGCAAGGCCTTGACCGGGGCATATAAATCGCTTTCGCGCATCTGCGACACGTCGTGGTGCTCCCGCTGGTTGTGCACCCTCCGGGGCCAAGCTAACGTGACCTTTGGTGGGGGATCAATTGCAAGGGGTGTTCATGTTCCGTCTGGCTGCTTTCCTGTTCCTGTCTGCCACGGCGACCTATGCCGAATGCGTTGGCGAAGACCTGCGTCGCACGATGAACGATGCCCAAAGGGCCGCGGTCGAGGCGGAGGTCGCCAAAATGCCCTACCCATCGGGCAACCACTGGCTGGCCACGAAGGGCGACGCCCGGATCCACTTGATTGGTACATTGCACATCGACGACCCGCGCTTCGGCCCTGTTGTCGACATCCTGCGACCGGTGATCGAAACCGCCGATATTGTCCTTTTCGAAATGGACAAAACAGAAGAAGCGCGGATGAAGACCGCGTCGTCCAGCCCCGGCATGATCATGCTGGACAACACCTCTCTCATCGACATGCTACCGCCAGAAGACTGGGAGATGCTGGCAAGCGCTTTGCAGGAACGCGGCATTCCGCGCTTTATGGCCGCGCGGTTCCAGCCTTGGTATCTGGGGACCATCCTGTCGATGCCGCCGTGCCTGGTGACCACGTTGAAGACACCCAACGGGCTTGATCATCGGCTGATGCGGGTCGCAGAGGACAGCGGCGTTCCGACAGGGTCGCTTGAAAACTATGAAACCGTTTTCAAGCTGCTTTCCGAAGGGGACATGGAAACCCAGTTGCAAGACCTTGTGACGGCTGCACGCCTGTCCCGTACGTCGACAGACACGTTGATCACCATGCTGAACGCGTATTTCGAACAAGACATCGGCCGCGCGTGGTCCGCCATCATGGCCAAGAGCGTCGAGCAGATGCAGCGCGAGGGCGGCGACATCGCGCTCTTGGACGCTTCTCTTAACAAGATATTGAACGAGCGGAACGAAGCTTGGATCCCGGTGATCCTGGAGGCCACCAACCAAGGCACCGTTGTCACCGCGTTCGGCGCGGCGCACCTGCAAGGCGACCGCGGCGTTTTGAATCTGCTGGCACAAAAGGGGTTCACCCTGACGCGCCAGCCGTTCTGAGACAGGGTAACTGGCGCGCTTACGCCGCCAGCCCGCGCCCTTTCAACAGTGCCTCGACCCCCGGCAGGCGGCCACGGAACTTGGTGTAAAGCGCCTCGGCCTCTTCCGACCCGCCAGCCGACAGGATGAAGCGTTCCAGCTTTTCAGCCGTCTCGGGATCAAAGGCGCCCCCGGCTTCCTCGAAGGCCTCGAACGCGTCTGCGTCCATCACCTCGGACCACATGTAGCTGTAGTAACCGCTGGAATAGCCGTCGCCGGCGAAGACATGGGCGAAATGCGGGGTGGCGTGGCGCATCCGGATCGCATGCGGCATGCCCAGCGCGGCCAGAACCTCTGCCTGTTTCGCCATGGGATCGGCGGGCGCATCGCCCAGGTGAAACTCCAGGTCCACCAGGGCCGAGGCAACGTATTCCACCGTCTGGAACCCCATGTCGAAGGTTGCCGCCGCGATTACCTTTTCCAGCATCTCCTGCGGCATCGGCTCTCCGGTCTCGGCATGGGTGGCGAATTCGGCCAGCACCTCGGGCACCTCCAGCCAGTGTTCATACAGCTGGCTAGGCAGTTCCACGAAATCGCGTGCGACAGAGGTGCCCGAGATCATGTCATAGGTCACGTCCGACAGCATCTGGTGCAGCGCATGACCGAATTCATGGAACAGGGTGCGCGCGTCGTCATAGGACAGCAGCGCCGGATCGCCCTTGGCGAAGTTACAGACATTCACGACGATTGGGCGTTTGACATCCGGAAACTTGCGCTGCGACCGGAACGCGGAACACCACGCGCCCGACCGTTTTGACGAGCGCGCGAAATAGTCGCCGATGAACACCGCCACATGTTCGCCATTGCGGGTCACCTCCCACGCGCGGGCGTCGGGATGATAAAGCGGCACGTCCAGCGGCGCGAACTCCAGCCCGAACAGGCGGTTGGCGCAGGCAAAGGATGCCTCGATCATCCGGTCCAGCTGCAGATAGGGCTTCAGCGCGGTCTCATCCAGATCGTGTTCCGCCTTGCGTCGCTTTTCTGCGTAGTACCGCCAGTCCCACGCTTCCAGCGCCCCGTTGTGACCGTCGGCGTGCAGCATCTCTGCCAGAACCTTGGCGTCCGCCTCGGCCCGCGCCTTGGCCGGTTCCCAGACGTCCATCAGCAAGTCGCGCACCCGCTCCGGCGTCTTGGCCATCTCGGTTTCCAGCTTGTAGCTGGCGAAATCGACATACCCCAACAGCCGCGCGCGTTCTTCGCGCAGCTTCAGGATCTCGGCCGCGGCGGCGCGATTGTCGGTCTCTCCGCCGTTTTCACCACGGGCGACCCAGGCTTCATAGGCCTCTTTCCGCAGGGCACGGTTGGGCGAAAACTGCAGGAACGGCACCACAAGTGACCGCGACAGGGTGATCACCGGGCCCTCCACGCCACGTTCCTTGCCCGCCGCCAGAGCAGCGTTCATCAGGAAACCGGGCAGCCCCTCGGCCTCGGCCTCGGTCAGCTCGCGGAACCAGTCGCGTTCGTCGGCCAGCAGGTTCTGGGTAAAGGTGGTGCCCAGCACGGCCAGCCGACCCTTGATCTCTTTCATCCGCTCGGCATCGTCCCCTTCCAGCGCGGCGCCGGCGCGGATGAAATTGCGATGCGTCAGATCCAGCACGCGGGCCTGTTCAGGGGTCAGGTCCAGATCGTCGCGCGCCTTCCAGACTGTACGGATCCGGTTGAAAAGCGTACGGTTCGAATAAATCGCCGCCGAATGCGCCGCCAGTTTGGGGGAAAAGTCCCGCATCAACGCCTCGCGCGCCGGGTTGCTGTCGGACCCCGCGATGTTGAAAAACACCCCCGCCACCTGGTCCAGCGCCTCGCCGGTGCGCATCAACCCGTGGATCGTGTTTTCAAACGTCGGTGGTTCGGGATTGTTGGCCACGGCTTCGACCTCGGCCAAGTCCTCGACCATGGCGGCATCGAAGGCGGGGCCGAAATCGTCGTCGGTGATCTCTGCAAACGGCGGCAGGCCAAAAGGCGTGGTCCAGTCAGACAAAAGCGGGTTGGTCATGGGGTGTCTCCTTTGACAGGAAGCTAGGCCCTTGTCCCGGCACCTTCAATGCGGCTTGGACCGCAAATGCCGTTCCAGACGCCGCAGGGCCAATGACAGGGAAATCGTTATCGCAAGATAGATCAGCGCGACCACGTTGTAGGTTTCAAAATAGCGGAAGTTGCCTGCGGCCGTCACCTTGCCCAATTGCGTGACATCCAGAACGCCGAGCACGCTGACAAGGCTCGAATCCTTGATCATCGCGACGAAATCGTTGCCCAGGGGCGGCAGGATCGTGCGGATCGCCTGCGGGAACACGATAAATCGGAACCGCAGCCAACGGTTCAGGCCCAACGACTTCGCGGCCTCGACCTGGCCTTCGTCGACAGAGAGAAGCCCGGCGCGAAACACCTCGGCGATGAAGGCGGAATAGCCGATCGCCAGCGCCAGTACCGCTCGCCACAGCAGCGAAAACTCTCGCGTCCGGACGGGCTCGATCCCGAGCCAGCCCAGCGCCCAGTTGCGCAGTTCCACCAGCGCCGGCGCAAGAACGAATGCAACGTACAGCAACAACACAAGGATCGGGATGCCGCGCACGATTTCCGTATAGAACCGCGCGGTCTGGCGCAGGATCACGCTGTTTGACAGCGACGCCACCGCGATCAAAAGGCCCATCGCTGCCGCCAGCGCGAACCCCACAAGCGTCACCACAACGGTGATCTTCACGCCCTTCAGCAAGGTCGACAGAATTTGCGCGTGCAGGTCATGGGTGACCACACGGTACAGCAGATACGCCCCGATCCCCCCGGCAATCACCAGCCACCAGGGAAAATCGTCGTCATGCGCGGGGGGGGAAATCATGTCACGAAAACCGCCCCGGGGCCCAACCCCGGGGCACGTGTGGCGTCAGCCGCCCAACTTGTAATCAAGGAACCACTTCTTGTTCAGCGCGTCGATCGTGCCATCGCCTTTCATGTCGGCAATCGCGGCATTGATCGGACCAACAAGGTCGGACCCTTTCGGGAAGATGAACCCGAAATCCTCGGTTCCCAGCTTGTCGCCGACGATCTTCAATGCGCCATCCGAGGCGGAAACATAGCCATTGCCCGCCGTGCCATCGGTCAGCACCAGATCGACATCGCCGGTTTTCAGTGCCTGAACGCCCGCACCGAAGGTTTCGAACAGCTTGATGCGCGGGTTGGCCTCGTCGCCGTCCAGCACTTCATAAACGCCGACATAGAACGGCGTGGTGCCGGGCTGCGCGGCCATCAGCAGATCGTCATTCGCCGCAAAGCTGGCGGCATCGGTGAACCGGTCTTCGTCGCCGCGCACCATCATCACCATTTCCGACCGCATGTAGGCATCCGAGAAATCGACCATTTCCTTACGATCGTCGCGGATGGTGATGCCGGTCATGCCCAAGTCATACTGGCCTTCGGACACCGCCGGGACCATCGCGTCATATTCCCAGCCGATCGCATTGCCGCTGGCGGGATCGACGAATTGCAGCGGCGGATAGGCGTTTTCGGTCACAACGACCACTTCCTTGCCCCCCAGATCGGGCAGGTCGGCGGCAAGGGCCGGGGCGGTCAGTGAAAGGGCGGCAACGGCCGCAGTCAAAATGCGTTTCATGGTCAGGCTCCCTGTTGTTGGGGGCAGTATGCCCCAGCTTGCAGAGGCTGCAACAGAGATGTTGGTCAAATGCGTTGCGCGATCAACGACCGCACACAGGGCAGGCAGGATCGGGTTTCAGCGTGATCTTGCGGGTCTCGCCCCACAGCGCGTCATAGATCAACATTTCGCCACGCAGCACCTGACCCGCCCCGGTGATTTGTTTGACCGCCTCGACCGCCATCATCGCGCCGATCACGCCGGGCAAGGGGCCCAGCACGCCGGCCTCGGCGCAGCTGGGGGCAAGGCCCGGTGCGGGCGCCTCGGGGAAAATGCACTGGTAGCACGGGCCGCCCTTGGCCGGGTGAAACACGCTGATCTGCCCTTCCCACTGGCTGAGCGCGCCGGAAATCAGCGGCTTGCCCAGTGCCACGGCGGTCGCGTTCGACAGGTAGCGCGTGGTGAAATTGTCGGTACCGTCCAGGATCAGATCGTACTCGGCGAACAGGTCCTTCGCGATCTCGTCCGTCAAACGGCGTTTGTAGGGGCGGATCTGGACATAAGGATTCAAGGCTTTCAACGCCCGTTCGGCGGAAAACACCTTGGGCAAACCAATGGTGTCGTCACGGTGGATGATCTGGCGTTGCAGGTTGCCTGCGTCGACCACGTCATCGTCGATGACTCCGATGGTGCCGACGCCAGCAGCCGCCAGATATTGCAGCGCCGGGGCACCAAGCCCCCCGGCCCCGACCACCAGAACACTTGCGGATTTCAGCCGTTTCTGCCCGGCCCCACCAATTTCGCGCAGCACGATGTGGCGGGCATAGCGTTCCAGTTCGGCATCTCGCAACGCGCCGGGTCTGGTCGGCGCGGGGTCTGCGGCAGGCACAGCCTTGCCCCGCAGCCAGTTAAGGCCAAAGCGATAGACAAGGATCAGCCCGAAGAACCCGCCCAGCATCAGCCACGGTGCCGCGCTTTCCCCCGTGGCATTGCGCAAAGCATGCCCGTCAGGCAGCAAAAGGTGGAGCGCGACAACGGCAAAATACAGGATGCCGATCATTCCAAGCCGCAAACCGACCGGTGTCTTCATCACGATGCCGATCCCCCAAAGGGCAGCGGCCATGGTCAGGACCAGAAGCATCCGGGCATCCCTGTAAGCTGTCAGTTCACGACTGAAATAGCCCCATCCCCCGCAAAAGAAAACGCCCCGCGCAGGGGCGGGGCGTTTCCGGTCATTCAGGCGTGGCTCAGGCCATCCACCAACGTTCCGCCATGCGGGCGTTGTCCATCTGCCAAAGGTTGCCGACGGTGTCGGGCGAAACCACCTTGTTGCTGACGGCCTGCACATAGTTGGCAAACATCGGGATGATCACGCCGCCATCGTCGCGCAGGATCTGTTGCATCTCGTGATACATGTCGCGGCGCTTGGTGCTGTCCAGTTCGGCCCGCGCAGAGAGCAGCAGTTCCTGGAACCGCGGTTCGTCCCACTGGCTGTCGTTCCACGGCACACCGGCCTCATAGGCGGTGGCGAACATCCAGTCCTCCGTGGCGCGGCCCGAGAAATAGGACGCGCAGAACGGCTTTTTCAACCAGACGTTGGACCAGTAGCCATCGGCCGGTTCCTGCACCACGTTGATGTTAATTCCCGCCTTCTTGGCCGATGCCTGGTACAGCTGCGCGCCGTCAACAGCCCCGTTGAACGCCGCATCAGAAACGTTCAGGTCGATGTTGAGCGAGGTCAGACCAGCCTCTTTCAGGTAGAATGCCGCCTTGTCCGGGTCATAGGTCAGCGGCTCCATGTCCTTGTAGTAGTACTGGTTGGCCGGGCCGATCGGCGTGTCACTGGCCGGAAGCCCGTGACCCAGAAGGATCTTGTCCACCAGTTCCTGGCGGTTGATCGCGTGCTTCAGGGCGCGGCGGACGTTCACGTCATCGAAGGGCGCGACCTTGGTCAACATCGGGAAGGTGTAGTGCTGGTTGCCGGTCACTTCCTGAATACGGACGATCGGGTTTGCCTTGAGCAGCGCCTCGGTCTTGAAGTCGATCCGGTTGATCGCGTCGACCTGGCCGGTCAGCAACGCGTTCATCCGCGCGGTCGAGTCGTTGATCGCGATATACTCGATCTCGTCAAACCAGCCCGCAGTGCCGTCTTTCCAGTGGCTGTCGACGCGCTTTGCGGTCATCCGCACACCGGGTTCAAAGCTGGTGACGGCATACATGCCGGTACCGATGCCCTTGGCAATCGCCTCTTCGATCTGACCCGCCGGATACATCAGGATATGATAGTCCGACATCAAGTAGGGGAAGTCGGCATTGCCCGCAGCCAGCGTGAACTGAACCTGGTGCTCGCCGGTCTTTTTCATCTCGCTAATGGCAGAGACGATGGGCTTGGCAGCAGATTTCGCACCTTCGGCCACATGCATCTGCAACGATGCCAGAACGTCGTCGGCGCCGAATGCCTTGCCATTGTGGAAGGTCACGCCCTGACGCAGGTTGAACGTCCAGGTTTTTGCGTCGGCCGAGGCTTCCCAGTCGGTGGCCAGTTCGCCGATCAACTGCCCGTCGGCGGTGACCTCGGTCAGGCTTTCGAACACCGCGCCCTGGGCACTGGCGATCATGAACAGATCGGAATGGGTCCGGCCGTCCCAGCTGTCTGACGTGTTGGCACCGTTGAGACCGGCCCGGAGCCGCCCCCCACGCTTGGCCTGCGCGCGCAGCGGCATCCCGCTGGCGGCCAGCACGCTTGCGGCAACACCGGAGGCCAGAAGGCTCCGTCTGCTTATCCGTGTCATGGTTGATCTCCCTTTTGGTTTGTTGCGGCGCGCCCCGCGCGCGCCGCGTGTTTATGGTTGCTGATTCTCACGTCATCTTATCAACGGCTGCGTCGCCGATGTTATCAACTCCGCGCGCCTGGAGAAGATTGGTCAGCCAGTCCGGATCCATTTCAGGAACGGAACTGAGCAGAAGGTCGGTATAGGCGTGGTGGGGCGGGCGGAACATTTCATCCTTGGGCCCCTGTTCGACCACGCGGCCATCTTTCATAACCACCACCTCGTCGGCGATCGACCGAACGGTGGCAAGGTCATGGGTGATGAACATGTAGCTAAGCTTCAGTTCGTCCTGAAGCCGGGCAAGAAGTTTCAGAATGCCTTCGGCCACCAACTGATCAAGTGCGCTGGTAACTTCATCGCAGATGATGAATTTCGGCTCCGCTGCCAACGCCCGGGCGATGCCGATCCGCTGTTTCTGTCCGCCCGAAAGCTCGGAGGGCAGGCGGTCGATGAACTGGCCGGCCGGCAGTTCGATCTCTTCCAGCAATTCCTCGACCCGGCGGCGCAACGCCTTGCCGGAAAGGCCCATGTAAAACTGCACCGGGCGGGAAATGATCTGGCCAATGGTCTGTCGCGGATTCAGCGCAGTATCGGCCATCTGATAAATCATCTGCGCCTGCCGCAGCTGCATCTTGCTGCGCTTGCGATAATCCAGCGGCAGCGCTTCGCCATCGAATTCGATGACCCCCTCGCGCGGCGGCAGCAGCCCGGTAATGCACCGTGCCGTGGTCGATTTGCCCGAACCGGATTCCCCCACGACCGCCACGGTGCGGCCTTCGTGAATGTCGAAACTCACGTCATGCAGCACCGGCACCTTGCCATAGGAGGCGGTCACGTTCCGGACCGATACCACCGGCGTAACCCCGGGGGCCACCGGTGGCTTTTGCGGCCGCTGGAAAGCGCGCACGGCCCAAAGACTCTTGGTGTAATCCTGTGTCGGCGCGGACAGCATTGTGCGGGTGTCGGCCTCTTCGACCTCATCGCCTTTCAGCAGGACCTTGATCCGGTCCGCCATCTGAGCGACCACCGCCAGATCGTGGGTGATATAGATCGCGGCGGTGTCGAATTCCTCGACGATATTGCGGATCGCGGCCAAGACCTCGATCTGGGTGGTCACGTCCAGCGCGGTGGTCGGCTCGTCAAAGATGATCAGGTCGGGACGGCAGGACATGGCCATTGCCGTCATCGCCCGCTGCAACTGCCCACCCGACACCTGGTGCGGATAGCGAAAACCGATCTGTTCCGGGTTGGGCAGGCGCAGTTTGCGATACAGCTCGATCCCGTCAGCCTCGCTTTCCGCGCGACTCATGACACCATGCTGGCTTGGGCCTTCGGTGTGCTGGTCGATCAGCTTGTGCGCCGGGTTGAAGCTTGCCGCCGCCGATTGCGCAACATATGCAATGCGTTTGCCCAGCAATGCACGCTTGGTTGCCGCGCTCGCAGTCAGAAGGTCGATCCCGTCAAATTGTACGGTTCCGCCGGAAACCCGTACACCGTCGCGGGTGAACCCCATCGCTGCCAAACCCAGCGTTGACTTGCCCGCGCCGGATTCTCCGATCAGGCCCAGCACCTCGCCCTTTTTCAGGTCCAGGTCGATGCCATTGATGATCGGCATCCATGTCTCGTCGCTGCGGCCTTCGATCTTGATGTTGCGGATGGTGAGCAGGTTGTCGTTGCTCATGGCATCACTCCTTCAGCCCCGAGGAGCGGTAGAGCATCCAGTCGACCACGAAATTCACCGCAACGGTCAACAGTGCGATTGCCCCGGCGGCCAGCAAGGGCAGCGCGGCGGTCAGAGGACTGAACTGGGCAAAGTTGATGAACTGCGCCAAATCCCGCACCATCGTGCCCCAGTCGGCCAAAGGTGGCTGGATCCCAACGCCAAGGAAGGACAGCGACGCGATCGTCAGGAAGACGAAACAGAAACGAAGGCCGAATTCCGCCAGCAAGGGCGCGGTGGCGTTGGGCAGGATTTCACGGAAGATCAGGTATCCCAGCCCTTCACCACGCAGCTTGGCGGCCTCGATATAGTCCATAACCACGATGTTCATGCCCACAGCACGGGCCAGACGGAAGACCCGCGTGCTGTCAATCAGCGCGATGATCAGCACCATATAAACCGTCAGCAGCCATTTCTCCGAACCCGCCCAGGCACTGGCGATGGTCATCAGCAAAAGCGCGAAGATCAGCGACGGAATCGCCATCAGCACGTCGACCGCGCGAGACAGCACCTGATCCAGCCATCCTTGCAACGTCGCGGCCAGAAACCCGAGCGATCCCCCGAAGAAGAACGCAAGGCACGTGGTAGCAAAGGCGATTCCCACGGTGTTCTGCGCGCCATAGATCAGGCGTGACAGCAAATCGCGACCGATCTGGTCTGTACCCAACGGGAACGCCGGATCGCCGCCGGTGGCAATGTTGCCGCCCGGCAGGACATTGACCTTGGCGAAGACGTCTTCCTGACCATGCGGAGCGATGATCCCCGCAAAGATAGCGAGCGTTGCATAGATCAGAATGACAAGAATGCCAAAACTTGCGGTCAGCGGCATCTGGCGGAACAATTTGCGTGTGCCCTTGGTACCCACGTTCCGGCCCAACAAGCGAAACACCCAGGCAGCCGCCGCCGCGATGAAGAATCCGTTCACCGCCCAGCCAAAGAAGGTCACCCCGGCACTTGGAATGCCCATGTCATTGACGCGCGGCTGGAAATAGTACCAAACCGCCAGGGCGAGCAGAACCACGCCCAGCACATACCCAAAAGCCACGCTGTACGGCATATCGCGGAAAAACGGCTTGTTGCCGGTGGCCTTCTGGCCAAACAGCCGGAACAGCCAGCCAGCGACGGCGATGGCTGCCAAGCCACCAATGATCCAGACCCAAACGCTCATTTCGGATGCCTCAGACGCGGATTGGACAGGATCGACAAGACGTCTGCCGTCAGGTTTAGCAGGATATAGGCGGCAGCGAAGATCAGACAGCACGCTTGCACAACCGGGATGTCGCGGATCTTCACGCTGTCGACAAACAATTGCCCGATGCCGGGATAGACGAAAACCACCTCGACCACGACGACGCCGGTGATCAGATAAGCCAGGTTCAGCGCGACCACGTTGATGATTGGCGCCAAGGCGTTGGGCAACGCGTGTTTTACGATCACGCGCATCGGGCTGATGCCTTTCAGCCGCGCCATCTCGATATAGGGGGACGCCAGCAGGTTGATGATCGCCGCGCGAGTCATGCGCATCATGTGCGCCGTCACGACCAGTGTCAGCGTCAAGGCCGGCAGCATTGTCTTGTCCAACCGCTCCAGGAACGGCATTCCGTCATAGATGTTGGAGAGCGTCGGAAACACAGGGTTCAGAACCGCCAGCATCAGGATCAGAACATAGGCCAGAAAGAATTCCGGGCTGGAGATCGATGTCAGCGTAGAGACATTGGTGATCCGGTCGAACACCGTGTTCCGGTATAGCGCCGCGAGGATCCCCAAGGTCACGGAAAACGGCACCGCGATGGCGGCGGTGACCCCGGCCAGGAACATCGTATTGGCGAACCGCGGCGCGATCTGGTCCGCCACTGTGACACGGACGCCGCTGTCTTCGCCAACGAAACTGGCGAAATTGGCCTGCGCAAAAGAGTTTCCAAGATCCCCACGCAACGCATCTGCCAACCATGTCAGGTAGCGAACAACCATCGGCTGATCGAGCCCGAGGTCGCGGCGGATTGCATCCACCGCTTCCTGCGTTGCGCCTTGTCCAAGGATCGCCTGAGCAAAGTCACCGGGCAGAAGGTTCACGGCAACGAAGATCACGATTGATACGATGAACAGGGTCAGCACCCCCAGTGCGAGCCGCTGCAAGACAATCTTCAATACCGAATTCAACGTCTTTCCCCGGCGCAGTCCCCTCGTGATGTTAAGGTTAACGGCTAACTTTCTTGTGTAAACCCTTTTGGCGTCAAAGCTCTGCCTGACCGATCCTGTCCATCGCACGCACCAGTTCTGCGCTGATGCCCGGTTCGGACAGGGCATGGCCCGCGTTGCGCACCATCCGAAGGTCGGAATTGGGCCAAGCGTTGGCCAGTTCCCAGGCCCGCTGCGGGGGGCAGATCATATCGTATCGGCCCTGCACAATAATGCCCGGAATATCGGCAATTCGGCCAATATTGCGCAGGATCCAGCCATCTTCGGTCAGGAAACCTGCGTTCTGGAAATAGTGGTTTTCAAGCCGCGCAAAGGCGCGGGCATAGTCGCCGGGCGGCTCGCCTCCGACCCCGTTTGAATAGACCGAGGCCAGCGCATTTTCCCATGCCGACCAAGCGCGCGCGAGCCGGGTTTCTTCCTGAAGATTTCCGGAAAAAAGTCGGCGGTGATACGCGCCGATCAGGTCATGACGTTCGTTTTCGGGAATCGGGGCGATGAATCGGGCCCAGGGTTCCGGCCAGAATTGCCCTGCGCCGCCAGCATAGAACCAATCCAGTTCTGCCTGCGTCATCAGGAACACGCCGCGCAACACGAGCTGACGCACGCGTTCGGGATGGCTGATGGCATAGATCAAAGCCAGCGTCGCACCCCAACTGCCGCCAAAGACAATCGCGTCTTCGATCCCAAGGTCTGTCCGGATGCGTTCGATATCATCGACAAGGTGCCATGTGGTGTTGTTCGTCACGCTTGCATGGGGACGCGACCGGCCGCAGCCGCGCTGGTCGAACAGCACCGCGCGGAAGACCTTTGGATCGAAATACCGTCGCATCGCCGGGCTGCACCCACCACCCGGACCGCCGTGCAGCACGATCACCGGGATCCCATCCCGCCGGCCGCTTTGCTCGACATAGATCGAATGACCGTCGCCGGTGTCGATCATGCGTTGATCAAAGGGATCGATGGGAGGATAGAGATACTGCACTGCGCGCTTTTGGCTCGGGAATTTGTCCATGAGGTATCTATATTGTGCAGCAGCGCAAAAACGCCATGGGAAATTCAAAGATGACCAGCACCGTTGACCCGTCCGAAATCGCCAAGTTCGAAGCCATGGCCGCCGAATGGTGGGATCCGAACGGCAAGTTCAAGCCGCTGCACATGATGAACCCGGTTCGCCTTGACTATATCACCAACCAGATCGCCGGGGAATTTGGTTGTGATCTGAATGCCGCTGCGCCCTTCCGCGGGCTTCGCCTTCTGGATATCGGATGCGGTGGCGGGCTGCTGTGCGAACCTATGGCGCGGCTGGGGGCAACCGTTGTGGGTGTCGATGCAGGTGGCAGCAACATTCCAGTAGCACAGACCCATGCGGCCCAGTCGGCATTGGAAATCGACTATCGCCACACGACGGCAGAGGCGTTGGCGGCAGCGGGCGAACAGTTCGATGTGGTGCTGAACATGGAAGTCGTTGAGCACGTGGCCGATCCGCTGGCGTATCTGACGGCATGTCAGCAACTGCTGAAACCCGGTGGGTTGCATCTGTGTTCGACCATCAACCGCAATTCGAAAAGCTTTGCCATGGCGATTGTCGGCGCGGAATACGTGATGCGATGGCTGCCTAAGGGCACCCATGACTGGAAAAAGTTCATCACGCCCGAAGAATTGTTTTCGTTGATCGAGCAGGCCGGGATGACGCCGGTAGATCGCAAGGGATACCAATTCAACCCAGTAACGTGGCGCTGGCGGATTTCGGATCGTGACCTTTCAGTGAACTATGTCACCGCTGCGTTAAAACCCACCTGAGAATTACTGCGCCGCGTAATAGTGCGCGGTCTTGGCCATGTTGGGCGATGCCAGCCGTGTTCTGAACCAGTGTTCGATCGCCTTTGCGGTGGCAGGGGCGTTCGGGTCGCGCACGATCGAATTGTGGGTTCCCGGCACCTCTCGAACCTCTGCCGCACCACCGACAAGGTCTTGCCAATAGGCCAGTTTCACATCGCGATGCGGGTTCAGATCGCGCGCGGTCAGGAACAAGACGTTGGGTATCTTACATTTCTTGGGTCGATAGGTGCGGAACGCGGTTTCATCCGCAAAGTGCAGTTCCCGCGCCGGTGTTTTCAGGAACACATGCCCGAAGCGATTCAACGTGAGGCCAAGATCACGTTGTTTGAGCAATGCGCTTGCCAGTTTTCGGATCCACCAGGACTTGGAAAAGTCTTCGTATTTCAGAACGGGCGGATCCAGCAACACAAGCCCTTCAACGGTTTTTCCCAGCGCGGTAAGGCGACAGGCAGTTTCGAAGGCCAGTTGCGTTCCCATGCTGAACCCCGCCAGGAAATACGGCCCATTGGGATTCTCAGCCAGGATGCTTTGTGCTGCGTACTCTGCCAGCTCGGCGGTTGTGCGGCGATTGAAACAATCTCGTTTTGACAGGTCACGCACATGCACTCCCTTGACCGTCAGATCGTCGCCAAACGCGCGCATCATGTAGAGCCAATCAGAAAATTCGCCGTTTTCGACCGGCAAGACGTAAAGCGGGGTGGTTTGTCCGGCATTCAGCGTCAGAACCCTGTCCTGCATCTGTGCAGCATTCTGGATTCGTGCCGCAATCGCCCGGATCGACGCTCCATGCATGATCAGGCTTTCATACCCGATCCGCACCTTAAGCTGACGCTCCAGTTCGACCACCACTTCCATCGCCTGCAGGGAATCGCCGCCAACGTCAAAAAAGTCTTCCTCCGCGCTATAGCCGTCGTGGCCAAGTATCCGTGACCAGACGTGCGCCACGGTCTTTTCGCACGCGTTCAACTGGGTCGTATCCAGCCCGCCACCAGCCTCCAGTGCATCCAGTGGATTTGGTAGACCCCGGCGCAATACCTTGCCGGTATCGGTCCGGGGAAAGCTGTCATGCGCTAGGAAATAGGTTGGTACCATGTAGGCTGGCAACCTTTCGGCAAGGAACCCTTTCAGCGCCAGTGGATCAAAGGTTTTCCCCGCTGCCACAATGATATGCGCTGACAACTGCCGTTGCCCCCGAGGTGACAGAAAGCTGGTAACCACAACCGCTTCAAGATCAGGATGTGTCACCAGAGCCTGCTCGATTTCGGAATATCGCACGGAATACCCGCGTATCTTTACCTGGTCATCGGCGCGTCCGACGACGTGATAGAGGCCGTCATCATCAAGGTATCCCAGATCACCGGTGTTCCACACCCGCATCCCGTCGGTTCCATCGAGATAGGTTTCGGCGGTTTTTTCCGGGTTCTTGAAATATCCGTCGGGCAGATGGGGGGCGAGATACAGGATACGGCCCGTGACACCCTGTGGCACGGGCTGGAAAGCGTCATCGACAACTTCGATCTTCGAGCCGGCGATAACTTTCCCGATCGGCAAGACGCGATACGGGTTCGGCTGACCCTTGCGGTGGGTATACTGCGCCAGAAATCCGCATTCCGTCGCGCCGTAGTAGTTGATCAAACACGCATCCGCCGCGGCGATCCGTTCGAACGCCGCGACATCGCCAGGAAGGACCGTTTCTCCGGCAAGCCGAACTATCCGAAGCTTTGACAAAGGTGTACGAACCGCCTGCGCCATGGCACGAAAGGCCGCGACATAGGTCTGCGTTGCCGTGATGTGCTGATCCGCCATCCAATCTGCCAGCGGTGCCGCACCGCGTCCGCGCAGATCGTAAGAGATCGCGCTGGCACCAACCGCAAGGCCCGCGAACAGAGTGTCGCACCAGAGTTCGCCGAACAGGGCGATACGGTCTGACGCCTGAAGCCCGGAATGCGCAACTTGGGCGTCAACATAGTGTTGCAGGCAGGCGCGCGAACTGGCGACAAGTTTTGGCAAGCTGGTCGAGCCCGACGTCGGTTCGATCCAGCAGGTAGCGGTATCCGGAAGTGCGCGAGGCACAAACGCCGTCTGCGCAGGCGAAAGATCTGGCGCATGGATATAGGGCAAGCCTTGGTCTTTCGCGAAAGTTCGAGAGGCGTCCTGGTCGCCGACGATCAACCGCGCGTCGGCAAGCCCAAGGATATGCGCCTTGCGCTCTTCGCTTTCGCGTATATCCAAAACGATATAGACGACCCCGGTTTTCAGCCCGGCCAGCGCGGTCACAAACATGGTGATCATGTTGCTTTTCAGGCAACCGATCCGGTCCCCTGGTTTCAAGCCCGCCGTGATCATGTCAAGTGCGAGGCGATCACTCAACGCGTCAAGCTGCGCGTATCCGACAACGGTGTCATCTTCAACGATTGCCGGATGATCCGGCCGTGTCGCCGCATGTTTGCGGATGCTCTCAAGGAAACGCTTCATAACCGTACATACTTCCGCTGTTGCCAGGGCAAAGGACTGCACGGTCACAAGTATTAACGGAAAAAGGCCACGAAGTGGCGTGGAGTTTGAGATTTTGAGGCGTTTTTGGCCCGTCTGTAGCTGTCAGCTGGATATGAACGGGTAAAACCGCCGAGCGGTTTGCTTGGCGGTTTTGTTTTTGTATTTTT
>NZ_JAYLLH010000037.1:0-29083 GCF_035818635.1 Mesobacterium hydrothermale | reverse complement strand
TCGACGGTGTTTGCATCACGGTCAGCTAGCCCAAAATCACGCGCCAAACAATCAGAGCAGATTTATGTGACAATACCGCCGCGTGACGTAAAGAATCGGCTGGGGCAACCCAGCCGATTTCTGCTGTTTCCCATCGCGCTGACACGCATTCCCCGCATTTTGCAGCCAGTGGTTGGTGCGTTTGGTGGAAGCAGCTGATCACTGAATTGACACAAGGTGATGATGACGCAATCCGTTTTGGAGGAGACGAATTCGTGCTCCCCCTAGCGTTCTGAGGCCTCGATCGCTTTGCATTTTGACAGCCGTGCAGTGCGGAAAAATAAAATAATAACAGATAGTTGTGGTGTAACGGGCGCGAAGTTAGAGTTGACTGCACATCCGAGCTAGTGACAGTCCCCCCTAGATATTGGGTAGCTACATTCCTCGATCGCTACACTTTGTCGAGACATCTAGGCACTCTGGTGGATTGGGTTAGATCTAACCGCCGCGCGAAAATCGTTGTTAAGACTCGTTTTTCCGTGTAGATGACACTTTAATGAGCGAAATCGCTGAAAAAGCGATATTTAGAGGACAGGCGGATGCGAGAACGGTCTTTTGCGGCTGATACGAAGGATCAACCCTTCGACGAGATCATCCTGCAGCAAGGAGAGTTGATTTCCGACCGCCTCAATATGTTGCGGCAGGAACAGTATCCTCCGGACGCCCAAAAAGGTCTACGTCAGTTTTCATTGGCCGAGGTTGCCTACTATCTCGGCGTGACGCAGTCGACCATTAAGAAGCTTCATCTCGAAGGCAAAGGTCCTGAACCTGAAACGTCGTCGTCCGGGAGGCGCAGCTACTCGGCCGAGCAAATGCTGGAACTGAGAGCATATCTCGACAAGCATGGCCGCCCCGGAAAACGCCGTTATGTCCCCTATCGGCAGCCTGGCGAAGAACTGCACGTCGTGTCTGTCGTGAACTTCAAAGGGGGTTCCGGAAAGACCACTACAGCCGCCCACCTCGCGCAGCACTTGGCGTTGAAAGGGCATCGAGTTCTTGCCATCGACTTGGACCCTCAAGCCTCGCTCACAGCTTTGCATGGCATTCAGCCTGAACTCGACGACGTGCCTTCGCTCTACGAGACACTTCGGTATGATGCCGAGCGCAAGCCGATCTCCGAGGTGATCCGGCCGACAAACTTTCCCAACCTAGATATCGTTCCGGCAAGTCTCGAGCTTCAAGAGTACGAATACGATACCCCGGTTGCTTTGACGAGCAGCGATCCCCACGAGGGCCGTACCTTCTTCACTCGTATATCGAAGGCGCTTAGCGAGGTAGATGACCGCTACGACGTGGTTGTGATCGATTGCCCTCCTCAGCTGGGCTACCTCACGCTTACTGCTCTCACGGCTTCTTCCTCGGTCATTGTGACGGTCCATCCTCAGATGCTGGACGTCATGTCGATGAGCCAGTTTCTCCTGATGCTGGGCGGGATCATGAAGACGATCCGTGACGCTGGAGCGAACATGCGCCTGAAGTGGTTCCGTTACCTCGTAACGCGATTTGAACCAACGGACGGTCCCCAGAAGCAGATGGTTGGGTTCCTCCAGGCGATGTTCCCAAATCAGATGCTGTCAGCTCCTGTGCTGAAGTCTACGGCGATCTCCGACGCTGGGATCACCAAGCAAACGCTTTACGAAGTTGAACGGTCTCAGTTCGTGCGGACTACTTACGACCGCGCAGTTACGTCTTTGAATGATGTGAACGACGAAATCGCTGAACTGATCCACAAGGCTTGGGGGCGAGAATGAATGTGGTTTTGACAGCCGTGCAGAGAGCCAGTTTTGACAGCCGTGCAACTGTCGAAATGCGCGCTGCACGTCGGTTGGATTCGGTCGAAAGGGAGATGGCTTAATGGCTCGCAAAGACCTCCTGAAGAGCGTTATGGCCGGCTCGCCGGAGCAGCCCAAGGATTCCGGTCGCTCTGGATACGCAATGCGCGGTGCTTCGAAATCGATGAAGGTTTCGATTGATAGCCTTGCGGAGAACTCGAAGCGTCTCCTTGAAGGCGAAACCATTGTCGAGATCGATCCGCAATTGATCGATGTGTCATTCGTTTCGGATCGACTTAGTGATGACGATGTTGCTTTCGACGAACTGAAAGCATCGATCGCAGCAGGTCGCCAGGACACGCCGGTATTGCTTAGACCGCATCCGGAAGCGGATGGCCGCTATATGATCGTCTTCGGGCATCGCCGTGTGCGAGTTGCATCGGCGCTCGGCCGTAAGGTTCGCGCCGTTGTAAAACCGATGGACGACGTGGCCCACATTCTTGCTCAAGGGCAAGAAAACACAGCGCGCGCAGATCTCTCTTTTATTGAGAAGGCCCTATTTGCGAAGAGCCTCTTGGATATGGGGCAAGCAAAGGACGTGATTCAGTCCGCCCTTACCATCGATGGGACGTTGCTTTCACGGATGCTGTCAGTGGCGCAGAACGTCCCACGGCACGTCATCGAACGGATTGGTCCGGCCAAGCAGATTGGGCGTGATCGCTGGGAAGATTTCAAGAAGTTGGCTTCGGAACCATCGAATGACAAGATCCTCGAGGAAGCTTTGGAGTTCGACGGGTTTCAGAACCTCGACAGTGATGCTCGCTTTGAGTTCCTGCACAGCAAGCTGGCAGAAGCGGGTAGGGTACCGAAGCGCCGAAAAACGCGTGCCACGCCCAAGAAACGAACCTGGACCGCTGGCAAAGGCCGCATCAAGGGCGTCATCGGTCGGTCAGGAAAGGCATTCAGCATTTCGCTTACTGCACAAGATTCAACCGCGTTCGGGGACTTTCTCTCGGGTCGGCTTGATCAGCTGTACAGCGAATTCCTCGCGACGAAAGAGGAGCAGTCAGAGCAATGATCTAGGCAAAAGAAAAGCCCCCAAGCAGCGTGGCCTGAGAGCTAATCTGAAAAGTTTGGTCGCTTAGAAGATATCTCTCCCGCGAATCACTGTCAACAAGAACGCCACTTCGGCGAACGGCTTTCTTTTGCCTCCACATAACTGGAGGTGAGAAACAGGCATGAAACATACAGGTTGGCGCAAGCCGACACCGGGTCTTGGCATTGCAGAGCAACTTGCCCAAGCCGGTGAACAGGTGGCTGTACCCAAAACGCGGGCCTTCGTGGCCGTTAAGCGGGTGGGGGCCTACATTGGCCTCAAGGCAGGAGACATGATGCTCCTCGATACGCTCGGGGCCTTTACGCAGGCCCAAGACTGGGAGGAGGGGCAACGCCCTATCGTCTGGGCGTCGAATGCCTATCTGATGGAGCAGACGGGGTTCTCGCTTTCGGCGCTTAAACGCCATGCACGGCGGCTGGCCGAGATCGGCGTAATTTCCTTCCAGGACAGCCCGAACGGCAAGCGGTGGGGCCGCAGGGACGCCGAGGGGCGCATCGTCGAGGCCTATGGTTTTGATTTGTCGCCGCTGTCGGCGCGTGTCGAGGAGTTCGAGGAGCTCCATGCCGATTTGCAGGCCGAGCGCGAGCTCTGTCAGCGCCTGAAGCGCCAGATCACGGTTGCACGCCGTATGATCCGCGCTCGGATCGAGGCGGCCGTCAGCAGCGCGCTGCGCGGGCCCTGGACGCAATTCACGGGGCTCTTCGAGGAGCTTCTGGACCGTCTTCCGCGCCGCCATGAAGCGTCTGAGCAGCTTGCACGGCTGCTGGGCTGGTTCAAGGAACTTCAGGAGCGCGTCGAAGCGGCCTATCTCAAGGCAACCGAGGTCGTTCAACCTGTGGAAAACGCGCCCGAAGCCAAGGAACAAGTTCCCGAGAAGACTCAAGAAATGAACCCCAGGGAGGTCATTTCTGACCCTCATATACTAATTACAAACCAACTTGATCCTGTAACTCGTAATTCCTCAGAAAATGAGGAAGTCGCGGCCGTGGTGACCAATGCTCGACCCGAAGATCAGGTTGATAGGGAGCTGGAAGAGTGGGTGGCTGAAGTCCGCAAGAAGCGCGCGGCACTGGATCTGCCCACAGTGATGCAGGCCTGTCCCGAATTCGCGTCCTGGGCGCGTAATATGGGCGGCTTCCTGAAGGATTGGGGCGATCTGCACCGGGTTGCTGGTCAACTAAGGCCGATGATCGGGGTGTCCGAGCATGCCTGGAACGTGGCACAGGACCGATTGGGCAAACAGGTGGCGACAGCGGCGCTGGCGCTTGTCTTCGAGAAGCACTGCGCGGGCGAAGTGTCCTCGCCGGGCGGCTATCTGCGCGGCATGGTCGAGAAGGCCGGGGCAGGGGAGCTGCATCTCGAGCGCAGCTTCTATGGCAGGCTTAGCGGGCAGGCGGCATGATAGGGCAGGGGGTCAGAGTCCGGCGGCCTTGGTCAGGTTCACGCGGAACCGGTCACGGCGGCGCTGGTAGCGGCGGGTCATCTCGGCCGAGGCGTGCCCCAGCTGCTTCTGGACATAGCGTTCGTCAGCCTCTGCGGAGCTGGCGAGACCGGCGCGCAAGCTGTGGCCAGAGAACAACGCCAGCCGCTCCTTTTCGGGCAGTTCGGAGCGGATGCCGGCGTCTAGGACCGTGCGCTTGATCAGCCGGGCCACATGCTTGTCGTTGAGCCGTGTATCGAGGGCGCGCTTGCCATCGCGCGAGGTCCCTACAAAGACAGGGCCGAAGTCGATCTTCGCAAAGTGCAGCCATTGCTCGAGAGCATGCACGGGGCAGGTATGATCCTTGGAGCCGCGGCCGATCTCGACTTCACGCCAACCGGTTTTGGCGTTGAGGGTCAGGAGGGTGCCCTTCTCCATGATTTCCACCCAGCCGCCAGAGTCCGGCGTGTCATACTTGTGAACATCGAGACTGACGATCTCTGATCGGCGGAGGCCTCCGGCATAGCCCAAAAGAAGGATCGCGCGATCTCGTAGCCCCCGCAGATCGAAAGGAAGGGTGGCCACCATCGCGAGAATGTCTTCTGCCAGGATCGCTTCCTTCTGCACCGGCGGGCGGGCGTGCTTGCGCTTGATCCCGGCCAGCACAGTTGCGATGTGGCGGTCTTTGCGGTCGAGGGTTAAGCCACGCTGCGCGTAGTTCCAGGCCAAGCCGGACAGACGGCGATCAATGGTGGACACCGAGAGGGCAGTGGTTTTGGTGGCTGGTGCAGCGAGGTCAGTGAGATAGAGGCCGATCATCTCCGGCGACGGGGGGAGGGGCTCTGTTCCTTTCATCCTGCACCAGCGCGCAAAATGCTTCCAGTCGGCGGCGTATGCTTTGTTGGTGTTTTCAGCCGTCGAGGCCTTGGCATAATCTCGCGCCGTATCGACAAGGCGATCGAGCCTGCCGGAACCGGCGACATGGGAGGGCAGGGCGATGGTATCTTGGCGCGAGCGATCTCTCTCGTCGCGCGGAGTATCATCTATGGAATCGGAGGGCGCTGAGGTCGATTTCTCAGCTTCCGGGGTCTGGTTTTCGGGTGCTTCGCTCATGTTTCTGAGTCTATCCCAAATATGTCCGATAATGCAAACTTATTGGACATATTTTCGAACGGCAAAGAGGGGCGGTTAGTTCGCTATTTTCTGGAAAAAAGCGCCGCGGATGTATAAGCTTTGGGCATGACTTTTGCCCGGCCGGATCACATCAGCGACCTCGACACACTACCCCAGATGCCCGCCTGGGTCACTTCCGTGCGGGCTGAAACCCTTGAAGATGTTGCGTTTTTGTCAGGCGCGGCGTTGAGCCATCTGCATCTTGTGTTGGGACGCGAGGAGGTGCCCCAACCCTTGTTGCGGGATCGCTTGGCGCTGCGTGCAGCGGAGGCGTGTGTCGTGTTTTCGGGGCGGTCGGAGCGGGCAGGGGAGCTACGCGATGCCGTGCATCTCTTGCGTCCTGGCGATCTGCCTGGACCGGCAGGGGATACCTACCTTAGCTGGCGGCGCGCGGCGGCTCGGCAGGTGTCGATCAAAGCTCTGGTTCAAGCCTTGCCGTGCCTTGAGCCGGGCCAGATCGCCGCGTGGCTCAATACTGGGCAGGGTGCGCCAGTTTCTCGGGCTACCTTGGTGATGGAGGCCGTTCTGACCGAGGTCCCGCGACAGGATGTTGCCGCGTTGATCCTGGCCGATGCCGCCTTGGCGCAAGCTCTTGGTTGGAAGCAAATTGTACCTTTGCTGGCTGCGGGCCTGAAACGCGCCGATCTGCGCAAGCGCGGCGAGGATCTGCGGCTGGCCTGTCATCGCACCGTGACGACATCCGCCATCGAGGCTTCGCGTCTGTCGGCAGACCTGACGCGCCGGACCGCGCATTTGAAAGCGGTCGCGCCAACGCTCCGGGCCAAGGGTGCCGGGGACGCTGTCGAGATGTTCCTGACCCGTGATGCCGTGGCCTCTTCAGCCTTGCCCTTGCCGGATCGCGCCGCGCGGCGGCTCTGCGACCGGCTGGTCGAACTCGGGGCGATCCGGGAACTGACCGGCCGCGATACCTTCCGGCTCTACGGGGTGTGACGATGGCCAAGGATCGCCCCGAGCCAGAGCTGGATTGCGAGTTGGACGACCTGCCGCCCGAACTGCGCTGGCGTGAATGGATGCGCCGGATCGAAGCGGTGTTGTTCGCCAGTGCTTCGCCAGTGCCGCGCGAGGATCTGGCCCGCGTGGTAGCGCAGGGGGTGTCAGTCGATCTGCTGATCGAAGATCTCGTCGCCGATCTGGAAGGGCGTGCCTTCGAGATTGCCGAGGTGTCTGGCGGATGGATGTTCCGAACGCGGGCTGTCTATGCGCCCGCTATCCGGGCTGCAGTTGATGTGAGCGAGCAGGTCTTGGACCTCAACGAATTCGACGTCGCTGTGCTGGCGGCGATTGCTTATCACCAGCCGATCACACGGGATAGTTTGAAAGACATCTTCGGGAAAGAGATCAGTCGCGATTTGATTGGGCGGTTGCACGCGCACGGCCTGATCGGCACCGGACCGCGCGCGCCCAGGCGAGGGGCGCCATATACGTTCGTAACGACGGAACAGTTCCTGGTGTCGTTCGGTTTGGAAACTCTCGCTGACCTTCCAGACCGGGAACAGTTAGAAGATGTGGGGATGGTGGAAACAGCGGCTCCTTGAAACCTTTCGATTGGACGTGGTTACGCTTTCAACTGATCGGGCTCTCTGAAAACAACCTTGCAAATCTTCCATGACATGGCATAATTGCATGGTATGATCGAGCGTAGCCATAGAAAATCAGTTGAAGACGCACTGGAGAACCAAGCCGGTGTTGTCCTGCTTGGGCCCCGGCAGGTCGGTAAAACGACGCTTGCACAGGACATAGCGGAAAGCCGCGATGCGGTCTATCTCGACATGGAGCGAACCGCTGATCGCCAGGTTCTGGAGGAACCCGACCTGTATCTTGACGAACAGATGGGTCGCCTCGTCGTGATTGACGAGGTCCAGCTCTTGCCAGACTTGTTCGGTGCTTTACGCGGACAAATCGACCGTCGGCGCAGGCAGGGGCATCGGACCGGGCAATTCCTGTTGTTGGGATCTGCATCGAACACACTCTTGCATCAAAGTGCGGAATCGCTGGCCGGTCGGGTTAGCTATCACGAACTGACACCATTCATGCTGCCGGAGGTTGGTTCGGATGCGATGTCGTCTCTCTGGCTGCGTGGTGGATTCCCCGACAGCTTTCTCGCAAAGAGTGATCGGGCCAGCCTCACCTGGCGGGAAGATTTCATCAGGACCTATCTTGAGCGCGACATCCCCTCGTTCGGGTTGCGCATCCCCGCCGAAACGTTACGCCGGTTCTGGACCATGCTCGCGCACGAGCAAGGGGGGCTTCTCAACGCAGCCAAGCTTGCAGGTAATCTTGGTGTTTCGGGACAAAGCATTGCACGATATCTCGACCTGTTAGTCGATCTGATGCTGTTGCGTCGATTGCCGCCCTGGCACTCCAACGCAGGAAAGCGATTGGTCAAGTCACCCAAGGTTTACATTCGGGATTCTGGACTAACCCACGCTCTTCTTGGGATCGAGGCACAGGAAGACTTGCTGGGACATCCCGTGGTCGGGGGCAGCTGGGAAGGTTTCTGCATCGAGAACCTGATTGCTGCCGCGCCACGTGGGACCGAAGCAAGCTTCTATCGTTCATCAGCCGGAGCAGAGATCGACTTGGTTTTGAAACTCCCTCAAGGCCAGGTTTGGGGCATCGAAATCAAGCGGACGACCTCGCCGAAAGTCACGCGCGGGTTTCACGTAGCAGCCGAAGAGTTGGAAATTTCGGAACGGATCCTCGTCTATGCTGATGAGAAAGATGCGCCAGGGCAAGGCGGCGTTCGCGCGATGCCCTTGAGGGGAGCGTTGGAGCGCCTAGCATCCGCTTAGCTTCGTTCGACACGCAGCACTCACATGCTGGAACCTCACCGGGCCATTGGTTCACAGGTTCAGTTCCGAATAGGCCGGAGTAAAGTCCGGCCAATCGCTACTAGGCCGGAGGTTCTTCCGATTTGTCGAGCGCACACAGGCCGGATTGAAGGCCGCCGCAACTCGCGGCAAAAAAAGCGGGCGCAAGCCAGTGGTCACACCCAAAAAACTCGAGCAAGCCAAAACCCATATCAGTGATGGATTGAACGTCCGCGAGGCCGCAGCGCGTCTCAAAATCAGCAAAACCAGCCTCTAGGGGTCGATTCCGGGAGAGTGCAGAATAGGGGGGACTGTTGCATTATTTGGTCTGTTTGGTGAGGTTCGGCGTTTTGGAGGACCATCATGCCGCGCCAATCGCCGTTCAAGCACCATCGCTTCCAACGAGACATGATCCTTTGCGCGGTGCGCTGGTACCTGCGCTATCCCTTGTCCTACCAGGATGTCGTGGATCGGCTGGCCGAGCGCGGCGTGACTGTTGATCGATCGACGGTTTATCGTTGGGTCCAAAAGTTTGGTCCGGAGATCACCAAACGGTCCAAGAAACACGTGCGCCGGGCCAGCGTGGACTGGCACGTAGATGAAACCTATATCCGCGTCGGCGGCAAGTGGCGCTACCTCTGGCGTGCCATCGACGCAAACGGGCAAATGATCGACTTCCGTCTGACCGCACGACGGGATGCGAAGGCGGCAAAGGCCTTTCTGAACAAGGCGATTGAGCGTGTGCGCCTGCACCGGCCGGTCATCATTGTGACAGACAAAGCCCCGGCATACGCCCGGGTCATTCGCGAGATCAACCATCGCTACGATCCGCATTTTGAAAGTATCCGGCATATCGACAGAAAGTGGCGTAACAATCTGATCGAGAGCGATCATGCAGCCATGAAACGCCTCCTTGGCTACCGTCAGAGCTTTCGATCCTTGCGAGCGGCCAGGGCAACCCTGAGCGGGATCGAGACGATAAGGACCATCAAACGCGGCCACGTCCATCACAAACAAGCAGGGGTCAGAGGCGAGATCCAGTTCATCACCCAACTCTTCGCGGCCGCGTGATAAAATACCTTGCGAAGCCAAAAACGGTCTAAGATGACTAATGCAACAGTCCCAACCAGATGCGCCTTGCGTCGCTGCCGGTCGGCTTTTTGCGCACGATGTCAACAATGCCGTCAGGCCCGGTGGCAGCGAACAGCTTCGCGAGGACGGCAAGATCAAGCCCTTCGTATTTGAGAGCGAAGGTGAGGTGGCCATCCAGGTCTTCACTCGGGGCGTGGCGCGGCGTCAGGATGCGCCAAACCTCATCCTCAACGACCCGGTGATGGTTCCCGGTTGCCGAAAGTTTGCGGGGCAGTGGCACAGTTAATCTGTAGGCGTCAATCAATGCGCTGTAGCCTGCCAAGGTGGCGGTCTCAGGAAGGCGGCGCTCCTGAAAAACGGTTCTCGAGCCCGAAAAAAGTACCTGCTGGTCCGATGGCATGAATTCCGTTCCCGGCGCATGAACAATGTTCTTAAACAGGTATCATACGTAAAAACCGGCATGCTGTCGCCCCCTCTCGCACAAGCTTTGCATGTGTTGCCGGCATTGGTTGACTTCGAAGAAAGACAGCTCAAACTGAAACAGGCAGCTGTCTAGGATACAAGGGGCACCTCACGGGTCTAAAATCTGGGACCACCTCTCCTCTACCTCACTTTCATGAAATCTTGCCGTTTTTCACCCCCTTCGTGCGCACAGGTCCTACCATCGAAAGACTGGCTGAAGAAATTTTGTAGAAACCTGTCCGGATCAGCGCCTTACGAAGCTGTAAATTTTCGGACAGGACTTCATGCCATCCAGGGCCCAACTCCTATGACATCAGGCGCCAATGGGGTGCCTTCGACACTCAAAGGAGAGCAGACATGCAACGTAAACTGATCCTTGCAACCATCGTAACCGCAATCGGTGTCACAGGCGCAGGTCTGGCAGCCAATGCCGGAACCAGCAATGAAACGAACGACGCGATGACCGAAGCGCAGATGTTCCAGGCGGCAAAGGTCTCCCTCGACCAGGCCAGCCAGATCGCGCTGAAAGAAGTGCCGGGCACACTGGCCGCCATCGGTTTCAACGATGAAAACGGCAAAGGCGTCTATGAGGCCATGGTCATCGGTGCGGACGGACAACCCACCTTGGTCAAGATCGACGCCGACGCGGGCACGGTTCTTGGCAAAATGCTGGCCAGCGCCGAGGATGAAGACGACGGCGAAAACGATGAGGGAGAGGGTTCGGAGTCCGACGAAGGCTAACGCGCCACCGCTTTGATTTGAACCCTCCCCCGGAGTCGGGTCGGCCTTGAGCCGGCCCGACGTCGTGCGTTAGAACGCACCCGAACGAGAGAGTATGAACGCCAATGAAGATACTGGTTGCAGAAGATGATCAGGACACAGGCGAGTACATTCGCAAAGGGCTTGTCGGCGAGGGGCATGCCGTTGACCATCTGACCGACGGGCGTGCCGCGCTCGCTCAGGCGATGTCCGGCGGATATGAATTGTTTATTCTGGACAGGATGATGCCCGGTCTGGATGGCCTGTCTTTGGTCAAGTCCCTGCGGAGCGCACAGATCGAAGCGCCGGTCATCATGCTGACGGCGCTCGGCTCGGTGAATGACAAGGTCGATGGGTTGGGCGCAGGCGCGGATGACTACATCGTGAAACCTTTTGCAATGGCTGAACTGACTGCCCGGATTTCCGCAATAGCGCGGCGACCGAAACTCCAATCCGAGGTGACAGAACTTGAAGTCGGGCCACTTCATCTGGATCTCATTACCCGAACAGCCACGCGTGAGGGTCAGAGGATCGAGCTGCAGCCACGGGAATTTCTGATGCTGAGATACTTCATGGAACGCCCCGGGCGCGTCCAGACCAGGACAATGTTGCTGGATGCCGTCTGGGGCATCCATTTCGACCCCAAGACCAGCGTTGTCGAGACCCATATCAGTCGGCTACGGACGAAGATCGACAAACCCTTTGACCAGCCAATGTTGCGCACTCTGCACGGCGTTGGTTATGTGCTTCAGGCATGAACGGTCTTTTGCGCCTGCGCCTGCCATCTGCAATGGGGTTGGCGCTTCGCCTTTCCGTTGTTTTTGCTCTGTCGTCAGTTGCCGCGGGGGGCGTGGCGTGGGTGGTCATCGGCGACGAGTTGAAGGCGCGCCTGTTTCGCGACGCCGAGTTGGAAGCAAAGGCCTTGTCCGCTGAACTGCAAACAAGCGGCGAAGCAGAACTGAAACAACAAATCCGCCATGCCGCCGCGTTTGGTGAAGACTTTTCCAATCTCTACTATTTCGCACCGGCCGGAGGGGCGAATTCCACCGGCAACATGCGTGTGTTTCGTCCCGCTTCCGGGAATGTAATTCTGCGCATCGGGACGGACGCTGACCTTGTGCCCCGGTCGGCAGATCATCAGGGGGACCTGTATTTCGGCCACGGTATAAGAACACCCGCGGGATGGATCGTCGTGGCGCGTGATCAGCAATGGATCGCGGATAGCCAGGAAGTAATGATGCAATCCGTTGCCTGGGGCCTTGCGATCGCATTCCTTATCACGGTTTCCCTGGCCTATTTTTCAGCCCGGAGAAACGCGCGCCGCGTCGAGGAACTGAATGAGGTCTTGAGGTCGGTCAGCGCGGGCGATCTCTCGGCGCGCTACAAGGGGCAGGAAAAGGAAAGCGATGATTTGTCAGAGGTGGCAGATGGCCTGAACCAGATGCTTGGAAAGCTCCAGGAAAATGTCGAACGACTGACACAGGTATCAGCGGATATCGCGCATGATCTTCGCTCGCCGCTCACGAGAATAAGGCTTTGGCTTGAACCACTGGCCCTGCGCGATGATATCGATCCCGACACCCGGGAGGCCATCGGCAGGTCTCTGGTCAGCGTCCAGAGCATGTCGGAAACGTTCGATGCCATTCTGCAATTGGCGCAACTGGAAACCGGCAACCTGACGCTGGAAACACAAGCGGCTGACGTTCAGCAGATCGCTGCCAATGTGGTGGAAATGCTGAGCCCGGTTGCTGAAGACGCCGAAAAGAGCATCGCCTTGAATTCAGAAGGGACAGAACTGCTGGCAAACCTGAATCCGGAACTTGTCACTCAGGCTTTGGTCAACCTTGCCGACAATGCGCTGCGCCACTCTCCCGCTGGAACACGGATCACTGTCGAGGTGACACCGCTCGCGGGCGGGATCCGTCTTTGCGTATCCGACAATGGCCCCGGCATTCCGGAGCCCGAACTGGAAAAGGTCAAACGCCGGTTCTACCGTCTGGATCGCAGTAGGAATCAACCGGGCACCGGCCTCGGCCTGAGCCTTGTAGACGCCATAGCGGAGCTTCATGGCGGTACGTTGGAACTCTCTGACAACAAACCAGGCCTTCGCGCCTGTCTGACGTTGCGTGGTTCCCGCCCGAGGACCGAGATCAATCGCTGAGCGCCAGACGCGTCAGGATCTCAAACGCCGCATTGCCAGTATCTGTCTTATGAGCCGATGGACCGGCACCGTGCGAAAGATATCGCGCATCATCCCGATATCGGCCTTGAGACCCGACCAAAGGCCATGCTTGGCTTCCTTTGCCGGGCTCCTGACGCCTGGCCATGGCACGACCCTGATCGGAATGTTTCGCGCCACGATCTTCTCATTGAGAAACACTTCGAACCCGAATGCCGGAAGCCGCGCCAGATCATCCGGTGACGGCAGGAGATCACGGGCCAGCACGCGCTCCCCGGATATGTAGTCAAGCCCGATTGCCCGCCACAGCCCCGGCGCATTGCCTCGCAGGCTGATCGTGACACCCGCCTCGCGCCTCAGAACCGGGGTGATCAGAGCAGAGACGTCATCCGGCGTCAGGCCGATGAGATCGGCGTCCAGCAACAGGGCATGGGTTCCGTCCATTGCGTCAAACCCGCGAAGAAGGGCGCGGGTCTTTCCGCCATTCTGCGCCTGCCGGATCAGGGTCACCCCGGCGAAACTTTCCGCGACAGAGGCTGTGTCATCCTGTGAGCAATCGTCGATCACCAGAACCTCATCCACAAGTGGATGGTCAGAAACCGCCCTCAAGACTGCGCCGATACGCGCGCCCTCGTTATAGGCCGGGATTATGCAACTGACGCGAACGACCTGCTCCGGTTTCATTCGCGACGCCCCCTGCGCAGGAAATGACTGGCCGCCCAGACAGCGACAAGGACAAGTGGCACGAGGGAGCCCCAGAAAATCCAGCCATTTACCTGTTTGTAGGCAAGCCCCAGGCTGTAGCCGAGCATAAGAAAGACAAGGCTCTTTGGCAGGGTCGCAATGAAATTGTACCACAGGAAGGGCACAAATCGCATATGCGCCATGCCCGCAGCCACAAGCGCCAGCGCGCCCAGTGTATGGGTCAGCTTTCCCAGGATGAGTGTCCGCCCGCCCTGGGCCTGAAAATGATCCCGCAACTTTGCAAGGCGCTCCTGCCGCAGCCCCAGCCTGTTTCGCCAGCGCGGGGACAGCCAGCCGATCCCGCTGCGACCGAACAGATAGAAGACCGCATCCCCGACGAGATCGGCCAAAACCACGATGATATAAGCGGAAACAGGGCTGAACGCGCCCAGATGCGCCAGGTAGCCGGCGATCACGGTGATGATCGGCCCTTCGAGAACGGCAATCGGCGCCAGGATCCACAGCCCGTGACTTTGCAGGACCTGCATCGCCTGATCCGGCGTGATCATGGCTGTCCCCCCCCTGGGGCGCCCACGGTATTGCCTTTCCAGTCAAAGGAGCTGCGCGTCCAGGCTATCCCCCAAAGAAGGGGGATCATCGCGTCACGGCACAGGCTGGCGGCAATGATTTCCAGTGAAAGAGGCCACCCCGCGACGCGGGTCAGCCCCCATTCCGCCCCGTACCAGAGCGCCGCGAACAATAGGCCGAGCCAGAGGGACATCCCCAAGGCGGCAATGCCGAACAGGAACAGGAGCAGCGGCAGAGCGGCACTGGTCAGCGGTTCGCCCAGGAACAGGCCCGGAAAGGCCACCCGCCGGATAATGGCCCAGCGGACCTGTCGTTTCCAGATCGTGGCAAAGCGGCGCGCGCCTATGGGTTGGTCAAATGGCGCCCGGGTCAGCCGCACGCGCAGCCCCGCCCCACGCACGAGAATGGTCGATGCCGCATCCTCCGCGATGGCGTCGCCAAGGGCCTGTGGCCCGCCCCGTTGGTCAAGGAAATCGCGGTTCCAGAACAGGGTCTTGCCTTGCGCATATCCCATGCCAAGCTGATCCGCGGCGGCCTGCCAGCGGGCCTGATACCCGTTGAGAAAGGCGCACTCGACGGCGCCCCCGAAATTCCGGGGATCAATGCCCGCGGCCGGAGAACTGACCAGGCCTGTCGTGTCATCCCACCGTGATACAAGCTGGGACAGATAATCGGGCGGCAGGATGATATTGCTGTCGGCCATCGCGACATAGGCCCCATCAGCGGCGCGCCACCCCTTCATCAGATTGTTGATCTTGGGATTGCGCCCGCCCGTATCGCGCCCGATCAGCAGCTTTGCCTCTACATCCGGGTGAGCGTCGATCAGTCGGCGGACAAGCGGAACGGCGGGATCATTGGCGTCATCCACACAGAAGAACACCTGATAGTCGGGATAGTCGAGCGTCAGGCTGGAGCCAAGCGTTTCCTCCAGGCGGTATTCAAGTCCCTTGAACGGGCGCAGCACCGTTACGCGCGGCGCGGCCACGGGCGGGGGGCAGTCGGGGCGGCTCTTTTTGAGCCGGGGCAGTGCAAGCCCGATGCTGATCAGATGCACCAACAGCAATCCGGTCGACATGGTCAGTGCGAGTCCAGCCAGATAGAGCATGTTCAGGTTTCCGCTTTTTGAATCCGCGTCATCACGTCGAACCGCGAAACGCCAGAGATCGATCCAGTGCCCGACCGCGGCGTTCTAGCCCGATCTGTCCCAACAGAGAAGCGGTCTTACAAACTTGTAAGAACCAGAACAGCCAAATCGGGAATTGTGCGTCCACATACCGGGATGAGGCGGCAACAAGGCCGCCCCGCTTTAGGGACAAACAGGATGACACATGCAGCAATTCAAACCAGCGGCCTGAGCCAGAGGTTCGGTGACTTCGACGCCGTGAGAGACGTCAATCTGACCGTCAACTCGGGTGAGATCTTTGGCTTTCTCGGGCACAACGGCGCCGGCAAAACCACCACGATCCACATGTTGACGACCCTGGCACAGCCCACATCGGGGACGGCTCGGGTCGCCGGGCACGACATCGTCAGGGATCCCCTGAAGGTGCGCCGCGAAATAGGGTATGTTCCGGAAAACGTGCGCCTCTATGACACGCTGACCACGCGTGAAAACCTGAACTTCTTTGCACAGCTCTCCGGACTGGAGGATGTTGCCGATCGGGTTACAGAGGTTTTGGAGTTTCTGTCGATCGAGGATCTGTCCGACCGGCGTGTTGGCACCTTTTCCAAGGGCATGCGCCAGCGCGTCGGCCTCGCGCAGGCCATCCTGCATCGCCCGTCTGTCCTGTTCCTGGACGAACCCTCCTCCGGTCTGGACCCGATGGGCATGAAAATGCTGCGCGATCTGATTGTACGCCTCAATGCCGAGTGGGACATGACGATCTTCATGAATACCCATTTGATTTCGGAAATCGCAAAGACCTGCACCTCGATTGGTGTGCTCAATCACGGGCGGCTTGTGTTCAACGACACAATGGAAAAAGTGACGGAGCGTTTCGGCGATGACAGCTCTCTCGAAGAGCTCTACCTGTCCGTCGTTCCGGACAGCGCATCCGGGGAGGCCGCGTAATGTCCGACCTCTCCCTTCTCGCCGCCTCGCCGGGGCGCGTCGTTGCGCGTCAATCCGTCCTCTACATCTTTCGTGAACGCACCGTCGCATTGCTGGCCGGACTGTTTGTGGTTCTGGTCATGGTTTCGGCTTACCTCGGCTGGTCCGCGACGACGACGGTCAACTCGATCTACAACGATGCGGTTGTCTACCTGACATCGCAAAATCAGCCGATACCCCCAAACCCGGTGCATGACGTTTCGCCGCTTTCCCTGATGCGTAACATGTCAATCTATGTCAGCCTGATCGGGGCACTTGCAGCGATCGTGATAGGCTATCAACTCATCGCGTCCGATCGCAAATCCGGTGTCGTGCCGCTGATCGGTTCGCGCCCGTTGAGCCGGGCAGATTACCTGCAAGGCAAAATCAGAGCCCTTTTGGCGACAAACGGCGTCCTGATGGGAATCGCGGCGGCGATTGCGACACTCACCTTTTTGATCTTGCCACAAGTCAGCCTGAGCATTGGCGGCTGGGCCAAGCTGTTCCTGTTTTTCGTGCTTGCCTATGGCTACATGATCTTGTTCGGTCTGATCGCCCTGGGGACAGCCGCGCGGGCGCGCTCTGAATCCGTGGGGCTTTTGGTCCCGGTCACGATCTGGCTGACAGTGACGTTCATTTTGCCGTCGCTGACCGCCAACATCCACCCGACGGCCGCAATCAACCCGATCTCGGCCCTGGCGCCGCCTCCGGATACCGCATTCTTTCATTGGAGCGGCTGGCTCATCGGGCCGCTGTCGCTGGCTGAGAGCTTCAAGTTCCTCTCGGCCGGTCTCCTCGACTACCTGCCGGCGACAACCATGTCCCATTCACTGGTGCCACCGCTTCCTGATCTCCTGATCGCCCTTATCGGCGTGACGGTCTTTGCGACGCGGTCTGTCATGACCATGAATTTCACCCGTGGAGAGTTCGATGTCTGAGTTCCTCAACCACCCGGTTCGCGCCATCGCAGCCAAGGATTTAGCGGATGCGCGGCGTGACCATTTCATCCTGATCGTCATCGGGTTCATCGCTCTCGCCGCGCTGACCTCACTGGTTACCGGCGCGATTGCCCTTGCCAATGATGTGACGACCTACAACGACGCAAAGGCAACTCTGATGGCGTTGGGTAAATCGCTCGATGGCATCGCCGCCCCCGAGTTCTACCCGCTGAAGCTTCTGCGCGGCGCAATCGAACAGATCGAGATCATTGGTGCGGTGCTGGGCATCCTTGCCGGTTTCCGGGCCGCTGTCAGTGAACGCGGGCGGCAGACGCTGGCACTTATCATGACCCGCCCTGTGAAAAGCTGGCAGTTTCTGGCGGGCAAGTATGTTTCCGGTGTCGCTTTGTTGTCGCTCGGGCTGGCCGCGGTCTTTGGCTTGGCCGCCGTCACGCTTCAGTTGACGTCGGGCGTTGGGCTTCAGCTCGCTGATCTGGGGCGCATTGCGATCGTCTGGGTAACCGCGTCGGCCTATGTGATGGTTTTCTACAGCCTCACCTTTGTTCTGACTCTGTGGGCGAAGAGCCCTGCCAATGCACTCCTGCTGTCTTTTGCCCTCTGGCTTCTGGTTGTTCTGGTCGCCCCACAGGTCGGCGACACACTGGACCCCGACAACCAGGTCGCAGGAGGCGTGTTCAAGCAATTGCACGTTCCCAAGGCCGAGCAAAACCGCATCAAGGCCGGATATGCCGGGTTCGAAACCATTCGAAACGGAATTGAAGCGGCCTCCGTCACCAAGCATTTCGAACGGTTTTCCTTCGCCGTCCTGGGAATCAAGGACAGCTATACCGGCAAACCCCTCGGCCCGATCCTGGTCGAAAAGAGGGGCGATTTCCTCTGGATCCTTTTCACTTCCCTTGGGCTGGCCGCTCTGATGTTGGCCCGCCCGATCAACGCCAATCGTCTGACAAAGGAGTAACTGACGATGAAACCCCTGACCAAAACTTCGTTCTTCGCCCTTCTCGCCACGGTTTCGATCACCGCTGCAATGCCGGCTTTTGCCGCGACGGATACCGACGGTGACGGCGTGCCCGATACGGCAGAACCGCTGATCCATGCCGATCCAATGAATGCCGATACGGACGGCGATGGCATGAACGACCTCAAGGATGACAATCCGGTTTTTGCCGCCACGGATCCGATCGCGACGGATGGCGCGGCAACGCCTTTCACTGTGAAAGAGGCGCTTGTTGAGGATAACTACAACTACGCCGCCAAAAAGGACGCCACGGATCACCTGGAGCTTCAGGTCGTCAATACTACGGGGCAAGACCTGAAAAACTTCTCGGTCTACTACACCATCACCGACAAGGACCTCGGCACCAAGGAAGCCTACTTCAAGGCTCTGGACAGCTTCAGCGTTCCGGCCAATGGGGATGCCCGTATCCATTTCGATGACAGCGGTCTTCCGGGGCACTTCCGGGCCAACCCGAACTCGATCTATCTGACAAGCCAGAATGCCAAGCTGTTTACTGTCGAACTGAAGGCTGAAGGCTTCAAGCCGCTGACGCTTGAGATCAACAAGGATGCCGGTGGCGCCGAAGCCGCTGACTAAGACGTACCTCGCCTGGCCAAGGGGCCTTCGCCGCCTGGCCGGGCTTTTCCCGCCTCTCCCCCCCAGCTATAGCAGCAAGGCGGGAACGTGCCGCCGCCGGGTAACCGGCGGCGGCTTGTCTGTGGTCTTGACATGCTGTTATGCCGGTCGCCGCAGTGCATGGGAAAGCAGGTCGGAAACCATGATCAACCGGTTCAATGACAAATCCGCAAATGAACGGACCTATCTGGCCTGGGTGCGCACGGTTTTGTCGATTGCGGGTTTTGGGCTTCTGATTGAAAAACTGGCGGCGACCGGCACGACAAAGGACTGGTTTGCCCCGTCACTGATCGCCCTTTCAGGTGTCTTGCTGATCCTTGTCACCATCCGGTACGAAGTCACCCGCCGAATGATCTCGGATGAGGTAAATGAGGGATCGCGTTACAAATGGTCCGAGCGGCTCATGATCGGAATCATTGCACTATTGGTCCTGTCGGTCTTTGTCTTTCTCTGGGGACTGGTCTGATCCCCCTTTGAGAACCACGTTCTGATAGGCAAACGGAATTTCTATGCCCTCTTTGTCAAAACGTTTCTTGACGCTTTCCAGCATGTCATTTCGAAACCCTGCGGCCTCACCGGCATCCTTGCACCAAACGCGAAGGGTCATGTCCACGCTGGAAGCATTGAGCAATGTCACCGGACAGCCTACCACCTCCTCCGCCGAAGGATGTTGCGCGGCCACGTCCAGAACAATAGCGCGCGCCCTGTCGATGTCGCTTTCATAACCGATCGAGATAGGGACAAGCGCCATCACCCGCGGCTCTACCGATGTCAGATTGACCATGATCTGGTTGGACACAAGACTGTTGGACAGCACGATCCGCCGGTTATCATAGGTTTTCAGCCGGGTGTAACCCAGTGTTACATCCTCGACGATACCTGTCTCAAGACCGGTGGGCGCGTTGATCTGAATTCGGTCGCCCAGCCGAAACGGACGGTAAATCACGAGGCTAATTCCAGCGATCAGGTTTGACAGGGTATTTTGCGCCGCAAGTCCGATCACAACAGACGCAATCGAAACGCTTGCCAGGAGGGCTGTGCCCAGTTTGTCGAGTGCCGGAATCGTTTTGGTGTAAAGTGTCAGGATGAACACCCACAGGAGCACCTGGACGATACGTTTAAGGAATGTCGCCGTCATCCGATCGACGCGGCCTTCGGTATCATGACGGACAAGGAACCGAAACATTCGGCCTATGATGAGCGCGGCGACCTGTCCAATCAGGAAATAGATCACCGCCAATTCCAACGCGCCAGTCAGGCTGGTGGGGTCGAGGCTTGGCAGATATGAAGCAAAATCGAACGTCATGGTTTCAATACTACCGAGTTAGAGGAAGAGTGGCCATATAATGGGGCACAAGTAACCTGACCCAGTCAAAGCATCACAAACCCGCCATGCCGCACGTTGGCGACAGGCTTGGGAGGATCGGCAGCCGTGAAACTGAATGAAATCGAGCAAAGACTTCATACCCTGTGGCAGGAGAAACGGTCGCCGCGTATCGGGGCCCCGCCGACAGATATCGAAAAACCCATAGACGCCGCCGAGACCTGCGTCACCACGCGGATCTTTGATGAGGCGAGCTGTGTCGTCCATGACGGGATCGTGCCGCATGAACAGGGAAAGACCCGGTGGATAGAGATCACCGGCCTCTCTGACAGCGACGGGATTGCGCGCATTCTCCGCTCTCTCGGGCTGAGCGATCTGTCCATTGCCGAAGTGTTCCAGACAGACCAGCGGCCCAAATCCCTGATCACCGACACCGATGTCCTGACATTCCTGCGCATTCCGACAAAGCGGTTGCCGTTCCGGTCGCAACAGCTTGCCCTCTTCCTCGGCGATGGCTTTGTCCTCACCCTCCGCGAAACCGCCGACGGCTGTTTTGACCCGATCCACGCGCGCCTTTCGGCGGGCAAGGGACGGATACGGTCCGGCGCGGGATATCTGACATACGCGCTTGTCGACGCGGTGCTGGATCTGTGGTTTCCACTGATTGAGGCCTATGGCGACAGGATGGAAGAACTGGAACTGATCATCCTGGAACAGAGCACCGAGGACGCGGTCAAGGAGCTCCACCTGCTCAAGCGCGATATGCTGGGGATACGGCGCGCGATCTGGCCGCTGCGCGATGCGCTGAGCGGATTTCTCAAGGACGGTACACCCCATGTAGAGGTGTGGATGCATCCGTATTTCCGCGACTGTGTCGACCACGCATTTCAGGCGCTCGACATGGTCGAGGTTTACCGCGAAGTGGCACAGGGGCTGATCGATCTGCACCTGTCGACTCTGTCGAACAAGATGAATGAGGTGATGAAGCTGTTGGCGATCATTTCGACCATCTTCATCCCGATGACCTTTATCACCGGGCTGTACGGGATGAACTTTGATCGCGCGTCGCCCTGGAACCTGCCGGAGCTGGGCTGGCGCTTTGGCTATGAATACGCGCTTGGTCTGATGCTCGGATCCGCCGGGATCATGGTCTTCGTGTTCTATCGGCTTGGCTGGCTCACGCGTCGGCGTCCCCCGCCAGACGACCTGCCCTGACCTCCGCCCGTCACCCCGATCAGTCGAGCGTTCTGCGAAACCTGAGCAACGCGGCAAGCGCAAAGATCAAGGCAAAGGCGCCAAGGGCCCAAAGCGGCCCGGATACACCTTGCGCATCCGCGCCCTTGAGCATGACGGAACGGATCATCCGGTTGAAATGCGTCAACGGAAAAATCTCGCCCAGCCATTGCGCCCAGAGCGGCATGCCGCGGTATGGAAACATGAACCCGGACAAAAGCAGCGACGGCAGGAAAAAGAAAAACGTCAGCTGCATGGCCTGCATCTGGGTCCGGGCAAAGGTCGAGATCGTGTAGCCCAGAAAGATCAGCGCCAGAACAAACAGAAACACCCCGAACAGCAGCAAACCCAGGCTGCCCACGAAGGGCACGTTGAACAGGAGCTTTGCACTGGTCAGGACGATAAAAACCTGCACCGCGCCAATGCCGAGTGCCGGAACGACCTTGCCCAGCATGATTTCCAGCGGCGACGCGGGCAGCGCCAGCAGGTTTTCCATCGTCCCGCGTTCCGTTTCGCGGGTGACGGCGAATGCGGTCAGCATGACCGTGGTCATTTGCAGGATGACGCCCAAAAGCCCCGGCACGATGTTGAACTGGGTGATGCCTTCGGGATTATACCGCTTCTGCACCACGATATCGAGCTGCCCGGGCGGGCCCGTGTCCAGCGCGTCCGTGCCAAGCGCCCTCGACAGTGCCGTCTGCGCGACGGTGCCAAGGGTCGAAATCGCGTCGGAGGAAACGGCCGGGTCGGTTGCGTCGGCCTCGATCAGGATTTGCGGCCTGTTGCCCGAAACGACCCGTCGCGAAAAGTCGGACGGCACGATCACGACAAAGGACACCGCACCACGCGCCAGCAACCGGTCGGCGTCTTTGGCGCTGTTGGTGACGTGTTCGAACCGGTAATACCCGGTGTTCTCCAGCGTGGTGACGATGGCGCGGGTAAACCTGTCCTGACTGGCGGCCACGAGCGCTGCGCTCAGGTGTTTGGGATCGTTGTTGATCGCATACCCAAACAGGACAAGCTGCATGATCGGCACACCGATCATCATCGCAAAGGTTATCCGGTCGCGCAGCATCTGCAGCACTTCCTTGACCAACACGGCGGCAAAGCGCCGGGGGGAAAACCGTGCGCGTCTCATTGCGCCGGCCTGTCGCGTTCAACGAGATCGATGAAGACGTCCTCGATGCTTGGCGTTGCGGGGCGCAAGGTCAGGTCATGGTGTTCCGCCGCCGCCCGCGCCGCCGACTGCAGGCTTTCTGCATCCCGCCCGACAAGGTGCAACTGATCGCCAAACACCGTGGCCTGCGCAATCCCGGGGGTTTCCTTGAGCACCTCTGCGACCGGTTCCAGCCCCTCGCCCATCAGGTCCGCCGCGACCAGCCCGCTATCGGCGATGATCCCCGCCGGGGTGCCTTGCGTCAGCAACCGGCCATTCAGGATATAGCTGATCCGGTGACAGCGCGCCGCTTCGTCCATGTAATGGGTCGAGACCAGGACCGTGACACCGCCCGCCGCCAGCGCATGGATATGGTCCCAAAACTCCCGCCGCGCTTCCGGGTCGACCCCGGCGGTCGGTTCGTCCAGCAACAAGAGCCTTGGCCGATGCATGACACAGGCCGCAAGCGCCAGGCGCTGTTTCCAGCCGCCCGACAGCGTACCGGCAAGATCGCGTCGGCGCGCGGTAAGGCCAAGCTCGTCCAGCACATGTTCAACATGCGTCTTTACCGGGCGCAGATCATAAAGACGGGCAACGAATTGCAGATTTTCCTCGATCGACAGGTCTTCGTAAAAGGAAAACTTCTGCGTCATGTAGCCGACTTCGCGCCGGATATCCGCAGCCTCATCGACCAGGTCCCGGCCCAGCACGCAGCCGGAGCCTTCATCCGGCGTGAGCAGGCCACAGATCATCCGGATCGTCGTCGTCTTCCCCGATCCGTTTGGCCCCAGAAAGCCAACAATGCGCCCTTCTTCGATCGTCAGCGCCACATTGTCGACAACCGCCCTCCCGCCATAGCGCTTGGTCAGGCCGGAAACCTCTACCGCGTTCATTCCCCGACCTGCGGGAGTTGCACATCGACAATCTGACCGGGTTTGAGCGCGCGCGAGGCCGGGTCAGGCCGCGCCCGCACGAGATAGACCAGTTTTTGCCGGGTCTCCCGCGCATAGATGACCGGCGGGGTAAACTCGGGTGCGTCGGCAATGGAACTGACTATAACACTCAGCCCCGCCGCGCATCCGTCACACGCCACGGACAGCCGATCCCCGACCGCTACTTTGGAAAACGACGCCTCCGGCAGGAAAAAATGCACGGACACGCCACCAATTGGAAGCAGTTCCAGAAGGGGCGCCTGTGGCCCTGACAAGTCCCCCACGTGGCGATAGATGTCGGTGATCTCACCGGCGACCGGCGCAACAAGGCGGCGCTGTTCCAACCGCCAGGTTGCTGTGTCCAGCGCGGCGGTGGCCTGTGCCACCGCCGCTTTCCCGGCGGCAATGCGATCGGGGCGTGCGGGCAGGCGCAGAACATCCAGCCGGGCGTTGGCCTCCCGTTCCTTGGCCTGGGCGGTCTGCAAGGCGGAGCGGGCCGTATCGAACTGCGCCTGCGAGGCGACACCGCGGGTGAACAGATCCTCGACGCGGGCAAACTCACGCTCTGCTTCCGCTCGTGTGGCCTTGGCCGATTGAACCCCGGCCTGTGCGACATCGATCTCGGCGGCGCGCGCGCCTTGTGTCAGGTCGGCGAGCTCGCTCTTTGCCCGGGCAACGGCGGCGTCCGCCTCGGCAACGGCGAGCCGGGCATCGCGCGCTTCCTGCGTGCCCAATTGCCGATCGGCCTCAACCCGATCCCCAAGCGCGACGTCGAGGGTTTCGATACGGGCAAGCTCGATCGGTGCCACAAGAATATATTCGCCCTCGACATAGCCAACGGCGCGCGGCGGGGGCGGGTCGCAAAAGGGTAGTAGCCCGGCAAGAATAGCGATGGAACAGAGCATGGAGACCGCCTTTCCCAATATCCGCGTCGCCCGGCCTCGTGTCACACGCATATCGGGGAGTCGGGCGCACTCCTACGATGAGGCGTCAGATTTCCCCGATTGTCCAGCCTCAGCGCAACGTCAGCACCGCCGATTTCCCATCGGTGAACCAGGGGTCTCCAGCGACAGAGTTGCCCAGCCGCGCCTTTGAAAGTTGCATCAGCCGGGTATTGGATACGACCCCTGCCGTGGTCAGATCGGACACGATCTGATCGCGCTCCGCGTCGATATTCGGATCGATGTGATGCAGGAGCTGCCAGTCCATTCCATCGTCATAGCTGGCCGCGCCGACAAACAGACGGCGCCCATCTGCTGTTACATAGCGCGATTGCCAGAACCGAACGTGGTGGCGTTTGCGAAGAGTCTTCTCCGGGGTCGGTCTCTGAAACGCGGTATCATTGGGCTGGGCCTGCCAGAAATACGGGGTGACGGGCGCGTCTTCGTCCAGGACGTTGGTCATCACGGCCCATGCCGCCCTGAACAGATTTACAAACGTCGGCTGTTCCGCCTCTGTCCAGCCTGCCGCTTTCATCGCCGTGTTCAATTGCGCCTCGTCCTTTGCCAAAACGATGATGTTCACCGGCTCCAACGGGTTTCCGAACACCGAACCCGTCTCGACCGGGGCCGCGCCAGAGGTAAACAGTGCGGCGATATCGCTCACGGTTTCGTCGCTGCTCCGCAGGGCGGCGATGTTGCGGGCCTTATCATATGTCGCCACGTGAAAGCCCGCGAACCCGAGCAGAAGAAGCGCGGCAACCATGGCGGGCGCGGCCAGTTTCGCGGCGGGGTCGGGCGGGGTCAGGTGCGTTTCCTTCCACCATTCGGCAAGGGCGATACCGATCAGCATCCAGAGCGCGCCCACGGTCCAGCCATTGAGAACATCCGACAGGTAATGTTCGATCAGATAAATCCGGCTCAGACCGATGAAAAACGCAATGGTTGCCGCGATGAGGGCGGCCTTGATCGGCCCCAGCTTTCCCAAACGCCAGAGGATGTAAAAAAGCGTCCCGTAAAACGCCACGGAGATCGCCGAATGGCCGGACGGAAAGCTGCCGGAGGTTTCGATGAAATACGCCAGTTCGGGTCTTGGTCGGTGAAACACCGCTTTCAGCGCCGAAACGGTCAGAACATTTCCGATCACCGCCACGATCAGCCCCAGCATCAGGTCAACGCGGCGGCGGGTCCAAAGCCACACACAAGCCGCGGCAAGCAGCGCGATGATCACGGTCGCGCCGCCAAAGGCCGTGACATATGTGAATGCCTTCAGGAGCAGCGGGCTCCAGAACTCATGCACAAGATTGGCAAGCCGCGTGTCGGCCTGAACGATGGCGCCACCTTTCAGGAACGCAAGCGCGCCGCCGACCCAGATGAACAGGACATAGGCGACGGCAACACCGATCAACGTGGCCGTCAGGCCTGAAAACTGCCCCGTTTCAAACCGGTTCACGATAAAGCGGGATAGACGCGGGTGACGCCCGGACCAGGCCCGGACATCCTCGTTTTCGACGACGGCCCGCCCGATTGATTTCAGGATGGACCAGAAGAAGGGCAAAAGACGCTCAACCCGGACGACAAGCCACCACAGGATGCCCAGAACGATCAGAACCGCCAGCCCGAACAGCGCGGCGCGCGTTGCAAGCGGCCCGAATTTTGAAAACACATCCCCCAAGAGATACCCGGCAAGCGGCACGATCAGCGCATAGGGAATTGCGCTTATAACGTTCCAGATCACGAACTTGCGCCGGTCCATCCCCGACAGGGCGGCGGCCAGGGTCACGAACCCGGCCAATGGCCCAAAGAACCGCCCGATGACAAGTGCCGCCCCGCCGCGGCGCTGAAACAATCTGCGCGCGCGCTGATAGGGCTCCCAGTTTTCCGGGTCCCATTTCCGCTCCAGCCCCTTGCGCGCGAGAACCCCGGTCCAGTAGCTCGCCTCGCCGCCAAGGAACGAACCGATTGCGACAAACCAGGCCAGATCGAAATAGTCGATGAGACCCTGCTGAACCAGGATCCCGCCGCTGGCCACGGCCAGCATTCCGGGCACCAGCCACCCGGCAAGGAAGAACCCTTCCAGAAACGCGGCCAGACCGATGATCCAGTAGGACCAGATCCCAAGCGCCTGAAGCGACGGCAGGATCTGGTCAAGCGAATGAGGGATGGAGATGGCCATTGGCGGCATGGTCAGGTCGATTCTTTTACGTCGCTCCTGCAATGAATTCTGTTGCAGGGGGGGCTTTGATACACCCGGTTACGTGCCACGGCGCGGTGTCCGCGTCGCGATGGTGCGGCCAGTGGCGCTGTGAAGTAGCATTTCGATGACAAAAGCGGCAGTGCCAAAACACAGGATCCAGAATAGCACGATCGGCTTTGTGCCGATCAGGTGCCACACCCCCAGCGTGACCGCCCCGCCATTGGCCAGAACGGCCGCCCATATCATACCCCGGTTGGCCCCGGTTTCCCGGATCAGCCGAAGATGCCCGATATGGGTGACCATATGGATCATCAGCATGGAAATGGCGCCGATCTCGGCAATGGCGGACAGGTCGAAAAAGAGCGCCATGAGGAGGATCAGCCCCCCGCTGATCAAAAGCCCCTCCCGGCTGTGCCCGACAGGCGTGCCGAAGGCATGGGGAAGTTCGCCTTTGCGGGCCATTTCATAGCCGACGTTGGTGACGGCAAAGAGCGCGGCATTGATCGCCGACGCGGTGGAAAAGAGGGCGGCAATCGCGACAATGGTAAACCCGGTCTGACCAAAGGCGGGCCTGGCGGCTTCGGCCAGGGCATAGTCCTGCGCGGCGATGACCTTTTCGGGAGGCAGATTGCCGAAAACCGACAGCGCAAGCGCGACATAGACCACCATCACCAGAAGGATCGAGGTCATGATCGCCCGTGGCAGAGTGCGCGCCGGGTTGTCCATGTCTTCGGCTGCGTTGGTGATGACGCGAAACCCCTCATACGCGAAAAAGGTGATCGCAACGCTGAACAGGATGGAGGGTGTCGGGGGGTAGGTCGCAGGCGAAAGCTGGGCCGGGTCGATGAATATCAACCCGGCAATCGCAAAGACCACAAGCACGGCCATCTTGATCACGACGACCAGGGTCTCGACCCGGGCCATCGCCCGCGCCCCGCCCAGATTGAGTATCATGAAGGCCAGCACGACAGTGCCCGCCATGACCGGCACCATGATCTGTGGCGTGCCCTGCGGCATCAGCGTCACGGCATAGGTACCAAAGGTGCGCGCCACGAGCGACAGCCCGACAATCGCCCCGAGATACATCATCACGCTCATCGTTCCGGAAAACCGGCCCGGGCCAAAGCCCTGAACCAGATATTCGACCAACCCGCCCGCCGCGGGATAGCGCGCGCCCATGCGGCCGAACGAGTATCCGGACAAAAGCGCGATCCCGCCGCCGATGACAAAGGAGATCCAGACAGCACTCCCCGCGATGGCCCCCGCCGTGCCCATAAGCGCAAAGATGCCCGCGCCCACCATGGCGCCGACCCCCATGGCAACGGCCGCCCAGAAAGATACGCCCTTTTGTGTCTTTCGCATGGAGGTGCCTTTACTTTCCGATAAGTCCACGCGGACCGCCCGCGATCAGCAAGGCCGCGTCCCGCAGCGCGGCCAGGGGGGTCACACCGGGCGGCACAGCCACAAACCGGGGACGCCACTCCGGCTGAAACTTCTGTTTGAAGGCGCGCAGCCCTTCAAAATTGTAAAACGCCCCCCCATGGCGGAAAAGGACCGCGCCGAAACGGTTCCACATACGCCCGCCCTTTCGTGCCTCAAGACCGGCCAGCGGCGCCATGCCGAGACTGAACTCCTGCGCGCCTCTGTCCCGGTAACGGGTCATGAGTTCGATGAACAGAAATTCCATCATGCCGGACGCCTCTTCAGGCCGGTAACGCATCAGGTCGATCGAGACGCACGATCCATCACCCGGCGCCATGACATTGGCAAATGCCAGAGTGCGCCCCTCCCGCCTGACGACCGCGATGGGAAAGTTCTGCAGATAGTCAGTGTCAAACCGTCCGACGGAAAACCCCTTTTCCCGCGCGCTTTTCTCCCCCATCCAGGCATCCGAGACAGATTTGATTTCTTCGAGAAAGTCGGATGAGTGGGGCGGCTGAACAATGGTCATTTCCAGACCGCCTTTCAGCGCTTTGTTATGGGCGGCACGCATTTTCTTGAACTTCCCCCCCGCCAACGAAAACTCCGCCAAAGGGACCACGGCCTCTTCGCCAATCTTTTGCAGGCTGAACCCCATTTCAATCCAAAGCGACAGGCACCGTTCGCTGACCTCATACAGGATCGGGCGCGCGGCATTGTCATATGCCTCATCCCAGAAAGCCCAGGCCAGGTCCTCAATCGCGGCATTTGGACCGACCGGATCCGAATAGACGACCCAGCTCTTTCCCTGCACAGCGTACATCAGGAACGCAGTTTCATCGTCATTGAAGAAAAGTGTCTTGTCCCCCGATAGGGCCAGAAAGGCCTCCGGGTCGGTCTGAGCCGCAACGATTTGCCTGGCCGTCGCGCGTGCATAAGAGTCCGGCGGCCTCGTATGCGCGCGTGCGGGCTGGATCGCCAGCCACACCATGGCGAAGAACAGGACCAACGACGGTATTGTCACATTAACGTCCGGGGACCGCAAAGTTCACCGACGCTTCTGAGATCAGGCTATATTTGCAGCCGC
>NZ_JAYLLH010000036.1:0-29747 GCF_035818635.1 Mesobacterium hydrothermale | reverse complement strand
GAGGTCCCTACAAAGACAGGGCCGAAGTCGATCTTCGCAAAGTGCAGCCATTGCTCGAGAGCATGCACGGGGCAGGTCTGATCCTTAGAGCCGCGGCCGATTTCGACCTCGCGCCAACCTGTCTTCGCATTGAGGGTCAGGAGGGCGCCTTTCTCCATGATCTCAATCCATCCGCCGGAATCTGGCGTGTCATCTTTATGTACATCGAGGCTCACGATTTCCGAGCGGCGGAGGCCTCCAGCGTAGCCGAGCAACAGGATCGCACGATCTCGTAGCCCGCGAAGATCGTGCGACAGGGTGGCAACCATTGCGAGGATGTCCTCGGCCTGGATCGCTTCCTTCTGCACTGGCGGGCGCGCGTGCTTGCGCTTGATCCCCGCCAGGACCGAAGCAATGTGGCGGTTCTTGCGATCGAGAGTGAACCCCCGTTGCGCATAGTTCCATGCCAGACCTGAGAGGCGACGCTCGATGGTGCTGACCGAGAGGGTAGGGGACCCGTTGGTCGGCGCGGCCAGGTCGGCCAGATACAAGCCGATCATTTCTGAAGACGGAGGTAAGGGCTCCGCACCCTTCAGCCTGCACCAACGCGCGAAGTGCTTCCAGTCGGCGGCATAGGCCTTGTTCGTGTTCTCGGACGTCGAGGCTTTGGCGTAGTCCCGAGCGGTGTCGACCAGGCGGTCGAGTGTGCCGGAACCGGCGACATGCAAGGGCAGGGTAATCCGATCGTCATCCTCCCTCATAGTAGAACCTCTCTCGTTGAGCTGAAGGCCTTCGGCCGGACATGGTTTCGCGCAGGTCGACGAGAGAACATGCCAAAATGCCAGGAAGCGTCCGAACCACCGCCAGTCTCACGAACCTCGACTCGAATTTGGTCCGCTTCAACCTGGTTTGGCATTTCGTCAGGAGTCCAGTGTTTGAGCTAAAGCCTTGTCCACCAATGAAATACGAACGAGCTCGACGAGAGGGCCGATTTCGGGCGAGTCCAGTGATGAAACATTAGCTGAAGACCATGTTTCTGCGCATATCATTTTTACGTCCGATAATGCAATATTATTGGACATAGTGAGATGCTGCAAGGCGGGGCGGTTAGATCGCTATTTTCTGGAATAAAGCGCCGCGCAAGTGTAGGCTCTGGGCATGACATTTGCCCGGCCGGACCCCATCAGCGACCTCGACACGTTACCCCGGATGCCCGCCTGGGTCACCTCTGCACGCGCTGAAACCCTTGAAGATGTTGCGTTTTTGTCGGGCGCCGCGCTGAACCACCTGCATCTTGTGTTGCGACGTGCGGAGGTGCCCCAAGCCTTGTTGCGGGATCGGCTCGCTCTACTTGGCGCGGAGGCTTGTGTCGCGTTTTCTGGAGGCCCGGAGCGCGCAGGAGAGTTGCGCGATACAGTGCATCTGTTGCGCCCGGGCGAACTTCCCGGACCAGCCGGAGAAACCTGCCTAGCCTGGCGGCGCGCAGTAGAACGGTCGATTTCGATCAAGTCGCTTGCTCGAGCCTTGCCAGCCTTCGAGCCGGGCCAGATCGCGACGTGGCTTGATGCGGGGAGAGGGGCGCCGGTGACCCGTGCCGCAATGGTGCTGGAAGCAGTGTTGACGGAGGCGCCGCGTGCAGACGTGTCGGCGCTGATCCTGGCGGAGGCGGCCCTCGCCCAAACACTCGGTTGGGATCATCTCGTGCCGCTGCTGGCCGCGAGTCTGAAACGCGCCGACCTGCGCAAGCAAGGCGGCGACTTACGTCTGGCCTGTCATCGCGCACTCATCTATTCGGCGATTGAGGCCGTTCGGCTGGCCGCGGACCTCGCGCGTCGGGCGGCGCATCTTAAGGCAGTCGCCCCGATGCTTCGCGCCAAAGGGGCAGGGAACGCTGTCGAGATGTTCCTGACCTGGGACGCTGTGGCGCCGTCGGCCTTGCCTTTGCCGGATCGCGCAGCACGGCGGCTCTGCGACCGGCTGGTCGACCTCGGCGCGGTGCGCGAGCTGACGGGTAGGGACACTTTCCGGCTTTACGGAGTGTAGCGATGAGCATGTCCAGCGAAAGTGGGAGCCGGTTTCGCGGTTCGGACATGCGACCACCAAAGTCTGCGAAGGATCGCTCTGAACCCGAACTGGATCGCGAGTTGCTCGACCTGCCACCCGAGCTGCGCTGGCGTGAATGGATGCGCCGGATCGAGGCGGTCGTCTTTGCCTCGGCCGCGCCGGTGCCGCGCGAAGACTTGGCGTGCGTGGTGGGGCAACGGGCCTCGGTCGACCTGCTGGTCGAGGACCTTGCCGCCGATCTGGAGGGACGGGCCTTCGAGATTGTACAAGTCGCCGGTGGCTGGATGTTCCGGACGCGGGTTACCTATGCACCTGCGATCCGCGCCGCGGCCGATGTTGGGGACCAACTGCTGGACCTGAGTGAATTCGACGTCGCGGTCCTGGCCGCTATCGCCTACCATCAACCGATCACGCGCGACGGGCTGAAGGACATTTTCGGCAAGGAGATCAGCCGTGATCTGATCGGGCGGCTGCATGCGCGCGACTTGATCGGGACTGGGCCACGATCGCCACGCCGCGGTGCGCCCTATACCTTCGTCACCACGGAGCAGTTTCTTGTTGCCTTCGGGTTGGAGAGCCTTCGCGATCTTCCCGATCGGGAACTGTTGGAGGATGCGGGTGTGATCGGTTCTTCATGAAGGCGATCAACTACACGTTCGAGAAAGATAGTCGTTGGCGGGCCTTCACGGCATTCCTCGATGACGGACGTATCTGCCTGACAAACAATGCGGCCGAACGCGCCCTGCGCGGCGTGGCTCTGGGCAGAAAGTCATGGCTCTTCGCGGGTTCCGAGCGTGGCGGGCAGCGGGCCGCCGCCATGTATACCCTCATCGTCACTGCAAGAATGAACGACATCGACTCGCAGACCTGGCTCGCCGATGTTCTCGCCCGGTTGTCCGACATGCCCGTCTCGCGCATCCATGAACTTCTGCCTTGGAACTGGAAGTCCCGGCCCCTCGCTGAGGCGGCATGATCATGCATGCTCAACAAGGTGTATTTCGTCAAGACCATCGACCGCGTTGCAGCCGAACTGGGCGAAACTGTCGACCGGATCTTCGATCTCGCTAGCGACATGGAAACCGAAGATGGCGTGATCTGGGTCTACGGCCCTAGCGACGACAGCGTCATCGCCTTCACTCCGTTCGGGATCGAAAACCTGCAAGAGCTCATCGAAATGGACCGTGACCACGCGCGTTGACCGCGCCGCGGCCTACGCCGGATGCTTACGTTGCTCCACCTGCGCCAATCGGCGTAACAACCCAAAGGGCTCCGGTTCCGGCTGGATGAAAGTTCAGTGGCAGGTCACGGCGTGGGGCCGCTGGTGATTGTAGAAGGTAATCCATCGGCCAACGCCGGCTTTCGCCTGCGAGCGGTCTCCGACACGGCGCGCTCGCCCTTCACGGCTTCCAGCGCCACGCTAGCCTTGAAGCCCGCATCATGGTTCCTGCGCTTCGACATGTTCTGATCTCCTCGTTCTGGGAGACCAGCAGACGTCAGATCGTAGCTTCCGTCACTGTCCGATTTTCGGGGAGGTGCTCAAAAAATCTGGAGCGGAGTTAGAAGACAAGTGCGGTGATGGTTGTAAGCCCTACAATTTCAATGAGTTGCTGAGTCGCGCCGAGAACGTCACCCGTCTGACCTCCAAGCCGCGTTTTGGCGAGTCTGGACACCAGCCAGAGAACAGCGCCAGTCCCGATGGACATCGCGGGCAGGACCAATGGACCCGCCCAGACGGCGAGACCGAGGAATGGCAGCATGGCCAGTAAGGCGGCAGTAATCGCCGCTCCCTTTCCTGCGTCGCGCGCACTGTGTCCAAGCCCGTCTGATCGTGCGGCCGGGAGCTCTGCGAGGAGGATCGAGGCGCCGGCGCGGCTCGACATCGCGGTCGCTACCAGAGCCAGGCACATGATCGCGGGATGGGCGGCGAGGGCTGCAAGGGCCTGCCAGCGCAGCCCAAAGCCCAGAATGAGTGCAATCGTGCCGTAGCTGCCGATCCGGCTGCCGCGCATGATCTCGAGGCGTCGCTCGGGTGTGGTGCCACCCCAGAGCCCGTCCGCGAAATCAGCCAGCCCGTCTTCGTGCAGCGCGCCGGTGGTGAGCACCTGTGCGGCGAGACAAGACCCCGCGACGAGCGGCAGCGGCAGGTTCAGCGCAAGGCCGAGCCAGAAGATCGCGGCGGCGATCAGGGCAACCGCAAGACCGGCCAGCGGAAACGCCCAGGCCGCTGCGCCGATACTCGGCACCGGGTCACGCAGGCGCGGCAGCGGAAGCCGCGTGAGCAGCACGAGCGCGAGATGCGCCTCCGTCACGCGGCGCGCGATCATGCCTCACTGACCCCGGCCTCGCCAAAGGTCGCCATCCCGTTATGGCATTCGAGGGCCGAACGAAGGATGCCCAGTGCAAGCGCTGCCCCCGAGCCTTCGCCCAGCCGCATGTCGAATTCGAGCATGGCCTTCTTGCCCATCGCGTCAAGCAGGCGACGGTGGCCCGGCTCGGGCGAGACATGCCCGACAAGGCAATGATCGAGCAGGCGCGGATTGGCCGCGTAAAGGGTGGCCGCCGCGGCGGTGCAGATGAAGCCGTCAAGGATGACAGGGATCCGATGGGCGCGCGCGGCGAGGACTGCACCGCAAATCGCGGCCTGTTCACGCCCGCCAAGTGCTGCGAGCGTTGCCATCGCGGAGGCGCCGCCATGGCGCTTCAGCCCGGCCTCGATCGCGGCGATCTTGCGCTGGATTCCCTCGGCGTTCGAGCCGGTTCCGGGGCCGACCCAGTCTGCGGGCGTTGCGCCGAACAGCGCCGAGGCCAGCGCCGCCGCGATCGTCGAGTTGCCGATTCCCATCTCACCGAGGATCAGGACTTCGGCCTCGGGATCGACGGCCGCGATGCCGCGATTGATCGCATCAAGCGTTTCGGCCTCGCTCATCGCGGGGCCTTGGGTGAAATCTGCGGTCGGGCGATCGAGATCGAGCGCGACGACCGACAGATCGGCCCCGTTCGCGCGACAAAGCTGGTTGATCGAGGCCCCGCCATGCTCGAAATTCATCACCATTTGCGCGGTGACTTCCTGCGGATAGGGGTTCACGCCCTGCGCGCAGATGCCGTGATTGCCGGCGAAGATCACCGCCTGTGCCTTGGCAACGTTCGGTCGCGCCGTGCCACGCCAGCCCGCCATGAAGATCGCAAGCTCCTCTAGCCGTCCCAGAGACCCGGGTGGCTTGGTCAGGCTGTCCTGACGAGCGCGCGCGGCGTCAGCCGCCTCGGTGTCGAAGGCGGGCAGGTGCTCGGCCAGCGATGCGATCTCGGAGAGGGAGAGAATTTCCATATGTCATTTCACCTTTAGTGGCAGGCCTGCGACCGCCAGCGTCACCTCGTCGGCTGCTGCTGCGATCCGTTGATTCAAAAGCCCCGCCGCGTCGCGAAAAGCCCGCGCGAGCCCGTTTTCCGGCACGATGCCCATGCCCACCTCGTTGCTCACGAACACCACTGGATGCACGAGAGCGGGCAGCAGCGCGAGCAGGTCCCGCGTCTCGGCTTCCCAGTCGCGATCGGCCAGAATGAGGTTGCTCAGCCAGAGCGTCAGGCAGTCCACCAGGCGCGGCGCGTCGTCGGTCGCTTGCAGTGTTCCGGCCAGATCGAAGGGGGCCTCATGTGTGGTCCAGACCCCTGTGCGACGGGCGCGATGGGTGGAAATTCGGGCCTTCATCTCATCGTCGAACGCCTGAGCGGTGGCAATATAATGCGCGTGATTTCCAAGGTTTAGCGTGACCGCTTCGGCCAGGGCGCTTTTGCCGGATCGCGCGCCGCCCGTGATCAGATGAATGCGTGCCATGGCTGGTTCGCGCTGTTGTCTCTTGTTACCGGCGTGCAGATAAAGCAGAAAAGGCGCGGTTGCGAAAGGAGAAAAACCGCCATGCCGGAGAGGGCGCCGACAGAGCTGATCTTGCTGCGCCACGCGCCGGCCGATCATGGCGGCGCCTTGGCCGGACGGCGGGATGTGGGGGCGCTTCTGCCAGATCAGGGTGCGCTCAGGGCGCTGCGCGACAGGCTTGGCACGGTGCGAGTCGTCGCGAGCCCGGCTCTGCGCTGCGTCCATTCCGCGCGCGCTCTGTGGCCCGATCTTGCCTTCGCGACCGACGCCCGCCTGTGGGAGCAGGATTTCGGGGATTGGGAGGGCATCCCCTTTGGCCAATTGCCCGATCTTGGCGCGATGTCCGGCGCGGATCTGGCGCGCCACAGGCCGCCGGGGGGCGAGAGCTTTGCCGATCTTTGTGCCCGGGTGGCACCCGCCCTGCAGGAGATCGCGTGGCAAGGGGGGCAGGTCGCCGTCATGACCCATGCGGGCGTTGTGCGCGCGGCCCTGGCCCTGGCCCTCGGCCAAGAGGCTCCGGCGCTCTCCTTCCGCGTCGATCCGCTCTCGGTCACGCGGATCACCGCTTTCGCCGATGAGGCCTGGTCGATCGGGTGCGTCAACGCGGGCGGGATCGGATGACCGGCCGCGTGACGCATATCTCCGTGCCGGGGCATTTCGGGGAATGGATACAGGGACGGATCGGAGCGCGAGGCCCGGTGGCGCTGATCACGCTGCCCGTCGCGGATCACGTCCGTCTTTGGCACGTCCCACAGCGCCGGGGCCTGCGCCTTCACGGCGTCGGGCTGAGGCCGGTGGAGGTGCGCCGGTTCCTGCGGTCGCTGGGGCTCGATCTGCGGGGTGTCGTGAGGATGCGCGCGCAAACGCTTCTCGGTCTTGGCACGGGCGTGTCGACTGCGCGGCTTGTCGGACTGGCGCGGCTTGCAGGCTGGCAGGGATCGCCCGAGGCGTTGGTCGCCGCCTGCATTGAGAGTGAGGGGGCCGCCGATCCGCTGCCCTTTCCGGCTCCCGAGCGCATGCTTTGGGCGTCACGAATCGGGCGGCCGTTGGAGCATTTATCGCCGCTGCCACGATACGAGATCCTTGGCGGGTTCTGGGGGGGGCCGAGCTTCACCGATCCGCAGGATACGAATTTCGGCGACATCTCGGATCTTGTCGCGCAGTGGAGCCTAGCGTGCGGGCTTGAGGAATTCGCAGCCCTCGCCACGCAAAGTGCCCTGCGTTGCACCGATCGGCGCGGACCAAAGGCGGACCCGACACCGCAGCTTGCCCGTGATCTCGGCGCGCTCGGCTGGTTGCGCGCCCATACCGGAGCGGCACGCGGTCTGATCTTTGCACCCGGCACCGTTCCCGACGACGCGGCTGGGCTGTTGCGCGCGACGGGCCTGCGCCAGTTGCGCCAGTTTCGTGGAGGAGAGCGATGAATTTTGCCGCGATGATGCTGGTCGCCATGGCGTTCGATCTCGCGTTTGGCTGGCCGAAAGCGCTATTCGAGCGGATCGGTCACCCGGTGACCTGGCTCGGGGCCCTGATCGGCGTGCTCGAGGCCCGGCTGAACCGGGAGGGCACGAACCGGCGCGCGCGTGGTGTCGTGACCGCGCTGTTCGTGACGGGCGTCGCTGCGGGGCTCGGGGCGGTTGCGCAAGCCCTGCTGCCCGCGGGCTGGATGGGCTTGTTGCTCGGCGGTGCGCTCGCCTGGCCGCTGGTTGCGCTGCGTTCGATGCATGATCATGTGGCGCGGGTCGCGAAGCCGCTGATCTCGGGCGATCTGACCGGTGCGCGCCACGCCGTCGCGATGATCGTCGGACGTGATCCGGCGCAGCTCGACGAGTCCGGTGTCGCGCGGGCTGCCCTCGAGAGCCTGGCCGAGAACAGTTCGGACGGGATCGTCGCGCCGCTTTTCTGGGGCGCCCTTCTCGGGCTTCCCGGCATCGCGGGTTACAAGGCGATCAACACGCTCGATTCGATGATCGGTCACCGCAATGCGCGCTATGAGGCCTTCGGCTGGGCCTCTGCGCGGATCGACGATGGGGTGAACCTGCTGCCCGCGCGGTTGACGGGCGCGCTGTTCGCGCTGGCCTCCGGCGCCCGGGCGAAGGCGGCGTTTCGGGTGATGCGCCGCGATGCCCGTGCGCATCGCTCGCCCAATGCGGGCTGGCCGGAATCGGCGCTTGCCGGGGCGCTGGGGGGCCGGCTTTCCGGCCCGCGTATCTACGGGGATCGGATCGCGCAGGAGCCTTGGCTTAACGGCGCCGCGCCCGATCCGGGGCCGCGCGATCTTGCGCGGGGGCTTGCGCTCTACACCCGGGCCATGGGACTTGGAGCGGTGCTGCTTGGCCTTGTCGCCTGGGCGATCTGGAGGGGATGAATGCGCGATCACGGGGGAAATATCGACCGGGCGACGGCGCTCTGGGGCGGCGAGGATTGGATCGACCTTTCGACCGGGATTAACCGACAGCCCTGGCCGGTGCCCGATCTGCCGCCGCACGTCTGGACCGATCTGCCGACGCAGGCGGCAAAATCCGCGCTGATCGAGGCCGCGCAGGCTGCCTTCTCGACACATGCGCCCGGCGTAGCGCTTGCGGGCGCGCAGCAGGCGATCCAGTTGATCCCGCGACTCAGTCCGTCGGGCCGGGCCCGTATTCTCGCCCCCACCTATAACGAACACGCGGCCGCGCTGCGCAGTGCCGGGTGGCAGGTCGACGAGGTTTCCCGCCTCGTCAATCTTGCCGGGGCGGATCTGGCCATCGTGGTCAACCCCAACAACCCCGACGGCACCCACCATCCCGCACAGGCCTTGCGCGCGCTCGCGCCCGATGTTGGACGGATGGTCGTCGATGAGAGCTTTGCCGATCCGGTGCCCGACCTTTCCGTGGCAGGCTCCGCCGGAGAGCGATTGATCGTGCTCCGCTCCTTCGGGAAATTCTGGGGGTTGGCGGGGCTGCGGCTCGGCTTTGCCTTCGCCGATGCCGCGACCGTCGCGCAGCTTTCCGAGATGGCGGGGCCTTGGCCCGTGGCCGGTCCAGCGCTTGAGATCGGCCGCCGGGCTTTGGCCGATCGCGACTGGCACGCGGTAACCGTCGCCCGCCTGAGCGCCGAGACCGCGCGACTCGACGCGTTCGCCGCCAGCGCCGGATGGGAGGTGATCGGCGGCACCCATCTTTTCCGCAGCTACGAGACACCCGACGCGATCGCCGTGCGTGACCGCCTTGCCCGTGCCCGGATCTGGAGCCGGATCTTCCCGTGGTCGCCGACCTGGCTGCGCCTCGGCCTGCCCGGCTCGGAAGGGGAATGGGCGCGTCTCGAGGAGGCAATGCGCTGATGGAATTCGACGATCACGCGCGCGCGACACTTGCCGAAATCCTGCGCTGGCGGCGCGATGTGCGCCATTTCCGTCCCGATCCGGTCCCCGAGCCGGTGCTGGAACGGCTGCGGGCGGCGATGGCGCATGCGCCTTCGGTAGGCAATGCGCGGCCCTGGCGGGTGCTGCGGGTGGAAAGCCCGGCGATCCGCGCCGGGCTGCGCACGATCTTCGCGCGCTGCAATGTCGAGGCCGCTCGCCGCTATGAGGGCGCGCGCGCCGAGCATTATGCGCGGCTCAAGCTGCAGGGCCTCGATACCGCGCCGGTGCAGCTGGCGGTCTTCACGCTGACCAATCCCGAGTCCGGGCACGGGCTGGGCCGGCAGACCATGCCCGAGACGCTGCGCCAGTCCACGGCGATGGCTATCCATACGCTCTGGCTTGCCGCGCGGGCGGAAAACCTCGGCCTGGGGATGGTCTCGATCCTCGACCGCCGGGCGGTGGAGCAGCTAATGAACATGCCCGAGGGCTGGGAATTTTCCGCGCTTCTGTGCCTGGGCTACCCGGAATTCACCGATTACAGGCCGCTTTTGCATCGCACGGGCTGGCAGGAGGATGCGCCGACGCTCTGGCAGAGGATCTAGCGCGCCAGCGCGAGCATCCCCGCCACATCGAGATGCGCCTCCATGTGATCGGCCAGCGCGTCGAGTGTCGCCTCGATGCGCCGCGCATGGCTCTGCCCGCTCGCCGCGACCCCGAGCCCGCCAAGATAGGCGGCGCGGAACTCGTCGGCCCCGAACAGCCCGTGCAGGTAACTGCCGGTGACCCGGCCGCAGCCCGAGATCGCGCCCTCGTCGATCCCGTCGATCCGCGCGAAAGGCCGCGCGCGGTCGGGGCCTTCGGTGCGTCCGATATGGATTTCGTACCCCTCGACCGAAAGCCCGGTGCCCGCGTGCTCAGCTGTCACCCGTGTCAGCCGCTTGTCGGGCGACATCACCGTTTCCACATCCAGCAGCCCCAGCCCCTCGGTCACGCCGGGCGCACCTTCGATCCCTTCCGGATCTGCGACCGAGCGTCCGAGCATCTGGTAGCCGCCGCAAATCCCCAGCACATGCCCGCCGCGCCGGTAATGCGCCACCAGGTCGATGTCCCAGCCCTGTTCGCGCAGGAAGGCCAGATCGCCGCGCGTCGATTTCGTGCCGGGCAGAATCACCAAATCCGCGTCGCCCGGTATCGGCTGGCCGGGGCCGACCATCACCAGATCGATCCCGGGTTCGGCCGCGAGAGGGTCGAGATCGTCGAAATTCGCGATCCGCGACAGCGCGAGGCACGCCACCTTGAGCTCGCTGCCGCGCGGCGCGCGCGTGAGGTCGAGCGCATCTTCGGCGGGCAGCAGATGTGCCTGCGCGAACCAGGGCAGCACGCCGAAGCCGCGCCAGCCGGTCCGCGCCTCGATCATCGCGTAGCCATCTTCGAACAGGCTGACATCGCCCCGAAACTTGTTGATCAGGAAACCTTCGATCATCGCCGCATCCTCGGGATCGATCACCGTCTGGGTGCCCACGATCTGCGCGATCACCCCGCCGCGATCGATGTCACCCGCCAGCACGACCGGCACGCCCGCCGCGCGTGCGAAACCCATATTCGCGATGTCACCCGCTCGCAGATTGACCTCGGCCGGAGAGCCCGCGCCCTCGACGATGACCAGATCATGCGCCGCGCGCAGACGCGCGAAGCTTTCCTGCACGGCCCCCATCAGCTGCGGCTTGATCGCCGCGTAATCGCGTGCCTTCGTCGTGGTCAGCCGACGGCCCTGCACGATCACCTGCGCACCGACATCGCTTTCAGGTTTGAGCAGGATCGGATTCATGTCGACCATCGGCTCAAGCCCGCAGGCCAGCGCCTGCAAGGCCTGCGCCCGTCCGATCTCGCCACCATCGGCGGTGACGGCGGCATTGTTCGACATGTTCTGCGGCTTGAAAGGCGCGACACTCAGCCCGCGCCGCCGCGCTGCCCGGCACAGCCCCGCCACCAGAATCGACTTGCCGACATTCGACCCGGCGCCCTGAATCATCAGTGCTGTCATCGCGAAGCCCCGACCGTGCATTTGCGAGGCGTTCGGGAGCCTCCGGCGGAGGCATTTCCGGGCAAGATGAAAGGGGAGGAGGGGCGCCGCGCCACAGCCCGATCACCCGGGGGCGGCGCGAGGCTTTCACCTTGCGCGGTCATCGGGACCTTTCCCTGTACCGCACGGCCAGATTTGCAGAGCGAGGTTAACAATCCCTTACCTTTCATCTTGCTTCAAATACCTGAAACCGACCGTAGCATCGGGAAGGCTGCGCGGATGGCTCAGAACTCCACCCCGGCCTGACCCTTGATGCCCGAGCGGAACGGGTGCTTGATCAGGGTCATCTCGGTGACCAGATCGGCGGCTTCAATCAAGCCTTCGGCGGCGTTGCGCCCGGTCAGGACGACATGGGTCATCTCGGGTTTTTCCTCGCGCAGAAAATCGAGCACCTCGTCGAGCGGCAGGTAATCGTAGCGCAGCGCGATGTTGATTTCATCGAGCAGGACCATCCGGATCTCGGGGTCACGGATCAGTTCCTTGGCTTTTTCCCATCCCGCACGGGCCGCTGCGATGTCACGCTCGCGGTCCTGCGTCTCCCAGGTGAAGCCTTCGCCCATTGCGTGAAATTGACACAGGTCGCCGAAATTTTCCGTTAGAAGGCGACGCTCGCCGGTGTCCCAGGCGCCCTTGATGAACTGCACCACGGCGCAGGGCATCTCATGGGCGATGCAGCGCAGAATCATCCCGAAACCCGAGGAGGATTTGCCCTTGCCGGGCCCCGTATGGACGATGATCAGCCCTTTTTCGCCCGATTTTCCCGCCATGATCTTGTCGCGCGCGGCTTTTTTCTTGGCCATTTTCGCGCTGTGGCGGGCCAGCGTTTCCGGGCTGTCGGTTTCGATGCTCATGCTGCGCTCCATCGCTTGACAAAAGGGGGGCGCTCGCCCAATCAGGGGGCGCGCTGGTTCCTGTCATTACGGCAGGCGAAGAGGGAATGCGACAGGTTTGCGATCCGAAACGGATCGGTCCTGAGCGCAGCCGCCCCCGCGACCGTGACCGGAGAGGTCGCCTCAAGCCACTGGCTCTCGGGCCGGGAAGGAGAGGAGACCGCAGGGCCCTGACAAAGGGTCCGGGATCCGCAAGCCGGGAGACCTGCCAGCGTTGATGATTACGGGCGAACGGGGTGTTTCGCGACCGGGTGGACAATGCCGGTCGCTTTGCATGACCCCATGTCCCTCTGGCTCGATCCCCTGCCGCCGAAAGCGAAAGGGATGGGCGCGATGCCAACGATCTTGACGGTTTGCACGACCTGCAAGCGCACGGATGCCGATCCGGCTGACGAGACGCGGCCGGGCACGCATCTGCTGCGCGCATTGCGCGATCAGGGCGTGCCCGATGGCGTTGAGATCCACGAGGTCGAATGTCTCTCGGCCTGTTCCAATGGGTGCGCGGTCGCGCTCTCCGAACCCGGAAAATGGTCCTATGTCTATGGCCGGATGAGTTCCGAGGATGCCGCCGACATCCTCGCGGGCGCTGCCGCCTATGCCGCGACCGATGACGGGTTGGTGCCTTGGCGCGAACGCCCGGTGATCTTCCGCAAGCAGAGCCTTGCGCGCATTCCCCCCTTTCCCGAACCCGAGCAGGAGTAACTCATGTCCGATCTGACCAAGATCCCCGTCACCGTGATCACCGGCTTTCTCGGCGCGGGCAAAACCACGCTGATCCGTCACCTGATGGCCAATTCGGGCGGGCGCAAGCTGGCCGTTCTGGTCAACGAGTTCGGGACCGTGGGCGTCGATGGCGAGATCCTGCGCCAATGCGCGGATGAGAACCGCCCCGACGAGAACATCGTCGAACTTGCCAATGGCTGCATCTGCTGCACCGTCGCCGACGAGTTCATCCCGACGATCGAGGCGCTGATGGCGCGTGCGCAAAAGCCCGATCACATCCTGATCGAGACTTCGGGCCTTGCGCTGCCGAAGCCGCTTCTCAAGGCGTTCGACTGGCCCGCGATCCGCTCGAAGATCACGGTGGACGGCGTGATCGCTCTGGCCGATGCCGAGGCCGTCGCTGCGGGTCGTTTCGCCCCCGACGTGGCTGCTGTGGATGCGCAGCGTCAGGCCGATGACAGCCTCGATCACGAGACGCCGCTTTCGGAAGTGTTCGAGGACCAGATCGCCTGCGCCGATCTCGTGCTTCTGTCCAAGGCCGATCTGGCGGGCGAGGAAGGTCTTGCCGCGGCGCGTGCGGTAATCGAGGCCGAAGTGCCGCGCAAGCTGCCGATCCTGCCGCTGACCGAAGGGGTGATCGACGCGAAGGTGGTTCTCGGGCTCGAGGCCGCCGCCGAGGACGATCTGGCCGCACGTCCGAGCCACCATGACGGGGCCGACGATCACGAGCACGACGATTTCGACACGGCGGTGATCGAGCTGCCCGAGATCGAGAACCCGGCGTCGCTGGTCTCTGCGATCGAGCGTCTTGCGCGCGAACAGCGGATCTTGCGCGTCAAGGGCCATATCGCGGTGACGGGCAAACCGATGCGCCTTCTGGTGCAGGCCGTAGGCGAACGCGTGCGCCATCAGTTCGACCGTCCCTGGGGCGCCGATCCGCGTCGCTCTGCTCTGGTGGTGATCGCCGAACATGACGATGTGGACGAGGCTGCGATTCGCGCCGTTCTTTTGGGCGCCTGCGAAGGTGCCTCCGCCTGATGCACGTCACCTTCCGCGAAAGTCACGGCCTTGAGGAAACCGAGGTGCCGACGGATTTGGGGCAACGGCCCGCGGATCTGGTGGTGCTGTCGTTTTCCGATAGCGACCTCGGGGCTTTCGCGGCGGGCTGGCGACGCGCTCAGGGCGGGCTGCCCTCGCTGCGGCTGGCCAATCTGGTCAATCTTCGCCACCCGGTCTCGGTCGATACCTATGTCGAGACCACGCTTTGCGGGGCGAAGGGCATTCTGGTGCGGCTGATCGGGGGCGAGGCCTATTGGCCCTATGGGCTCGCGAGCCTTCAGGATCTCGCGCGGCGGCGGGGGATCGCGCTTGCGGTGCTGCCCGCCGATGGGCGCGAGGATGCGCGCCTCGATCAGCTGTCGTCGCTTCCGGTCTCGACCCTGCGGCGGATGAAGGAACTTTGCGATGCCGGGGGCGCGGTCGCGTCTCAGGCGGCGCTGGCGCAGTTGGCGCTGGCCTCGGGGCTCTATGCGGGGCCGGTTCCGGGCGACAAGCGGCTGCCGGAGGAGGGGTTTTACTGTCCCGATCTCGGGCCGGTCGCGGCACCGGTTCTGGCGGCGGAGTGCGATAAGCCGCTCGCCCTTGTCAGCTTTTACCGCTCCTACGTCACCGCCGCTGACACTGCCCCGGTGGATGCGCTGATCGCGGGGCTCCGGGCGCGTGGGTTTGCAGCCTACGGGGTCTATGCGCCCTCGCTCAAGGCGCCGGGATTTGCGGATTGGCTGGCCGGGTCGCTTGGCACACGCGCCCCGTCGCTGGTCGTCAACGCGACGGCCTTTTCGGCGCAATCGCCCGATGGCACCACGCCGTTCGACCGCTATGGCTGCCCGGTGTTTCAGGTCGCGCTCTCGACGGCGCGTCGCAAGGAGTGGGCGCAGGCCGAGCGCGGTCTGTCGCCTGCCGATCTGGCGATGCATGTCGTGCTGCCCGAGGTGGACGGACGGCTTCATGCGGGAGTGATCTCGTTCAAGGCCCCCGAGCCGCGCGATCCGGATCTTGAATATTCCCGCTTTTCGCACCGGGCCGATCCCGAGCGGGTCGAGGCCGCGCTCAACCGGATCTGCGGCTGGCACCGGCTGGCCCGAACCCCGGTCGCAGAGCGCCGGCTGGCGGTTGTGCTTTCGACCTATCCGGGCCGGGCTTGGCAGATGGCGCATGCGGTGGGCCTCGATGCGCTGGCCTCGACCGAGGCGCTGATCGAGGCGTTGCGAGGCGAGGGCTATGACATCGCCGAGGGCGCGGGACCGCAGGCCCTCGAGACCGCGCGCGTCGCCTGGCCGCTGTCCGATTACCGCGTGGCGCTCGCCGCCTTGCCGAAGGCCTTGCAAGACGATCTGACCGCCGTCTGGGGCGCGCCCGAGGACGATACCGCCGTGACGGACGGAGCGTTTCATTTCGCAGCACTTCGGCGTGGCCCGCTGACGCTCGCGCTCCAGCCAGAACGCGGCGATCCGGCGATGCGCGACGACGAATACCATGATCTGGGCCGCACCCCGCGCCATGCCTATGTCGCCTTCTATCTTTGGCTGCGCGGGCAGGGGATCGATGCGCTGGTGCATATGGGCGCGCATGGCACGCTCGAATGGCTTCCCGGCAAGGCCGTGGCGCTCTCGGACAAGTGCTGGCCCGAGGCACTGCTGGGCGCCACCCCGGTCATTTACCCCTTCATCGTGAACGATCCCGGCGAGGCCGCGCAGGCCAAGCGCCGGATCGGGGCGCTCACGCTTGGCCATATGCCGCCGCCGATGCGCGCGGCAAGCGTGCCTGCGGGGATGCTGCATCTGGAGCGGCTTCTGGACGAATATTCGACTGCCGATGGGCTCGATCCGGCGCGGCGCGACCGGCTGATCGCGGATATTCAGGAAGAGGCCTGGGCGAGTGGCGTATCGGAGGATCTGGGCATCCCGCGCGATGCGAGCGCAGCCGAGGCGATCACCCGGATCGACCGCTTCGTCTGCGACATCAAGGAAAGCCAGTTCGGCGACGGGCTGCATGTGCTGGGGCAGGGCGCGTTCGGAGCGCAGGAACGCGCCGGCTTGATCGCGGCGCTTGCGTGCCGCCGCGTTGCCCCCGGTCCGTCGGGAAGCCCGGTGCGCGGGCGCTCGGACGTGCTGCCCACAGGGCGCAACCTGTTCTCGGTCGATCCACGTGCAGTGCCGTCCCGCGCGGCTCATGCGCAGGGCGTGAAACTGGCCGAGGAGTTGCTGCGCAAGCACCTTCAGGATCATGGCGACTGGCCGAAGGGGCTGGTGGTCGATCTCTGGGGGTCGGCCACGATGCGCACTGCGGGCGAGGAATTTGCGATGGCGCTGCATCTCGCGGGGCTCAAGCCGGTCTGGGATGAAAACGCCGCGCGGGTGTCCGGGGTCGAGGTGATCCCGCTCGCGCTTTTGAACCGTCCGCGCATCGACGTGACGCTGCGGGTTTCGGGCCTCTTTCGTGACATCTTCCCCGGCCTCGCGCAGCTGTTCGAGACCGGGGCTGAGGCGCTGGCCTTGCGCGAAGAGGACCCCGCCGACAATCCTTACCTGACCCGGATCGCCCGGGTCTTCGCGCCGCGCCCCGGCCAATACGGTCTGGGGATGGGAGAGGCGCTCGACCAGTTCACGCCGGAGGCCCGCGCCGCCGCCGGGGAGGCGTGGCTCGCGGCATCGTCCTACAGCATCTCGCGCAGTGGTGAGGTTCAGGCGGACCGGGGCGCGCTCGAGGCGCGGCTGCGCTCTGCGGACAGTTTCGTTCATGCGCAGGACCTGCCCGAAAGCGACGTGTTGCTTGCATCCGATTACGCCGCGCATGAGGCGGGCTTTGCCGCGGCGCTTGCGCGGCTCGGCGCACCGCAAGCAGCACTTTATCATCTGGATGCGACGCAGCCCGATAGCCCGCGTGCCCGCACCCTGACCGAAGAGATCGCCCGCACCGTGCGTGCGCGTGCCACCGATCCGGCCTGGGCGGAGGGGATGATGCGTCACGGCTTCCGGGGCGGGGCGGAGATCGCCGCGACCCTCGATCACCTCGCGGCCTTCGCGCATCTGGCGCAGGTCGTGCCGGCCCATCTTTTCGACCTTTACCACGAGGCCACCCTTGGCCGCCCCGATCTCGTGGCCTTCCTGCAAGAGGCCAACCCGCAGGCGCTCGAGGCGATGCGCGACCTCTACGCGCGGCTGGCCGAGGCGGGGCTGTGGCAGACACGGCGCAACTCCATCGCGGCCGGGTTGGAGGGCGACGCATGAGCTTCACCGTGAAAGGCTGGTGCCCCGGCGCGCTGCGTCCGATGCAATCAGGCGACGGTCTGGTTGTGCGCGTGCGCCCGGTCGCGGGACGGCTAACCCAGGTGCAGGCGGCAGGGATCGCGCAGGCCGCGCGCGCGCATGGAAACGGGCTGATCGACCTGTCGGGCAGGGCGAATGTGCAACTGCGTGGGGTCACGCCCGAGAGCCATCCCGCGCTTATCGCGGATCTGGCGCAGCTCGGATTGATCGACCCGGACATCGCGACCGAAGCGCGGCGTAATATCATCGTGACGCCCTTCGCCGATGCCGCGACCTATGCGCTGGCGGAGAGCTTGCAGACGGCGCTCGCGGCAGGGCCGGAGCTTCCGGGCAAGTTCGGCTTCCTCCTCGATTGCGGTTCGGCGCCAGTGATGGCCGATACGCAGGCCGATATTCGCTTTGAGCGCGCGCCGGACGGGCAGCTTTTGCTGCGTTGCGCGGGCTCCGATCTCGGCGCGCCCGTGACCGAAGGCCGTGCGGCAGAAGCCGCGCTGGATTTGGCGGAGTGGTTCGTGCGCGCGGGTGGGGTCGTCGATGGCCGTGGCCGCATGGCGCGGCTGATTGCGTCGGGGGTGAGGCCCGAGGAGACATTGCGCCCGCAAATCGCGCCTGCGACGGCCCTTTCGAGGCCCGAGCCGGGTCTGACCGTGCAAGGCGCATTGGTCGGGTTCGAGTTCGGCCAGATGCACGCCGAGACGCTTGCGGCACTAGCCTCTCTCGGCCCGATCCGGGTCACGCCCTGGCGGATGCTGCTCATCGAGGGGCTCTCGACGCTGCCCGACCTGCCCGACCTGATTAACGAAGCGGGCGACCCGCGCCTCCGCGTCTTCGCCTGCACGGGTGCGCCCGGTTGCCCGCAGGCCGCGCGTCCCACGCGCGAGATCGCACGCGCCCTCGCGCCCCGGGTCGCCGCCGGTCAGAAGCTGCATGTCTCGGGCTGCGCCAAGGGCTGTGCCTGGCCCGCGCCTGCCGATCTGACCTTGATAGCCACGCTCGAAGGCTTCGATCTCGTCCGTGACGGGCGTGCCTCGGACCACCCGGCGCACACCCGAATTTCGCCCGCCGCCCTTCCCGATCTGCCGGAGTTTTCCTGATGCCCTACACCTACGAGATGGACGGCGCGAAGATCTACGAACAGTCCTTCGCGACGATCCGCAGCGAGGCCGATCTCGCCCGCTTCACCCCCGAGGAAGAGGTTGTCGCGGTGCGGATGATCCATGCAGCGGGGCTGGTGGGTCTGGAGCGTGACATCCGCTTCACCCCCGGAATGGCCATTGCCGCGCGGGACGCGCTGGAGGCCGGCGCGCCCGTCCTGTGCGATGCACGGATGGTCTCCGAAGGGATCACGCGCGCACGACTGCCTGCCGACAACGCGGTGATCTGCACCTTGCACGACCCTTCGGTGCCGGGTCTGGCTCGCGAGATGGGCAACACGCGCTCGGCGGCGGCGCTCGAACTGTGGCGCCCGCATCTCGAAGGTGCGGTGGTGGCGATCGGCAATGCGCCGACGGCACTCTTTCACCTGCTCAACATGCTCGAAGATCCGGCCTGTCCGCGCCCGGCCGCGATCATCGGCTGCCCGGTGGGTTTCATCGGCGCAGCGGAGTCGAAAGACGCGCTGATGCAGGCGGCCCCGGTGCCCTCGATGATCGTGCAGGGGCGGCTGGGCGGATCGGCAATCACCGTGGCGGCGGTCAACGCGCTCGCCTCGCGCAAGGAGTAAGCGATGGGACGGATCATCTGTGCGGGCCTCGGCCCCGGCGACCCCGATCTGATGTCGCGCCGCGCCGAGCGGGCGGTGCGCGGCGCCAGCCATGTCGCCTATTTCCGCAAGAAGGGCCGCAAGGGCCAGGCGCGCCAGATCGTCGAGGGGATGATCGACGAGGGCGCGATCGAGCTTGCGATGGAATACCCCGTCACGACCGAGATCCCCTTCGACAGCCCCGAATACATCACGCAGCTTGCGCGTTTTTACGACGACTGGGCGGCGCGGCTGACAGAGCTTGCGCGCAGCCATGACATCGTCGTGCTGTGCCAGGGCGACCCCTTCTTCTACGGCTCGTTCATGCATCTCTACACGCGCCTGCGCGGCACGGTCGAGATCGAGGTGATCCCCGGCATCACCGGGATGACCAGTTGCTGGACCGCGACCGGCACGCCGATCACCTGGGGCGACGATGTGCTGACCGTGCTGATGGGGACGATGCCCGAAGACGAGATGGTGACGCGCATGGCGGCCTCCGATGCGCTGGTCGTGATGAAGACCGGGCGCAATCTGCCCAAGGTCAAACGCGCGCTTGCTCGTGCGGGGCGGCTAGACGAGGCCTGGCTGGTCGAGCGCGGCACGATGAAGGGCGAGCGGATCGTGCGGCTTTGCGAGACCGACGAGGCCGACTGCCCCTATTTCGCGATCGTGCTGGTGCATGGACAGGGGCGTCGACCCGAATTGCCCGCGCGTCCACTCGTCGAGGCCTCGCTGTGAGCGGCTGGGTCGCGGTTGCCGGGCTTGGCCCCGAAGCGGAGGATCTGGTGACGCCGGAGGTCCGCGCCGCGCTGGCCGAGGCGACCGATGTGGTGGGCTACATTCCTTACGTCGCGCGCGTCGCCCCGCGCGCGGGGCTGCGCCTTCATGCGAGCGACAACCGGGTCGAGCTGGACCGCGCGCTTCACGCGCTGGAGATGGCGCGGGAGGGGCGGCGGGTCGTGATCGTCTCCTCCGGCGATCCCGGGGTTTTCGCGATGGCCTCGGCCTTGTTCGAACGGCTCGAGACCGCGACCGATTTCGCTGGCACCGAGATCCGCATCCTGCCCGGTATCACCGCGATGCTGGCCGCGGCCGCCCGCGCGGGTGCGCCTTTGGGACATGATTTCTGCGCGATCAACCTGAGCGACAATCTCAAGCCATTCGATCTGGTCGAACACCGCCTGCGCCATGCCGCGCGGGGCGATTTCGCGATGGCCTTCTACAATCCGCGCTCGAAGTCGCGCCCGCATCAGTTCGCCCGCGTGCTCGAGGTCTTGCGCGAGGAATGTGAACCCGAACGGCTGATCATCTTCGCCCGCGCGGTCTCGACCCCGGACGAGGCGCTGCGGGTGGTGACGCTGGCCGAGGCCGCGCCCGAGATGGCCGATATGCGCACCGTCGTTCTGGTCGGAAACTCGCAGACCCGCCGCGTCGGGCCTTGGGTCTACACGCCGCGCGGCACTTCCGTTGCCGGAGCCGCCGGATGAGCCTCGAGCCATTCCATAACGCCTTCAAGCGTGTCGCGGGTCTCGCGCGGCGGCAGGGCTGGCCGGTCAACGAGGATCACCGGAAGGCGGAGTGCGCGGGCGGCGATCAGCTTGGCCTCCGCGCCGCGCCCGCCTGCGTTCTTGGCGACGATATGGGTGATGCGATGGTCCTGCATCAACGCGGTATCGCCCGCCACGTCGAACGGTCCGCGCGCGATCACGACATGCGCATCGGGCAGCGGCAGCGGACCCTCTGGCGGGTCGACCAAGCGCAGAAGGTAGTGATTTGCGGGCTTGGCCGCGAACTCGGCCAGTTGCTGCTTGCCGATGGCGAGAAACACGCGCGCGCCGCTCTCGGGCAGGGCGGCGCAGGCCGCCGTCATGTCGCGCACGCGCGTCCAGCGATCTTCCGGGCTCGCCTGCCACGGCATGCGCTCGTGGGACAGAAGGGGGAGGCTGCTCTGACCGCAGGCCTCGATTGCATTACGGCTCATCTGTGCGGCGAAAGGGTGGGTCGCGTCGATGACATGGGTGATGCGCTCGCGCAGGAAGTAATCGCGCAGCCCTTTCACGCCGCCGAACCCGCCGATCCGCGTCGGCAGCGGCTGCGGCACCGGATGATCCGTGCGCCCCGCATAGGAAAAAACCGCGTCGATCCCGTGCTCCGCCAGATGGCGGGCGAGGCGGCTGGCTTCGGTGGTGCCGCCGAGCAGCAGGAGGCGCGTCATGGCTGATCCGTGGTTGAGCATCGTGGGTCTGGGCGAAGATGGCCTGGGCGGGCTTTCGGATGCAAGCCGAAGCGCGCTGGCGCAGGCCGAGGTGATCTTCGGCGGGCCGCGCCACCTCGATCTGGTCGCGGCGGGCGAACGTGGCAGGGCCTGGCCCGTGCCCTTCGATATCGTGCCGGTTCTGTCCCTGCGCGGGCGTCGGGTCGCGGTTCTCGCCTCGGGCGATCCGTTCTGGTTCGGCGCGGGCGGCTCGCTTGCCGCACATCTCGCGCAGGGGGAATGGCGCGCCTATCCGGTGGCGGGCACCGTGTCTCTGGCCTGCGCTCGGCTTGGATGGAAAATCGAGGAGGTCTCGGCGCTCGCCCTTCACGCGGCGGGGTTCGGGGGGCTGCATCGGGCGCTTCATCGCGGGGCGAGGTTGGTCGTGACGCTGCGCGATGGAGAGGCTCCGGCGACCTTGGCCGCATGCCTTGTTGCGCAGGGCTTCGGTGCGGTCGGGATGCATGTGCTTGAACGTCTGGGGGGGCCGCATGAACGCGTCCGATTTGCCCGCGCCGATCGGTTCTCTTTCGAGGATATCACGGCTCCCGTTGCGGTGGCGCTCGACGCGGTCGATCTTCCGCAGGGTAGCGGTCTGCCGAAGTCGCCGGGACTGTCCGAGGATCGCTTTGCCCATGACGGGCAGATCACGAAGTCTCCGGTACGGGCGTTGACGCTGGCAGCACTTGCACCACGACCGGGGGAGTTGCTCTGGGATATCGGGGGCGGATCGGGCTCGGTCTCGGTCGAGTGGTGCCTTGCCGGAGGACGCGCGATCACCATCGAACCCCGCGCCGACCGGATCGCCAATATTCGCGCAAATATCGAGACATTCGGTCTGTCGCGGCAGATGGAAACCGTCGAGGGGCACGCGCCCGATGCGCTGGCCGATCTGGCGCTGCCCGATGCGGTCTTCATCGGCGGCGGCGGCTCGATGGCGCTCTACGACTGGCTTTGGTCGCATCTGCCCGAGGGGACACGGATCGTCGCCAATGGCGTGACGCTCGAGACCGAGGCGCTGCTTGCGGGGCTTCAATCCCGCCACGGCGGCGGCATTCTGCGAATTGAACTGTCGCGCGCCGAGCCGCTCGGCTCAATGCGCGGCTGGTCGGCCGCGCGGCCCGTGGTGCAATGGAGCGTCACGCGATGAGGGTGGCTGGGATCGGTTTTCAGCGCGGAGCGTCTGCGGCGTCGCTGCGTGCCGCGCTGGCATCTGTCGAACCGGTGGACCGGGTCGCGACGGCAGCGCCGAAGGCCGGGGAACTGGCGGCGGCGATTGGACGCGAGGTCGAGGGCGTCGACGTGGCAGGGGTCGCCACACCGACGCAATCGCAGGCGTCGTTTGTGGCGCACGCCACAGGATCCGTGGCCGAGGCGGCGGCCCTGGTGGCCGCAGGGCAGGGTACGCGACTGATACAGGCAAGAAAGATCATCGGCGGCGTGACCATCGCCGTCGCAGAAGGAGACGAGGGATGACGGTTCACTTCATCGGAGCAGGGCCGGGAGCGCCCGATCTGATCACGTTGCGCGGGCGCGACCTGATCGCCTCCTGTCCGGTCTGCCTTTATGCGGGCAGTCTGGTGCCGCAGGCCTTGCTTGCGCATTGCCCGGCGGGGGCGAAGATCGTGAACACGGCGCCGCTGAGCCTCGACGAGATCATCGACGAGATCGCGGCGGCCCATGCGGCGGGGCAGGACGTGGCGCGGCTGCACTCGGGCGATTTGTCGGTCTGGTCGGCGATGGGAGAACAGCTGCGCCGCCTGCGCGAACTGGGCATTCCCTATGACGTGACGCCGGGCGTGCCGAGCTTTGCCGCCGCCGCCGCCACGCTCAGCGCGGAACTGACCCTTCCCGGGGTGGTGCAGTCGGTGGTTCTCACGCGGACCTCGGGCCGTGCGACGGCGATGCCGCCCGGCGAGACGCTGGAGAATTTCGCGCGCACGGGGGCGGTGCTGGCGATCCACCTTTCGGTGCATGTGCTCGAGAAGGTCATCGCGGATCTTAGCCCGCATTACGGCGCCGATTGCCCTGTCGCCGTCGTCTGGCGCGCAAGCTGGCCCGATGAACGTGTGGTCCGCGCAACGCTCGGTACGTTGCGCACCGCTATCGGCGCCGAGATGGAACGCACCGCGCTGATCCTTGTCGGGCATTCGATCGGTGCGGAGACGTTCGACGAAAGCCGCCTTTACGCGGGCGATTACGACCGCCGTTACCGCCCCGTCGGCACCGATCCGCGCTTTCCAGAGACCGCACCGGAGCGCGGTGAATGACCCCGGGTCTGGTGATCTCGGCCCCGGCTTCCGGCGCGGGGAAGACGACGCTGACGCTTGGTTTGCTCGCGGCGTTGCGCGCGCGGGGGCTGGCGGTGCAGCCCTTCAAATGTGGCCCGGATTACATTGATCCAGCCTTTCATCGGGCAGCGGCGGGACGGTCTTCGGTCAATCTCGACGCCTGGGCAATGGCGCCCGCTCAGATCGCGCAGCTTGCGGATCGCGTGGCGGATATCATCGTCGCCGAGGGCTCGATGGGACTGTTCGACGGGGTGGCCGTGCCGGGTGAGACCGGGACCGGCGCCAGCGCCGATATCTCGGCGCTGATGGGCTGGCCGGTGGTGCTGGTGGTCGACGCCTCGGGACAGGCGCAGACGGCGGCGGCGGTCGCGCAGGGATTGGCCCAGTTTCGCAAGGGCGTCACGGTCGCGGGGGTTGTGCTCAACAAGATCGCCTCGCCCCGCCACGAAGCGCTGGTGCGCCAGGGCTTCGAGGGGATCGGGGTGCCGGTGCTGGGCGTGCTCCCGCGTGCCGCAGGGATCGAATTGCCGTCGCGCCATCTGGGCCTTGTGCAGGCCGAGGAGACAGGGGATCTGGCGCGGCTCCTGACCGAGGCCGGTCGGATCGTGGCGGAGCATTGCGACCTCGACGCGATCCTCGCTTGCGCGAAGGCCTCTCCACCCGACGCTTCGCCATGCCGCCCGGTGCCGCCTCCCGGCAGCCGGATCGCGCTTGCTCGCGACGCCGCGTTTTCCTTCGTCTATCCGCACCTGATGGAGGGCTGGCGCGCGGCGGGCGCCACGATCCTTCCCTTCTCGCCGCTGGCCGATGAGGCCCCCGATCCGAGTGCCGATTGCTGCTGGCTGCCCGGAGGCTATCCCGAGCTTCACGCGGGGCGGCTTGCGGGCAATGGAACCTTCCTCAACGGGACCCGCCGCTTCGCACAGACCCGTCCGGTTCACGGGGAATGCGGCGGTTACATGACGCTTGGGGCGGGGATCGTCGACGCCGAGGGAAAGCGCCACGAGATGCTGGGGCTTCTGGGGCTCGCGACCAGCTTTGCCAAACGCAAGATGCATCTGGGCTATCGACGCGCCGAGCTGATCGCGCCGCTGCCGGGCCATCGCGCGGGGGCGGTATCGCGTGGCCACGAGTTTCACTATGCCTCGATCCTGTGGCAGCCGGATGCGCCGCTTGCCCGTGTCTTCGATCCCAATGGCGACGCGGTGCCCGAAACCGGATCGCTGTGTGAAATGTCGGGCGGCGGGCGCGTTACCGGCACGTTCTTTCACCTGATCGCGGAGGCCAGCTCATGAGCGGTTTCGTTTCCTTCGTCTCGGCGGGGCCGGGCGACCCCGAACTTCTGACCCTCAAAGCGGTCGATCGGCTACAGCGCGCCGATGTGATCCTGTTTGACGATCTCGCCTCGGGCCCGATTCTGGTCCATGCAGGCGAGAGGGCCGAGTTGATCGCGGTCGGCAAACGGGCGGGTCGGCTCTCGCCGAAACAGGATCACGTCAGCCGACTTCTGGTCGATCACGCGTGCGCTGCGACCCGTATCGTGCGACTGAAATCGGGCGATAGCGGAATTTTCGGGCGCCTCGAAGAAGAGCTGCGCGCGCTTGATGCGGCTGGGATCGACTACGAGATCATCCCCGGTGTGCCCTCGGCCTGCGCGGCGGCGGCAGCGGCGGGTCTGCCGCTCACGCGGCGGCTGACGGCGCGCCGGGTGCAGTTCGTAACCGGGGCCGACATCACCGGCGATCTGCCCGAAGTGTTGAACTGGTCCGCGCTAGCCGATCCGGGGGCGACCACGGTCGTTTTCATGGGCAAGCGGACTTTTCCGCGGCTGGCGGCGCAATTGCAGGCCCACGGTCTGCCCGGCGAGACGCCCGCACTTCTGGCCGAGGCTGTGGGGCACCCGGAGCAGCACCTCCTCCGCACCACCGTGTCTGCACTGGCGGAAAGACTGGCGCAGAGCCGGTCCGACCAGCCCGCGCTGATCCTTTACGGACCGCTTGCCCCCGATGGGAGCGCGAAAAGCGCGCTTGAAGAGGGATCGAAACTTGACGCGGCCCGGCGGGTCGCGTTTACCTGAAACCCTGTTTGGTGCCCGCAGATGCGCAAAGCGCAGGGCTCAATCGGGAACGGGGAAGGGTGGACCAAGTTGCGGCACCCGAAGCCCCGGCCGCCCCCGCGACTGTATACGGTGAGCGCGCTCCGACAAGACCACTGGGGGTTGCCCCCGGGAAGGTGGAGTGGCGCTTCGACCCGCGAGCCAGGAAACCGGCCAACAGCCACATCAACCGCCGTCGGGTGTGACGGCAAGGAGAACGCGATATGCATATCGAACCCGGCATCTTCACCGGTGCCAAGATCGTCCTGAGCTATGCCACGGCGGCCACCGCCGGTCTTTATACCCTTAAGATCGCCGCGCAGGCCGTACGCGAACAGGGCCCCGTTTCACTGATCGCCCGCGCCGCCATCGCCACCGGCGCGGTCTTCACCTTCTTCCAGATATTGCCGCATCATGCGGTTGGCGTTTCCGAGGTGCATTTGATCCTCGGTTCGACGCTGTTTCTACTGCTTGGTGCCGCGCCTGCGGCGATCGGGCTGGCGCTGGGGCTTCTCATTCAGGGCCTGTTCTTCGCGCCCTTCGACCTGCCGCAATACGGGATGAACGTGACGACGCTTCTCGTGCCGCTCTTCGGGCTGCAACTTCTTGCCAAGCGTCTGATCGCGCCGGGCACGGCTTACGTCGACCTGAAATACGGTCAGGCTCTGGCGCTTTCGACGGCCTATCAGGGCGGGATCGTGGCGTGGGTCGCGTTCTGGGCGCTCTACGGTCAGGGATTTGCCGAAGTGGGGCAGGTGCTGACCTTCGGCGCGGCCTATATGTCGGTGATCCTTCTCGAGCCGCTTGTCGATCTGGCGGTGCTGGCGCTTGCGAAGCGTGCGTCCGCCCTGCGCGGCAGCGGCTTCGTCACGCCGCGCCTCTACGCCTGAGCGACGTCCGCTGAACGACGACGAAAGGGGGCCGCCAATGGCCCCCTTTCCCCTTGGAGAGACGCATGATCGAACTTGCCCTGATCGGTATCGGCACCGGAAACCCTGATCACGTCACCTTGCAGGCGATCGAGGCGATGAACGCTGCGGACCTCATCATGATCCCGGTCAAAGGCCCCGAGAAAACCGAGCTGGCCGAACTGCGCCGGACCTTGCTCGCGATGCATCTGAAAAATCCCGAAAGGCGCGTGGTCGAGTTCGACCTGCCGGTGCGCGACGTGGTCACTACCAGCTATGGCGGGACCGTCGCGGATTGGCATGGCGCGATTGCCGAGGCCTGGGAGGCGGTGATCGTCGACACGCTCGACCCCGGAACCCCCGGCAGGGTCGCCCTGCTGATCTGGGGCGATCCGATGCTCTACGACAGCAGCCTGCGTATCGCCGAGATATTGGGGCGTCGCATTCTGCTGAAACCGCGCGTCATTCCCGGCATCACCGCGATACAGGCGCTTTGCGCAGCCCATGCCATTCCGCTCAACGAGGTGGGTGCGCCGGTCATGATCACGACGGGGCGGCAGCTGCGCGACCACGGTTGGCCGGCTGATGCGGAAACCATCGTCGTAATGCTCGATGGAGAGTGCTCGTTCCGGTCGCTCGATCCCGAGGGATTCCGGATTTGGTGGGGTGGGTGCGTGGCGATGCCGCAAGAGCGCCTTGTCGCCGGAGTTCTGTCCGATGTCGCGGCGCAGATCGTAAAGGTCCGGGAGACCCTGCGGGCGGAAAACGGCTGGGTGATGGATATCTATCTGCTGCGCCGAATGAGCTGACCAGGGTCAGGGTTCATAACCGGTCGTGTCGCAAATGTGGTGGAAATTCCCTCACGGCAAGTTCCGGGCATTTGAGGTTGGCTCCTTTCAGTCCTAGTGTCGCTTAGCCCTTAATTGTGAGATGAGAAATTCAACGAAATCGACGGCTGTGCTTTACCCTTAAATATGAGATTTTGCCTTTAATTCAGATATTTTTTCCCTTAAATCATAACCGCTCGGTATAGACCGCCTTGCTCACTCAGGCCGCTTCGTTTTCGGGCCTCGCCGGTGGCTTAGGCGTCCAGTTCCACGGCAGCAACTCGTCGAGGCGGATTGCTTTGTGATCGTGGATCCGGCCGAGGATGTCGGCGAGGTAGGCTTGGGGGTCGAGGCTGCTCATCTTCGCGCTCTCGATCAGCGTCATCGCGCGGGCCAGGGTTTCGCCGCCGGTATCCGATCCGGAGAAGAGCCAATTCTTCCGCCCGACGCCGATCGGGCGCATCGCGCGCTCGGCGGGGTTGTTGTCGATGGCGACGCGATCATCCTCCAGGAAGAGCGTGAAGGAGGGCCAGCGGTTCAGGGCGTAGCGGAAGGCCTTGGCTAGGTCGCTCTTGCCGGGGATGCGCGTCAGCTGCTGCTCGGCCCAGGCCTTGAAGGCCGCAACCTTCTCGGCGCTGTGTTTCTTGCGGGCCGCAAGTTGGAGATCCGCCGGCTGCCCGGTGATCTCGCGATCGATCTCAGATTTGTTGGCCGTCCACACGTCGTGGAAGTCGCGCCGCAGATGTGCCCAACAGGCCGCCTCGTGGAACTGCTGCGTGTCGTCCGACCGCGTCTCGTAGAGATCCTTGAAGCCGGCATAGACGTCCGCCTGCAGAATGCCTTACGAGTTCGCGAGATGACCGCGCGGATGCTCGCCCTTCCTGTCTGGGGAGAAGTAGTAGACCGCGCCAGGCGGCGCCACGCCTGACCATGGCCGTTCATCGCGCATGTAGGCCCATATACGGCCCTGTTTTACACCCTTCCCGAGACCCTTGTCCTTTCGGGATCGGTCGAGCACGCGGATGGGCCCAAGTTCCCGAGGTGGTGATCCATGACCGCCCATATGCCGCTCAGGAATGATTAACCTTGCCGCTCCGCCTTTTCCTTAGCGGCATATGTCGGCTGATGTCCCCGGGTTGACGACCTCCGCAGATCATTCTGAGCTAGTTCACCTCGAAATCTCCCCTGCCAACACCGCTTGCCCGTGCACCGCCAACGTCGCTGAGAACCTCTGGCACCCAAACTTGCGGATTACGTCGAGTACCCGCGCTTCATAGGCAGCGTGCCCGATCAAACGACACAGGTCGGATGCGTGGAACTGGCGGTTCGCAATCGGCGCGGCTTGCATCTGTCTCAACAATTCTCGCTCTTTTGGGTCCGTTACCCGTTTCTGCGGCCGATTCACCTCGGGACGAGGCCGAGTTGTCTAATGAGCGTTCAAAACTGACCCGGTTTCAGCGTTTAAATTTGACCCACCCCTTGTGGAGCAAAGCCCCCAGTCGGGCCGCCCTCACATAGCGAGTCCGTCTGCGGATGATCATGATCGACGAGGTCCACAACCTCTTGGCCGGGACTCACCGCGAACAGCGCCGCTTTCTCAATGTTCTGCGGTATCTTAGCAATGAACTCGAGGTGTCGCTGGTCTGCCTCGGGGTCAGCGAGGCCGTCGATGCCATCCGTGGTGATATCCAGCTTGCCAGGCGGCTGGACGAACATCACCTGCCAAACTGGCGCGACGATGCCGAGTTCTCGGACATGATCCAGGCACTCATCGCGGCAATGCCCCTCGAGAAGAAATCCAATCTGAAGGTCAAGTCGCTCAAGCGAATACTTGCGCTGACCGGCGGGGTGACTTCGCGCATCTTCGCCCTGATCAAGGATCTTTCCATCGACGCTATTATCACTGGTGAGGAATGCATCACCGATGCCGCGATCGCAAAATGGACGCCGGTTTGGTCGCGCCATGCGAAAGCCGATCCGCGGATTGAGAAGTCCGGGGTGTGAAGCCGCGCCCGCTGCCAAAAACTGTCGCGCCGGTGCCAGACGAGTTGTTGTCAGGTTGGTTATCTCGGCTGGCGGCGGCCAACTACTGTGATGACGCGGAACTGCTGGCTCACATCAAAATCGATACCGCGCATGGCACCGCCTTGGACTTCAGCGTCGACGCGGTTGCGGCGGAGAAGATTGCCAACGTCGCACGAGTCGACCCAGATGTTGTGCGATCGTTGACCTTTCCAGCAATGACGACACGAGAAGCCTCGCTGACGGCACAGATGCCATTCCAGCATTGCCCGCAATGCTCCCGAGAGGGCCTTTCGCTGAGGCATTGGAGGCGGGCTTGGGCATT
>NZ_JAYLLH010000035.1:0-32674 GCF_035818635.1 Mesobacterium hydrothermale | reverse complement strand
GGGGGGCCCCCCCCGGGGGGGGGGGGGTGGGGGGGGGGGGGGGGGCGGGGGGGCCCCCCCCCCCCGGACCCCCCGAGGTATTTGGAAAACCAAAGACGCAGGATCGGTTTTCCGGTTGGCCGCCGGTCAGCCGAGCGCGGCGACGCCGGGCAGTTCCTTGCCTTCCATCCATTCCAGGAAGGCCCCGCCGGCGGTCGAGATATAGGTGAAGCTGTCGGCGGCGCCGGCCTGGTTCAGCGCGGCCACGGTGTCGCCGCCGCCCGCGACCGAGACCAGCTTGCCTTCGGCCGAGAGCTTCGCGGCATGGGCCGCGGCGGCGTTGGTGGCGGTGTTGAAGGGCTCGATCTCGAACGCGCCGAGCGGGCCGTTCCAGATCAGCGTGCTGGCGTTGTCGAGCGCCGAGATCACGTTGGCCACGGTGCCGGGGCCCGCGTCGAGGATCATCGCGTCGGGCGGGCAGCTGTCGGAGGCGACGGTTTCATTGGCGGCATTGGCCTTGAATTCGCGTGCCACGACGACGTCGGTCGGCAACAGGATTTCACACCCCGCGGCATTGGCTTTTTCGAGGATCTCGGAGGCGGTGCCGGTCATGTCGTGTTCGCACAGCGATTTGCCCACGTCGATCCCTTGCGCGGCCAGGAAGGTGTTGGCCATGCCGCCGCCGATGATCAGCGTGTCGACCTTTTCCACCAGGTTGCCCAGCAGTTCCAGCTTGGTCGACACCTTGGCGCCGCCAACCACGGCGGCCACCGGGCGTTTGGGGGTGCCAAGCGCGGATTCGAGCGCTGACAGTTCCGCCTGCATCAGGCGACCGGCGCAAGACGGCATCTTGTGCGCCAGGCCTTCGGTCGAGGCATGGGCCCGATGCGCGGCGGAAAATGCATCGTTGCAATAGATGTCGCCAAGCTTGGCCATCTCTTCGACCAGCGCCGGGTCGTTCTTTTCCTCGCCGGCGTGGAAGCGGGTATTTTCCAGCAGCACCACGTCGCCGGGCTGGGCCGCGGCGATGGCGGCGGCAGCGGCGTCACCGATGCAGTCGGCGGCGAAGATCACGGTGCAGCCAAAGGCGGATTCGAGATCGCCGACCAGTTGGCCCAGGCTCATTTCCGGGACGACCTTGCCCTTGGGGCGGCCGAAATGCGCCAGCAAGATCGGGGTGGCGCCGGCATCCAGCATGTCCTTGATGGTGGGCAGAAGCCGGGTGATCCGGGTTGCGTCGGTCACCTTGCCGTCCTCGACGGGCACGTTGATGTCGACCCGGGTCAGCACCCGCTTACCCGCCAGATCCATATCGTCGAGGGTCTTCCACGCCATGTTGTTCCTCCTCAGTCATACATGCGTCTTTGAATTTGTGAATGTGATGGCGGGGGAATGCCGATCCGTCAATGCGCCGTATTGGCATCCCCCATTGGAATCCGCCTTTGCAGGGGCTAAGTCTGCGCTAGGGAAAGACCCAGGCAAACACAAGCAAGGAGGCCCGAGATGGCCGAGATCAAGGACCCCGAGAACACCATCCTGATGGAATTGAAGGGCGGCACCGTTACCATCGAACTGCTGCCCGATGTGGCACCGAAACATGTCGAACGGATGAAGGAACTGGCGCGCGCCGGGGCCTATGACAACGTCTGTTTCCACCGCGTGATCGACGGGTTCATGGCGCAGACCGGCGACGTCGCCAATGGCAACATGGAAAAGGATTTCAACCTGCGCCGCGCCGGCACGGGCGGGTCCGATCTGCCGGATCTGCCGGCAGAATTTTCCAAGCTGCCGCATGACCGTGGCACGCTGGGGGCGGCCCGGTCGATGAACCCGAATTCGGCCAATTCGCAATTTTTCATCAATTTCAACGACAACCATTTCCTGAACGGGCAATACACCGTCTACGGCCGGGTCGCGTCGGGGATGGAACATGTCGATGCGATCACCCGTGGCGAACCGCCTGCGGACCCCGACCGGATGATCAGCGTGAAGGTGGCTGCGGATGCGTAAGCTGGCACTGATCGCGGCGCTGCTGGCGGGTCCCGCCGGCGCGACCGGGCTGGAGATCACCGTGGCGGGCGAAGGCGCCAACGGGGTGATCACGATCGATCTGCTGGATGAGGTCGCGCCGAATCACGTGGCGCAGATCGTAGCACTGGCCGAGGAGGGTGCCTATGACGACGTGGTGTTCCACCGCGTGATCGACGGGTTCATGGCGCAGACCGGCGACGTGGCCTTCGGCAAGATGGGCGACCCGGAGTTCTCGATGAAGATGGCAGGGCGCGGCGGGTCGTCGCGGCCCGACCTGAAGGCGGAATTTTCCGATGTTCCCTATGCCCGCGGCACCGTCGGCATGGCGCGGTCGCAGGATCCCGACAGCGCCAATTCGCAGTTCTTCATCATGTTCGCGCCGGGCGATTTCCTGAACGGGCAGTATACCGTGGTCGGGCAGGTGACCGGCGGCATGGACGTGGTCGATGCGATCAAGCGGGGCCAGGGCCGGAATGGCGAGGTCTTTGGCGAACCCGACCGGATGGTGAGCGTCAAGGTCATCGAATGACGTGGGCCGCCGCCGGGAGTGCCGGTGGCGGTTTCGGACATCGTGCACCGCTTGCGCGGCGCGCAGGTCAGGTCCGGTTCCGCCTTTGGCGAAACCGGACCGGCTTGGGAGGGGCCAGCCCCTCCCTGGCGCTACGCGCCATTCCCACCCCGAGGTATTTGTGAAGCCAAAGACACATGGGACGGTGTTTGTGGTATCCTGGTGCCATTGGACCGGGGAGAGCGACGATGGGGCGGGTGTGGCTGGCGGTTTTCTGGGTGCTTTGCCTGTCCGGTGCGGTGGTCGCGGGGCCGGAGTACTGGCGGCACGAATGGCCGCGGACGGATTTTTCGCGCACCACGGTGGACAGTTGGGTCGAGATCGTGTCCGGCGGACCGGCGAAGGACGGGATCCCGGCGCTGAGCGCCCCGGGTTTTCTGCCGGTGGCGCGAGAGAGCCGGATTGGCGGGCGCGAGCCGGTGATTGCGCTGGAACTGGCGGGTGCGCAGGCGCGGGCCTATCCTTTGCGCTACCTGACCTGGCATGAGATCGTGAACGATGTGGTGGCCGACTTGCCGGTGGCGGTCACGTTTTGTCCCTTGTGCAATTCGGCCGTGGTGTTTGACCGGCGGGTCGGGGAGCGGGTGCTGGAGTTCGGTGTCAGCGGCAAGCTGCGCAACTCTGACATGATCATGTATGACCGGCAGACCGAAAGCTGGTGGCAGCAGGCCGTGGGCCTTGGCATCGTGGGCGAGATGACGGGTGTTGACCTGGCGATGCTGCCCGCCTGGGTCGAAAGCTGGGAGGCGTTCAGAGCGCGCAATCCCGACGGGCTGGTGATGGATGAACCGGCGTGGACGCGGCCCTATGGCCGCAACCCTTATGTCGGGTATGACAGCGCGTCACGGCCTTTCCTGTATGGCGGGGACGTGCCGCCGCATGGCATTGCGCCTCTGGCCCGGGTGGTGCGAGTCGGCGACCGGGCCTGGCCGTTGACGCGATTGGCCGCGGCCGGAGAGATCGCCGAGGACGGCTTGCACCTGACCTGGCGTTCGGGGGCGGCCTCGGCCCTGGACAGCGCCGCGATCGGACAGGGGCGTGAGGTGGGCGATATCCGGGTGTTCGACCAAGACGGCCGCGACGTGGTGCATGACGTGATGTTTGCGTTTGCGTTCCACGCGTTCTGGCCCGATGGGCGGTGGATGCTGGGGGACTAGGCGCGCGCGGACCGCCAGCGCGACATGCCTGCCCATGTGCCGCCAAGGCACGTGTCGCGTGCGCCCATACCAAGTTTGAAACGGGTCAGTCCCGCTGGTTGGCCCGCATCCGTCGTGCCAAGGTCAAGCGCCAGGGTCCCGGCGGCCCGCAGGTCGTTCAGCGCGGTCCAAAGCAGGCGGCGATGGGCGTTCAGTTGGCGGCCCGGGCTGGTTGTGACAGCGGTTTGATAGGTTGCACCGGTGCCATGGCGCAGGATCAGAATTGCGGCGATGACTTCGCCGAGGTGGTGGGCGCTGTAGACCGTGGCCTTGCCCGGGTTGGCCTGTGCATAGGCCAGCAGAAGCGCGGCAGGCAGCGCCCGGTAGCGGCGCTGGCGCTGTTGCAGGCGATCAACGGACAACAGCCAACGGTCCCGCGGCAGATCTGTCCGACACACCGCGACCGGCGCGTCTTGTGCCCGGGCCAGGGCGGTGCGCCAGCTTTGCGTCAAAGCAGTCCGTTGCGCAGGTTCTGGCAGCACCGGCAAGATCGCCAGAGTTGCGGGGCGCCGCAGTCGCCGGAACCCGGCCCCGCGCAGGGGGGCGGTGTCGGCGTCGTCGGGGTTGAGCAGAAGGGGTGCGCCCTGTCGAAGCGCCGTCAGTTCCGCCTGTGAAAGCGCGGGCAAGCGAGAGATCAAGCGCACCGTGCCCAGCAACGGAAGCCGGCGGGAATGTTCCAGAATGCGCGACCCATTAGAAAGGATGTGCCAGCGGTGTGCCACGCCCAGCAGTGTCAGGGCGCGGGCGTATTCGGGCGATTGCATCAGGGGCAGGGCGCGCGTCATGGCGCACATCCCTGCACGAGAACGCTTGCAAGATGGTTAACGACGCCCCGGCAGGGGCGCCGACAGGTCAGTTGGCCAGTTTGACCAGCGCGTGGCGCTTCTTGCCTGCCGACAGCTTGATCGGCGAGGACAGCGCGCCCGCATCCAGCATCAGCCCGGCGTCGGTCAGCGGCGCATCGTCGATCCGGGCGCCGTTTTCGGCGATCAGGCGCTTGGCATCCTTGCCGGACTTGGCCAGCCCGGATTTGACCAGCACCTGTACGATCGACAGGCCGTCGCCAAGATCGGCCGCGGTCAGTTCCAGCGTTGGCAGGTCGTCGCCCACGCCGCCCTTTTCGAACACCTCGCGGGCGGTGGCCTCGGCGGCGGCCGCGGCCTCGGCCCCGTGGCACAGCGCCGTGACCTCGTTGGCCAGCACGATCTTGGCCTGGTTGATCTCGGACCCTTCGAGCGCGCCAAGGCGAGCACATTCGTCCAGCGGCAGTTCGGTATAGAGTTTCAGGAACCGGCCCACGTCGGCATCGGTGGTGTTGCGCCAGAACTGCCAGAATTCATAAGGCGCGCGCATGTCGGCATTCAGCCAGACCGCACCATCCTGCGACTTGCCCATCTTCTTGCCGTCCGAGGTGGTCAGCAAGGGCGAGGTGAGGCCAAAGATTTCGTTGTCCAGAACGCGGCGCGTCAGGTCGATGCCGTTGACGATATTGCCCCATTGGTCCGACCCGCCCATCTGCAACAGGCAGCCGTAGCGGCGGTTCAACTCGAGGAAGTCATAGGCCTGCAGGATCATGTAGTTGAATTCGAGGAAACTGAGGCTTTGTTCCCGGTCCAGTCGCGATTTCACCGATTCAAACGACAGCATCCGGTTGACGCTGAAATGCCGCCCGATGTCGCGCAGAAAATCGAGATAGTTCAGCGTGTCCAGCCATTCGGCGTTGTTCAGCATCAGCGCGCCGGTCGGGCTGTCGTCATAGCTGACGTATTTCGCGAACACCTGTTTGATGCCCGCGATGTTGTCGTCGATCTGGGCGGGCGTCAGCAGCGGGCGTTCATCGGCGCGGAACGACGGATCGCCCACCTTGGTGGTGCCGCCGCCCATCAGGGTGATCGGCTTGTGCCCGGTCTTTTGCAGCCAGCGCAGCATCATGATCTGGATCAGAGAGCCCACGTGCAGCGATTTCGCCGTCGCGTCAAAGCCGATATAGCCCGGCACCACCCCTTTGGTCAGCGCCTCGTCAAGGCCCTGGTAATCGGTGCAATCGGCCAGAAAGCCGCGTTCCATCATGACATGCATGAAGTCCGATTTGGGATGGTAGGTCATGGGTCTTCCCTCTTAATATGCGCGGGCAGCTATAGAGGCTGTCGGTGCAGAGGAAAAGACCATGTTGCGGGCGGAACCGGTTTGGGCGCTGGGGGCAATGTCGGGCACGTCGCTTGATGGGGTCGATGCAGCTATGCTGTTGACCGATGGCGAACGGCTTGTGGATTTCGGTGTCAGCGATTACCGCCCCTATACGGCTGCCGAACAGGCGGTGCTGCGCGCGGCGCTTGGCAAATGGCCAGGCGACGATCTGGACGCCGCGCTTGATGTGGTGCAGCGTGCCCATGCGGAGGTGCTGGGCCGGTTCGACGGTGCCGATCTGGTGGGCTTTCACGGCCAGACGCTCGCCCATGATCCCAAGGGGCGCGGCACTCACCAGTTGGGCGATGGCGCCGCGCTGGCGCAGGCGCTTGGCGTACCGGTTGTGTGGGATTTCCGTACCAACGACGTGACGCTGGGCGGCGAAGGCGCGCCGCTGGCGCCGTTCTTCCATTTTGCCTGCGCCCGGTGGATCGGGGCGACGGACCCGGTGGCGTTCCTGAACCTGGGTGGGGTCGGCAACCTGACCTGGGTCGATCCGCAAAGGGCCAGACCAGAAGAAGAGGGCGCATTGTTGGCCTTCGACACCGGCCCGGCGAATGCACCGATCAACGACCTGATGATGCAGCGTTTCGGCGAAGCGATGGACGAAGGCGGGCGGCTGGCGGCGCAGGGCGACGTGGTCGATGGTGCACTGGAGCTGTTCCTGGAAGACGGCTATTTCCTGAAAGTGCCCCCCAAGTCGCTGGACCGGGATGATTTTTCCCTGATGCTGGACCTTGTGCGCGAACTCGACGACGCCGATGCCGCCGCCACCATGACAGCCATGGCGGCGGCGGCGGTGATGCAGGGGATGGCGTTTTGCCCGCGCCCGCCGGTCCGCGTCCTGGTCACCGGCGGCGGGCGGCACAACCCGGTGATGATGGCAATGCTGCAGGCCGGGCTGGACTGCCCGGTGCAGCCGGTCGAAACCGTCGGGCTGAATGGCGACATGCTGGAAGCGCAGGCCTTTGCTTTCCTTGCCGTGCGCGTGGCGCGTGGCTTGCCCACCTCGTGCCCCGGCACGACAGGGGTACGCGCCGCTGTCGGCGGTGGCGAGATCAGCCGCCCCGAGTAACCCGCTTCCCGGTCACTGACCCGCGCGCAACCGGCTTGTGTCAGACGCCCGCACAGCATCCGGGATCTCGGCTGCCCCGTGCTTCTTCTGGCCCGAAATATCCCGGGGGGTGCGGGGGGCTGGCCCCCCGCGTCGGCCGCCGGACGCGGATGCGTCAGGCGGAACAGCTCGCCCCGCCCAGCACGCAGAACTTCGCGCAATGAGGATGGTTCAGCGCCACGTCGCGTTCCGCCTCTGCCAGGGTGGTGCCCAGTTCGAACTGCGGATCATAGGGCAACAGCGTACAGGCCAGCACCGCGGGCCGGTCCGCGCCTTTGCGCTTCACCACCATCCGGGAACTGGCGCACATCACCATGTCGGGCGACTTGCCAAGGATACCCCAGCAAGCGGTGGTGATTTCGGGCACATCGATGCTCGTGTCCATTTCGGGAAACAACACACAGGCACCGGGGTTCATCGCGTCAATCTCAAAGCCTTCGGCCGCAAACAGCCGGGCATAGGCGGCGCGGGCCTCGGCCTCGCCTTCGCCCCAGATGGTCCGCCCGGCGACGGCCATCGAAATCCCCGCGTCGCGCAGCCATCGCATGCCCGCAAGCGTCTTGTCGAATCCGCCGCGGCCGCGTTCGGCGTCGTGATGTTCGGCGCTCCAATGATCCAGCGACACGCGCAGCACCAGCCGGTCGCCAAACCGCGCCTGCAGATCGACCAGCCCCGCCATCACCCGGGGCCGCATCATCGGGCGCATCGCGTTGGTCAGCACCAGTGCGCGGTAGCCGCGGGCCAGCGCGGTTTCCAGCATGGCGATGATCTGGGGGTTCATGAACGGCTCGCCGCCGGTAAAGCCGATCTCGGCCACACCCCAGTTGCGCGCCTGAAGCTGGTCGAGGTACTCTGACACCTCCTCCAGCGTCAGATAGACCAGCGCGTCGTTGACGGGCGAACTGTCGATATAGCAATTCGCGCAGGTGATGTTGCACAGTGTCCCGGTGTTGAACCACAGCGTTTGCGGATCTGACAGCGGCACTGTCGCGCGCGCGCTGCCATCGGCGGTTACGAAGGGATCAAGGAATTTCCCGGCATTTGCAGTGGTTTCCAGCTGATCCTTCATTGCGTCCCCGTCGGTCATGGCGTGTCGGGACCAGTGCTATCGTGCCTGCTGCCGCCTGACCAGATGTGACAAGTTTGCGCTGACACCATTGTGAACCTGTTGCAGGGTGTTAGACTTTCAGAAGAAGCTGCGGTAAACGGTGATCGTTAGCGCTAACGCCGCGACAGAATCCCTCGGCGTGAAGGCGCGCAACACCCTGTTTCGAAACACATAAATCGGAGCCAATCCCCATGGTCTCTCGTGTCATTCCCGTCGATCCGTTCGATCTTGTCATCTTCGGCGCCACCGGCGATCTTGCCCGGCGCAAGATCTTGCCGGGGCTGTTTCGCCGGTTTTGTGCCGGACAAATCCCGCCCGATGCCCGGATCGTGGGCGCCGCCCGGTCCGAGATCGACACCGCCGCGTTCCACCAGTTGGTGCGCGAGGCGATCGACGAATTCGGCGGCAAAACGCCCTGCGGGGATGCCGGGCTGGAAGGCTTCCTGGCCCGGCTGGCCTATGTGCCGATCGACGCCAAGGGCACCAGCGGCTGGTCGGAACTGTGCAGCCTATTGCGCCCCGATATGGTGCGGGCCTTCTATTTCTCGGTCGGGCCGTCGCTGTTCGGCGCGATCGCCGAACGTCTGCACAGCAATGGGCTGGCGACGGACGACAGCCGGATCGTTGTTGAAAAACCCTTTGGTCACGACCTCGCCACTGCCAAGGCGTTGAATGCCACGCTGGCGCAGCATTTCCGCGAAGATCAGATCTACCGGATCGACCATTACCTCGGCAAGGAAACGGTGCAGAACCTGATGGCGGTCCGCTTTGGCAATATGCTGTTCGAGCCGCTTTGGAACGCCCAGTACATCGACCATGTGCAGATCACCGTTGCCGAAACCGTGGGAGTCGGCGGGCGCGGCGCCTATTACGATACCTCGGGCGCGATGCGGGACATGGTGCAGAACCACCTGATGCAGTTGCTGTGCCTGATCGCGATGGAGCCGCCGGCGAAATTCGATCCCGACGCGGTGCGCGACGAAAAGCTCAAGGTGATCCGGGCGCTCGACCCGGTGGATTTCCACCATATCGTCCGCGGCCAGTATGGGCCGACCGACAGCCAGCCGGGCTATCGCGAGCACGTGGAAAACCCGCGCTCGACCACCGAAAGCTTTGTGGCGCTGAAATGCCATATCTCGAACTGGCGGTGGGCCAATACGCCGTTCTACCTGCGCACGGGCAAGCGGCTCAAGGCGCGGTCGTCGGAAATCGCGGTGGTGTTCAAGGATACGCCGCATTCGATCTTCGGCGAAGAGGCCGGGCGGCACCGCAACGTGCTGTCGATCCTGCTGCAGCCGAACGAAGGCATCACCCTGCAGGTGACGATCAAGGAACCGGGGCCGGGTGGCATGCGGCTGGTCGATGTGCCGCTCGACATGACCTTTGCCGAGGCGCTGGGGCCGGATGGCGAGGACGTGCCGGACGCCTATGAACGGTTGATCATGGATGTGATCCGGGGCAACCAGACCCTGTTCATGCGCGGCGACGAGGTCGAGGCCGCCTGGGCCTGGACCGACCCGATCATCGCCGGCTGGGAACGCCGGGGCGAAGTGCCCGAACCCTATGACAGCGGCAGCACCGGGCCGGAAGAGGCGCTGATGCTGATGCACCGCGACGGGCGCAAATGGCGGGAGATCCGGGTATGACCTATGAGATGCAGGACTATGCCGACCGGGAAATGCTGGCAATCAACCTTGCCAACCGCATTGCCGGCGACCTGAAGGCGGCGCTGAACCACCAGTACCGCGCGCTTCTGGTGGTGCCAGGGGGCACGACGCCGGGACCGATCTTTGATTCGCTCTGCGCCGCCGACCTGGACTGGGCGCGGGTCGACGTGATGCTGGGCGACGAACGCTGGCTGCCCGAGGACAGCCCCCGGTCGAACACCCGGTTGCTGCGCGAACGCCTGCTGGTGGACCGCGCCCGCGCCGCGCGTCTGCTGCCCCTTTTCATTCCCGCGGACCAGCCCGAAGACGTGCTCGCGGAACTGGAATCGCAGATCGTGCCGCAACTTCCGATCGCGGTTTTGTTGCTGGGAATGGGCGCGGACATGCACACGGCCTCTCTGTTTCCCGGGGCTGACAATTTGTCCCGGGCGCTGGCCGAAGATGCACCAGTGCTGATGGCGATGCGGGCGCCGTCGGCGCCAGAGCCGCGCATCACCCTGACCGCGCCGGTGCTGGATGCGGCATTGAAGAAACACGTCGTCATCTTTGGACAGGAAAAGCGCGATGCGCTTGAGGCTTCGCGCGGCCTGCCCGTAGAACAGGCACCGATAAGGGCCGTTCTGGACGGCGCAACAGTGCATTGGGCGGAGTGAAGTCATGTTTGAAGAATTGAAGAAACTTGCCGGTAACGTTTCGAACCGGTCAATGCTGGATTTGTTTGAAGACCCGGCGCGGGCAGCCGAGTTTTCGCTGTCGGCCTGCGACATGCTGTTCGACTATTCCAAGACGCAACTGGATGACACCATTCGCGCCGCGCTGCTGAAACTGGCCGCGGACCGCGGGGTCGAGGCCCGGCGCGACGCCATGTTCTCGGGTGCGAAGATCAACGAAACCGAAGGCCGCGCGGTGCTGCACACTGCGCTTCGCAACCTGTCGGGCGCGGTGGTGACGGTGGACGGCCAGGACGTAATGCCCGAGGTGCTGGATACGCTGGCCCGGATGGAAAAGCTGGCCGCAGAATTGCGCGCCAGCGACGTGACCGACGTGGTCAACATCGGCATTGGTGGCTCTGACCTTGGCCCGGTGATGGCCTATCTGGCGCTGGCGCCCTATGCCGACGGGCCGCGCTGCCATTTCGTGTCGAACGTCGATGGTGCCGACATCCACGACAAGCTGGCGCAGTGCGATCCGGCGAAGACCGTGTTCATCATCGCGTCGAAAACCTTTACCACCATCGAAACCATGACCAACGCCCGCACTGCGCGCGACTGGCTGGCGGCGCACGAGCAGGGGACCGAGGGGCGGTTCATCGCGCTGTCGTCGAACCTTGCCGGGGCAGCGGAATGGGGCATCCCGGCTGAGCGTGTTTTTGGCTTCGAAGACTGGGTCGGCGGGCGCTATTCCGTCTGGGGGCCGATTGGCCTGTCGGTGATGATCGCCATAGGGCCAGAGGATTTCCGCGCCTTCCTTGAGGGCGGGCAGGAGATGGACGCGCATTTCCGCACAGCGCCGCTGGCGCAAAACATGCCGGTGCTGCTGGCGCTGGTCGGGCTTTGGCACAACCAGGGCATGGGCCATGCCACCCGCGCCGTGCTGCCCTATGACAACCGCCTGTCGCGGCTGCCCGCCTATCTTCAGCAGCTGGAAATGGAAAGCAACGGCAAGGGCGTCAGCATGGACGGCGCCGATCTGCCCTATCACAGCGGCCCGGTGGTCTGGGGCGAGCCCGGCACCAACGGCCAGCACGCGTTTTACCAGCTGATCCACCAGGGAACGCGGGTCATCCCCTGCGAATTCCTTGTCGCGGCGCAGGGGCATGAAGCCGACTTGGCGCATCATCACCAGTTGCTGGTGGCCAATTGCCTTGCCCAATCCGAAGCGCTGCTGCGCGGCCGGTCGCTGGACGAAGCGCGCGCCAAGGTGGCGGGCAAGTTCGACGGCGACGAGCTGGAGCGTCAGGCCCGCCACCGGGTGTTCCCGGGCAACCGTCCGTCCACCACGCTGATCTATCCAAAGCTGACGCCGAAGATGCTGGGCCGGATCATCGCGCTGTACGAACACCGGGTGTTCGTCGAAGGGGTGATCCTTGGCATCAATTCCTATGACCAATGGGGGGTGGAACTGGGCAAGGAACTGGCCACAGCGCTGGGGCCGCTGGTGACCGGAGAGGCCAGCGCCGACGGCAAGGACGGCTCGACCGCGCAGCTTGTGGGGTATGTCCGCGCCATCGCGGGCTGACCCCCGGAAGTTGTTGTAAGGCGTGGACTCAGCCGGGGGGAATATCGAACCCCGGCTGGGCCAGGTCGAACCCGTCGAACCGGAACCCGGGGCTGACGGTGCACCCCACCAGCGTCCAGCCGCCCGTGCTGCGCGCGGCCTGCCAGTGCTGTTCCGGCACGATCAGTTGCGGGCGCTGCCCGGCGGCCAGATCGGGGCCAAGCAGCAGGTCGCGGCGTGGCCCGGCGTCGGTTTCGGCCATCGACAGGATCAGCGGGCTGCCGGCATAGAAATGCCAGATCTCGGTGGCATCGACCCGGTGCCAATGGCTGCTTTCGCCGGCTTTCAGCAGGAAATAGATGCAGGTGCCCGTGGGCCGGCCCGCGTTTTCTGCCACCCATGTCTGGGTGTAATGCCCGCCCTCTGGGTGGGGCATCAATCCCAGTGTCGCGATGATCTGATCCGCTGTCATGTCAGCCTCTGGGCCAGGGCGATGAAATCGGGGGCGACGATGTCCCAGTCGTCTGCTGGCGTCAGATCGGTTGTCTGGCCCGGCCCGTGTTCGGTTGCGCGCGTCACGAAAGCGGTGCGCAGCCCGACCGCGCGCGCCGCGACCAGGTCGTCATTGTGCGCCGCGACCATCATCACCGCCGACGGGTGCAGCCGCAACGCCGCGCAAGAGGCCAGGTAGACCTCTGGCTTGGGCTTGTAGTCCCGCGCGATCTCGGCCCCGAGGATGCAGTCCCAGGGCAGGCGCGCATGGCGTGCCAGCCGGGTCATCAGCACGATCGACCCGTTGGAACAGGGCGCAAGGATATGGCGCTGCCTGAGCGCGGTCAGCCCGGGGACCACGTCGGGCCAAGGGTCCAGCCGTTCCCACGCCGCGTTCAGCGTATCGGGGGCCGTCACCCCGAACCGTTCGGCCACCCGGTGCAGGTTTTCTAGATGCAGATCGTCCAGCGCGACATAGCCGCGCCCGCCCGCCCGGATCCGTTCCATCGCGGGCTGGTATTCGCCCCGCCACGCATCGGCGAAGGCCAGCGCATCGACGCCGGGCAGAGCCTGCGCCACCGCGCGCGCGACCGAGCTGCGCCAGTCCACGCAGGTGCCGAAAACATCGAAGATCAGGGCCTGTGTCATGGCGCCAGACTGGCACCGCGTCGCCGCGCGCGCAAGCGCCGCCGCGTCAACCCAGCCCCATTTCGAAAAACCGCAGCAGCCCCTCTGCCTCTGGCGGCACGTCCTGATAGGGGCCGCGCAGCCTGAACCCCAGCGACAGGTACAGCGCCGTGGCAGTGGTCAGCACCTTGCCCGTATCCATCAGGATGCGGGCATACCCCTGATCGCGGATATCCCCGATCAGCCGCTGCATCAGTGCGCGCCCGGCCCCAAGGCCACGCCCGTCGGGCGCGATATAGACGCGCTTGATTTCCGCCGTGTTGGGACACAGGCGGTGATACATGCCGCAGCCAACCGGCGCATCATCTTGCAACACAAGGAAAAGACCGCCGTTGGGGGCGGAATGTTCCGCCTCCAGCCGGTTCATCAAGCGCGTGTATTTCTCAAAAGGATAAGCCAGTTGTGCGACCCGGACGCTTTCGGCCTCCAGCCCAAGCAGGAAATCGCGATACTCCCAGCACAACCGGCGCGCGGCGTCCCAGTCGGCGGTGGTGCGCGGTGCGCGGATCGTCAGCGGCATGGCGTGCCTCCCTGTCCGTCATGAAGCCACGGACGCGCGCCGCGCACAACGCAAAAGGCCCCGCCACAACGGGCGGGGCCTTGGTCGGGTCAGGAACCCGAATGCTTAGCGCAGGATCGACCGGCCGGCGTATTCGGCGGTTTCGCCCAGCATTTCCTCGATCCGGATCAGCTGGTTGTATTTCGCAAGCCGGTCAGACCGGGCCAGCGAGCCAGTCTTGATCTGACCGCAGTTGGTGGCCACGGCGAGATCGGCGATGGTGCTGTCCTCGGTTTCGCCGGACCGGTGCGACATGACGTTGGTCATGCGCGCGCGATGCGCCATGTCGACGGCCTTCAGCGTTTCCGACAGCGACCCGATCTGGTTCACCTTGACCAGCATCGAATTGGCGCAGCGGCGTTCGATGCCCATTGCCAGGCGGGTGGGGTTGGTCACGAACAGGTCGTCGCCCACCAGCTGGATCTTGTCGCCCAGCGCGGCGGTCAGCTTGGCCCAGCCGTCCCAGTCGTCCTCGCTCATGCCGTCCTCGATCGAGATGATCGGGTAGTCGTTGCACAGTGCCTGCAGGTAGGCGACGTTTTCGTCGCTGCTCAGGGTCTTGCCTTCACCGGCCAGGACGTACTTGCCGTCCTTGTAGTATTCGGTCGCGGCGCAATCGAGCGCGAGGTAGATGTCCTCGCCCGGCGTGTAGCCGGCCTTGTCGATCGACTTCAGGATGAAATCCAGCGCGTCGCGGGTCGACCCCAGGTTCGGGGCAAAGCCGCCTTCGTCGCCCAGGCCGGTCGACAGGCCCGCCGCCGACAATTCCTTTTTCAGCGTGTGGAACACTTCGGAGCCCATGCGCACCGCGTCGCGGATGGTTTCCGCGGCCACCGGCATGATCATGAATTCCTGGATGTCGATCGGGTTGTCGGCATGTTCGCCGCCGTTGATGATGTTCATCATCGGCACCGGCAGAACATGGGCCGAAGTGCCGCCGACATAGCGGAACAGCGGCTGCGCGGTGTAATCGGCGGCAGCGCGGGCCGCGGCCAGCGACACGCCCAGGATGGCGTTGGCGCCCAGCCGGCCCTTGTTGTCGGTGCCGTCCAGTTCGATCATCGCGGTGTCGATGGCCAGCTGTTCGGTCACGTCCATACCGACCAGCGCCTCGGCGATCTCGCCGTTGACGGCGGCGCAGGCTTCCAGAACGCCCTTGCCCATGTAGCGGCTCTTGTCGCCGTCGCGCTTTTCGACCGCCTCGTAGGCCCCGGTCGAGGCGCCCGAGGGCACCGCGGCGCGGCCCAGCGTGCCGTCTTCCAGAAGTACGTCGACTTCGACCGTCGGGTTGCCCCGGCTGTCCAGGATTTCGCGGGCGTGAATGTCGATGATGGTGCTCATTTGGCCTCTCCGAATGGCGGGTTCGCGGCGTTCATAGCACCCGGGCAAGGAATGTAAACAACCACAGCGCTAACGGCCCCGCACAGAGTTTCCCCAGCGGAAAAGCCGGGCGTTTCCCGTTCAGCGCCGTGCCCCGGCCGCGGCCCGCTGCGCCCGCCGCAACCGGGCCTCGCGCAGCAGGGTGTAGACCCCGGTCACGATGATGATGGCCGCCCCCGCCAGCGTCGGCCAGTCGGGCAGTTCGGCAAAGACCAGCGCCCCGAGGATCATCGCGAACAGTAACCGGGTGTACCGGAACGGCGTGACCACGGACACGTCGCCCGTGCGCGTGGCGATGGTGATGCCGTAATAGCCCGCAACGCCGAAGATCACCGCGCCCGCCAGCAACGCCGCCGGCATCGCCCCCGGCCAGGCCGGCCAGTCGCCCGAGATCAGCAGCAACAGCACCCCGGCCGGCACGACAGAGGCAAAGCCGTAACAGGACAGCACGAGGTTCGACACGTCCCGCGGCACGTAGCGCGCGCCCAGGTCCCGCGCCGCCAGTGCCAGCACCCCCAGCACGGCGAACAGCGCGTTGGGGTCGAAACTGTCCATCCCCGGCCGCAGGATCAGCAGAACGCCCGACAGCCCGACCCAGATCGCCGTCCAGCGCCGCCAACCCACCGGTTCGCGCAGCAGAACAGCCGCGCCCAGCGTCATCAGAAGCGGCGTCGCCTGAACGATGGCCGCCGCCGTGGCCAGCGGGATCAACGACAGCGCGGTGACAAAGGCCATGGTGCCGAACAGTTCCGACAGGTTGCGCACCAGGATCGGCGGCGTCAGCAACAGCGGCGTCACCACCCGGTGCCCGCGCCGCGCCGCCAGGACCGCATAGAACACCGCCCCGCAGCTGCCCAGAACGATCAGGATCAACCCGGTCGGCATGTGGCCCGAAGACGCCTTGATGAAACTGTCCTCGACCGCGAACAGCGCCATCGACAGCACCATGAACCCGATCCCGCGCAGATTGTCCAAAGCCGTCTCTCCCTTCCGGTCCCGGTCCCGCGCTTATGCCCAAATGATGAACCGCACCAGCCCCTTCTTCTGGCTGAAAATATCCCACGGGGAGCGCGAGGGGTGTGAAACCCCTCGCTGCCGTCCCTGTCCGCCCGCGCCAACGCGTCCTTGGTCAGCGCCAACGCGTCCTTGGTCAGCGCCGACACCCCGTGCTAGAGCTGTCCGCATGACACCCGAATACCCCCTGACTCGCGATCTTGTCTTCGTTGGCGGTGGCCACACCCACGCGCTGGTTCTGCGCATGTGGGGGATGTCGCCGCTGCACGGCGCGCGGCTGACCGTGATCAACCCTGGCCCCACGGCGCCCTATTCCGGGATGCTGCCGGGCTTCGTCGCAGGCCATTACGACCGCGACGCGCTTGACATCGACCTGGTGAAACTCGCGCGTTTCGCCGGGGCGCGGGTGATCCTTGGCACGGTCGACCGGATCGACCCGGTGGCCAAAACCGTGCATGTGCCGGGACGGCCGCCCATCGGCTATGACATCTGCTCGGTCGATGTCGGCATCACCTCGGAAATGCCCGCGCTTCCGGGGTTCGCCGATCATGGCACACCCGCGAAACCTCTGGGCACCTTCGCGACCCGCTGGGCGGCCTATCGTGACGGCAACGGCCCTGCCTCGGTCGCGGTGATCGGAGCCGGGGTCGCGGGTGTGGAACTGGCGCTGGCCATGGCCTTTGCACTGAAAACGCGCCGGCGCCCGGCGCAGGTCCACCTGGTCGAGGCCGCGACGGCACTGTCGGTGCTGGGCGCGAAACCACGCGCGCGGCTTTTGCAGGCGATGGCCGAACTGAACGTGACCCTGCATGAAAACGCGCGGATCGACCGCGTCACCGCCACCGGGCTGGAGCTGGCCGGCGGCCAGGTCATCGAGGCAGGCTTCGTCACCGGCGCGGCGGGCACGCGGCCCCATGGCTGGATTGCCGGCTGCGGGCTGGACCTTCAGGACGGGTTCATCAAGGTGAACGCCCGGCTGCAATCCAGCGCCCCGGACGTTTTTGCCACCGGCGATTGCGCCCACATGACCCATGCACCGCGCCCCAAGGCGGGTGTCTTCGCGGTGCGGCAGGCGCCGGTCCTGCTGGCCAACCTGCGGGCGGCGCTGGCGGGCACGGACTGGCAGGACTACCAGCCGCAAGCCGACTATCTCAAGCTGATCTCCATGGGCGACAAGACGGCCCTGGCGGAAAAGCAGGGCCTGCCGCTGTCGGGGGCGCTGATGTGGCGCTGGAAGGACTGGATCGACCAGCGGTTCATGCAGAAATTCCGCGACTTGCCCGTGATGAAAGGCCCCGATCTGACGAAACTCCGCGCCAAGGGGGATGAGGCTTTGCACAAACCCCTGTGCACCGGCTGCGGATCGAAGGTCGGGCGCGGGGCCCTGGCCGCCGCCGTGGCGGACCTGCCCAGACCACGCCCTGACGTGACGCCCTTGCCGGGCGACGACGCGGCGCTGCTGGTGATGGGCGACACCCGGCAGGTCCTCACCACCGATCACCTGTCCGCCGTCACGGCCGATCCGGCGCTGATGGCGCGGATTGCCGCCGTGCATGCGCTGGGGGATGTCTGGGCCATGGGGGCGGCGCCGCAGGCCGCGCTGGCGCAGATCGTCCTGCCCAGGATGAGCGCCGATCTGCAACAGCGCACCCTGTCGGAAATCATGGCCGTCGCCGGAGAGGTCATGGCGGATGCGGGCGCGCAAATCGTGGGCGGCCACACCACGATGGGCGCCGGCATGACCATCGGGTTTTCCATCACCGGCCTGCTGGAGCGTGATCCGATCACCTTGGCCGGGGCGCGGCCCGGCGATGCGCTGATCCTGACCAAGCCGATCGGCACCGGCGTGGTGCTGGCGGCGGAAATGGCGGGGCAGGCGCGCGGCGCGGACGTGGCCGCCTGTTTCGCCAATATGTCCCTTGCTCAGGGCAATGCTGCGCGGATCCTGTCGCAGGCCCATGCGATGACTGATGTGACGGGCTTTGGCCTTGCCGGTCACCTGCAGGGCATTTGCGCGGCCAGCGGCGTCGGGGCAGAGATCGCGGTGGACGCCATCCCGGTCCTGCCCGGCGCGCGGGCGCTGTCGGACAGCGGCGTTGCGTCCTCGCTTTACCCGGACAATCGCGCGCTTGTTCCGGGGGTGATCGAAGAGGCCCGCACCCGGCTGCTGTTTGATCCGCAAACCTGTGGCGGGCTTTTGGCGGTGGTTGATGCCGGGCAGGCAGCGATCTTGAAAGATAAGTTGAAGATCGCCGGATATGATGCTGCGATCATAGGGAAAATAACCCCGGACGTGGGTCAGGTTTCGATCGTCTGATCCATGATCCGCAGCACCGCCTGCGCGGCGCGGTCCAGTGCCGGGCCGTCCAGCGCGCCCGCGTCGACCTCTGCCATGCAGGCGGCTCCGATGCTGGTGCGCGACTTTGAATAGGCCGGATCGTAGTGATCCTCCATCAGTGCGCGGGTCAGGCCGGGCTTGTCGCCCGCCTCGATCAACGCGAACCAGCGGTCCACCACCTCGTGCCCGCGAAAGTGCCGCAGCGGGGTCAGGTTTTCGCGCAGCCGGTCGCCATCGGTCAGCACATCGGCATAGGCCTGCAGCAGGTACGCGCTGCGCGCCTCCAGCGTTGCCGTCACTTCGATTCGGGGGGCGGCGCACATCGCCTTCCACAGGCTGGGCGGCACGATGCGGGCCCCCACCTTGTTCGATTCCGCCTCGACCAGCACCGGGCGGGCCGGGTCCATCCGCGCAAGCGCACAGGCAATGTCCGATTCAAACGCCTTCTGGCTGGGCTGGTCCCCCATCCGTCCCAGAAGCGAGCCGCGATGATTGGCCAGCCCTTCCAGGTCCAGAACCTGCGCGCCCAGCGTCGCCACCCGGTGCAGGACCTCGGTCTTTGCGGTGCCGGTGAACCCGTCCAGCAGGATCACCCGTTGCGCAATCGGGGCTTCGTACAGCGCGCGGTAAACCAGCCGGCGATAGGTCTGGTAGCCGCCCGCGATCGTGTCTGACCGCCAGCCGATCTGCCCCAACATCCAGGCGAACGACCCCGATCGCTGTCCGCCGCGCCAGCAATAGACCAGCGGGCGCCAGTCGCCCTCGTGATGGGCCAGCGGCCCTTCGACATGGGCGGCGGCATTGCGGAACACCAGCGCCGCCCCCAGCTTGCGCGCGGTAAACGGCGACACCTGTTTGTAAAGCGTGCCGACCCGCGCGCGCTCTTCGTTGTCGAGAACGGGCAGGTTGATCGCGCCGGGGATGTGGTCTTCGGCAAATTCGGCGGGGCTGCGGACGTCGATCACGGTGTCGAAACCGTGGTTCAGAAGGTCGGCCGGCGTGTTGAATGTCTGAGGCATAATTGCGGTTTACAGTGCCTGCTCGGTCGGGAAAAGGGTTGCCGGTCGGCGCGAGGGTGTCACCCTTGCGGCAAGGATTCGCAGGAGGCGCAAATGTACCTTGGGATTGATATTGGCACATCCGGCGTCAAGGCGGTGCGGATGGACCCGTCGGGACGGCTGGTACAGGCCGCAAGTGTGGCGCTGACGATTTCGCACGCCGCGCCGGGATGGTCCGAACAGGCGCCCGAAGACTGGTGGCAGGCGGTCTGCCGTGCGGTGCGCCAGTTGGACGGGCTGGGGGACGTGCGCGCGATCGGCCTGTCGGGGCAGATGCACGGCGCGGTGCTGCTGGACGGCGCGGGCGCGGTGCTGCGGCCCGCGATCCTGTGGAACGACGGGCGCTGTTCGGCGGAATGCGCGGCGGTGTGGCGCGATGCGCCCGACCTGGCGCAAGTCGCGGGCGTGCGGCCGATGCCGGGGCTGACAGGGCCGAAACTGGCCTGGGTGGCGGTGCACGAGCCGCAGGTACACGCCCGTATTCGTCACCTTTTGCTGCCCAAGGATTACATCGGCTACCGCCTGCACGGGCGTTTCGTGACCGACCGCGGCGATGCCGGGGGCAGTTTCCTGTTCGATCAGGCCCGGGGCCGGTGGAGCGACGCGCTGTGCGCCGCCACCCGAACCGACCCTGCTTGGCTGCCAGAGGTTCTGGCGGGAATCGAGGTGGCCGGGACGCTGACCGCCCAGGCCGCCGAAGCGCTGGGTCTGCCCGGGGGACTCCCCGTCGTGGCCGGCGCGGCGGATGCGCCGGCGGGGGCGCTGGCGGCGGGCGTGGTCCGGGACGGGCGTGGGATGATCAGCCTGGGCACCTCGGGTCAGTTTCTTGTCGCGGCGCAAAGCTATTCGGCGGCACCTGACCAGGGGTTGCACAGCTTTGCCCACACCCTGCCGGACACCTGGTATCACATGGCGGCGCTGCTGAACGGCGCACGCCCGATGCAGTGGTTCGCCGACATGGTGCAGGCCCCGGTTGCCGCGTTGCTGGACGAGGCCGCGGTGACGGATCAGGGCATCCCGCTGTTCCTGCCGTACCTGACCGGCGAACGCACGCCGCATGGCGATGACACCATCCGCGCCGGGTTCTACGGCATTGGCAACGCCACCACGCGCGGGCAGATGCTGCGCGGTGTGCTGGACGGGATCGCCTATGCCTTTGCCGATGCGGCGCAGGTGGTGGGCGACCAGATGCCCCCGCCAGAGGTGATGCTGGTGCAGGGCGGCGGGGCGCGCAGCCCGCTGTTGTTGCAGACCATCGCCGATGTCATCGGGCTGACGCTGGCGCGGATCGCGGGGGCAGAGGCGGGGCCGGCCATCGGCGCGGCCAGGCTGGCCGCGGTGGCCGACGGGGCGATGACGCTGGACGATCTGGCGCAGCAGCCAGAGACCGACCTGACGATCACGCCCGGTGACATGGGCCGCCATGGCGCGCGCTTGCAGGCTTATCGTCAGATGTACCAGGCGCTGAAACCGCTGCGCGGTTCGGTCTAGGCCAGCAACCGCCGCAGTTCGGCCCAGACCGTCGGACGGTTGAAATCCCGTCGCCGCAGCAGCGCCAGCCGCCGCGCGGCACCGTCCTGCGGAAACGGCAGACAGGTCAGTCGGTCCTGTAGCGGAGGGGCAAACAGGCGTTGTGGCAGGATGGAACAGCCCAACCCTTCGCGCACCAGTGCCTCGATCGTGTCGAGCGAGTCGATTTCCATCACTGTTTCGGGCCTGAGTTTCAGCGCCGACAGCCCGGTTTCGATCTGTTGACCCAGCCGGGTGTCGCGGGCAAAGGCGATGTAGGGCAGGGTGCCCAGCCAGCTTTCGGCATCGCCCGCCGTGTCAGGGGGCGCCACGACGCAAAGCGGTTCGCGCGCGATTTCGGTCTGCTCCATCTCTGGGCCGATGCGGTCCCCCGCCGTCATCACCGCAAGGTCCAGATGCCCGCGCGCCACCTGCTCGGCCAAATCGCCCGACAGGCCGGAGGTCACCTGCACCCGCAACTTAGGAAAGGTCGCACCCAGGCCGCGCAGCACCACCGGCAGCAACGTCTGCTGCGTGGTCGGCACAAAGCCCGCGCGGATCGTGCCGTCGGTCCGGTCGCCCCCGGCGCTTTGGCGCAGCGCATCGAACCGACCCAGGACGTCCTCGGCCTCAACGCAGAACCGCAGGCCAAAGGCGGTCAGCATCACCGGGCGGCGGCCCTTGACGAAGAGCGCGCTGCCCAGGTCCTGTTCCAGCTGTGTCATCTGCGTGGACAGGGCCGAATGGCTCAGGTGTACGACCTGCGCGGCGCGCGACAGGCTGCCGTTGTCGCGGATTGCCAGAAGGGTGCGGAGTTGGGAAATCTTCATGCAATAGCGTTAGAAAATCAGACGCTATGTTTCCAGTAATTTCGTTATGGCAGACGCTAAGCGCCCCCTATGCTGTCCTGCAAAGGGGGACGCACCATGACAGGACCGTTGCAGGGCATCCGCATCCTGGATCTCAGCCGCATCCTTGCGGGGCCCTATGCCACACAGCTTCTGGCGGACATGGGGGCCGATGTGATCAAGGTCGAACGCCCCGGGGCGGGTGATGATACCCGCGCCTGGGGGCCGCCCTATGTGACGGACGATGCGGGCCATGAAAGCCGGGAAAGCGCCTATTACCTGGCTGCCAACCGCAACAAGCGGTCGATCGCCGTCGACATGACCGACCCGGCGCAGGTCGACCGGCTGCGGCAGATGGCCGGGCGCTGCGACGTGGTGATCGAGAATTTCAAGCGCGGCGGTCTGTGCAAATACGGGCTGGATCACGCCACGCTGTGCGCGGCCCATCCCCGGCTGGTCTACTGTTCGATCACCGGCTACGGCCAGACCGGACCCAATGCCGACAAGCCGGGCTATGACCTGATGGCGCAGGCCTATGCCGGGATCATGGCGATCACCGGCGCACCGGGGGCGGACCCGATGAAAGTGGGCGTCGGCATCGCCGACATGATGTGCGGCATGTATGCCAGCACCGCGATCCTGGCCGCGCTGCGCCACCGCGACGCGACCGGCGAGGGCCAGCACATCGACCTTGCGCTGGTCGATGCGACCATGTCCTGGCTGGCCAACGCCGGCACGAATTTCCTGATGGATGGCAGCGAAAGCCGCTTTGGCAACCAGCACCCGAATATCGTGCCTTATCAGGTGTTCCAGGCCAGTGATGGCCATCTGATCGTCGCGGCGGGCAATGACCGGCAGTTCGCGGCCTTCTGTGGCATCCTCGGGCTTGATGCGCTGGCCCGCGACCCGCGGTTTGCCACCAACCCGTCACGGCTGGATCATCGCGACACGCTGATCGCGCTGTTGCAGGACCGGATCGTTGCTTGGCGCAAGGCCGACCTGATCGCCGCGATGGACCGCGCGGGCGTCCCCGGCGGGCCGATCCACACCCTGCCAGAAGTCTTTGCCAGCGATCAGGCGCAGGCGCGCGGCATTGTGGTGCGGATGGACCACCCGGATGCCGGGCCAGATGGCATCCGCCTGATCGGCAACCCGGTGAAATTTTCCCGCACGCCCGTCACCTATCGCCGCCCGCCCCCCCGCTGTGGCGAACATACCCAAGAGATCCGGGACGAATTCTTTCCCGACATGCCCCCGAAGGAGCCGTGATGTTCTACCTGACCGACACCCAGAAAGCGCTGAAAGAGGCGGCCCGCCAGATGGCCGAAGACAAGATCCGCCCCCGCGCGGCAGAGGTCGACCGGACCGAGGCATATCCCTGGGACAACGTCGACCTGCTGACAAAGGCGGGGTTCATGGGCATGACCATCCCCGCCGAATATGGCGGGCAGGGTCTGACCTACATGGATGCGGTTCTGGTGGTCGAGGAAATGGCCCGCGTCTGCGGCGTGACCGGCCGTATCGTGGTCGAGGCCAACATGGGCGCCCTGGGCGCCATCATGCGCTATGGGTCGGACGCGCAAAAACGGCTGGCCGCCGATCTGGTCCTGTCCGGGGACAAGCCCGCGATCTGCATCACCGAACCCGGGGCGGGCTCTGCCGCGACGGAAATGACGACCACGGCGGTCAAACAGGGCACTGACTATGTCCTGAACGGGGTCAAGCACTGGATCACCGGCGGAGGGGTGTCGAAACTGCACCTGATCTTTGCCCGTGTCATCGAGGACGGGGCGTTCAAGGGCATCTGCGGTTTCATCGCAGTGCGCGGTGAGGCCGAGGGGTTGAAGATCGGGACCCGCGAACCCGCCATGGGCTTGCGCGGCATCCCCGAGACCGAGGTGATCTTTGACAACCTCGTGGTGCCGCAGGACAGGGTGGTGATCCCGCCAGAGGGGTTGAAACGCGGCTTTGCCGGGTTGATGAATGCCTACAACGGCCAGCGCATCGGCGCGGCGACGGTGGCGCTGGGAATTGCGCAGGGGGCCTATGAACACGCGCTGGACCATGCCCGCACGCGCGAACAGTTCGGCCGGCCCATCGCCGAATTCCAGGGGCTGCAATGGATGCTGGCGGACATGTCGATCGGCCTGTCGGCGGCGCGCGCGCTGATCCACCAGGCGGCGTTGAACGGCGGCAGCGGATTTCCGGACATGCGCGAAGCGGCGCAGGCCAAGATCCTCGCCAGCGAAACCGCCATCAAGGTCACCAATGACGCGCTGCAGATCCACGGGTCTGCCGGGTATTCGCGCAACCTGCCGCTGGAACGGATGGCGCGGGATGCGCGGATGTTTACCATCGGCGGCGGCACCGCGCAGATCCTGCGGACGCAGGTGGCGGGCGCGATCCTTGGCATGAAGGTGCCGCAGACTCGCGACGGTTACCTGAAAGGCGCAAAATGACACAGACCGCGGCCGAAGCGATTGCCGAAACGCTGGCAGCGGCGGGCTGCAGCCATGCCTTCGGCATGCCGGGGGGCGAGGTTCTGGTGCTCTTGGATGCGCTGGACCGGGCAGGGGTAAGTTTTATCCTGTGCAAGCACGAGAATGCCGCCGGGTTCATGGCCGAAGGCGCGTGGCAGGCGACCGGCGCACCGGGGGTTCTGTTGACGACGATCGGGCCGGGCCTGGCCAACGGGGTCAATTCGGTCGCCAACGCTTTTCAGGAACAGGTGCCGCTGGTCGTGCTGTCGGGCTGCATCGGCCCGGCGCCGGCCAGCCAGTTCACCCACCAGGTGATCGACCAGCAGGCATTGCTGGCCCCGATCACCAAGGCCAGCTTCCAGGTGGCCGAGGGCAATGCCCACGCAGTTGTGCAAAAGGCGCTGGCGCTGGCGCTGGCCGATCCGCCGGGGCCGGTGCATATCGACCTGCCCGATACCTTGGCGCGGACCCCCGCGCCCGACCTGCCGGGGCCTGCGCGGTTCACCGAACGCGCCACGCTGGGGCCGGGGGCGGTGCTGGACACCGCGCTGCAACGGTTGCGCCACGCCCGCGCGCCGCTGATCCTGGCCGGGATCGGGGCGGTTCTGCACGGCGCGGGCGACGCGATCCGCGCCCTGGCGGAAACCCACGGCATCCCGGTACTGACCACCTACAAGGCCAAGGGGATCGTGCCCGAGCACCATCCCCTGGCGCTTGGCGGGCATGGTCTGTCGCCCTTGTCGGACAAACACGTCCTGCCGCTTCTGCGCGCGTCTGACTGCATCTTGTGTTTCGGCTATGACCCGATCGAGATGCGGTCGGACTGGATCCGCCCCTGGGAGCCGGAACAGGCGCTGGAATTCTGCCACGCGCAGGCCGAACATGGCATGCACGGATCCGCCCTGCGCTGGGTCGGCGATGTGCGCTCTGTGGTGACCGCCCTGTCGGACGGGCTGCGTGAACCGCTCTCGGGTCTCTGGCCCGGAGAAGAGCCGCAGCAGGTCCGCGCCGCCCTGACGCGGGCCTTTGCCCGGCGCGATGGCTGGGGCCCGCACGCGGTTTTCCACGCGCTGAACTCGGAACTGCCCGAGGCAAGCGTTCTGACCGTCGACAGCGGCGCGCATCGCATCCTCTTCAGCCAGATCTTCACGGCGAAACGCCCCGGTCATCTGCTGCAATCGGCGGCGTTCTGTACCATGGGTGTCGCGCTGCCGCTGGCCATCGGGGTCAAGTGCGCCCGCCCCGAAACGCCGGTGGTTGCCGTCATGGGGGACGCCGGTCTGGACATGGCGCCGGGCGATCTGGCGACGCTGCGCGACATGGGCCTGGCCTTGACCGTGGTGGTGCTGGTCGATGACGCGCTGACCCTGATCGGGCGCAAGCAGGCGGCAATGCAATTGCCCGAATGCGGCGTCGTTTTCGGCCGGACAGATTTCGTCGCACTGGCGCGGGCCTATGGCGGACATGGCGAAACCGTTCGGGATTCCACCAGCCTTGCCAAGGCGTTGAATGAAGCAGCGGGACGCGATTGCTTTACCATCCTGGCCTGCGAGATCGACAAGCAGGATTACCAGGGCGCGTTTTGACCAATTGGTAACAAAGCCTTCACAACCCCGTGCAGGGTGTTAGGGTAGAGCCACAGAATCGTCAAAAACGACACCGCAGATGTCGACAAGACGACAGTGACAACAGGGCCGGACAAACCGGCGAAACGTGCTCGGAACGCTGAGCGACAACAAGGGAGTCAACCATGAATCTTTTCAAAACCGCAGCCATTGCGGGTGCATTTGCCATTTCCGGCCAGGTGGCCGTGGCCGAGGAATTCGTGTCGATCGGCACCGGCGGGGTGACCGGGGTCTATTACCCGACCGGTGGCGCGATCTGCCGTCTGGTCAACAAGGACCGCAAGGAACATGGCATCCGCTGTTCGGTGGAATCGACCGGCGGCTCGATCTACAACATCAACACCATCCGTGCCGGCGAACTGGAATTTGGCGTGGCGCAGTCGGACTGGCAGTACCATGCCTATCATGGCACTTCGAAATTCGAAGAAGCGGGCCCGTTCGAAGACCTGCGCGCCGTGTTCTCGGTGCACCCCGAGCCGGTGACGATCCTGGCCCGCGCCGACAGCGGCATCAAGAACATCACCGACATTCCCGGCAAGCGGTTCAACATCGGCAACCCGGGGTCCGGCACGCTGGGCACTTGGGAAGTGATCGAAGCTGCGATGGGCTGGGACCGGGGCGATCTGGCGCTGGCGGCGCAGATGAAGTCGTCGGAAACCTCTGGCGCGCTGTGCGACAACAAGATCGACGGCTATTTCTGGCTGGTGGGTCACCCGTCGGCGCTGACCCAGGAAACCGTGGCCAGCTGCGACGCCAAGCTGATCCCAGCGGTTGCGCCTGAAATCGACAAGCTGGTTGCCGACAACCCCTATTACCGCAAGACCACCATTCCCGGCGGCATGTACCCGGGCAACCCCGATGACATCCAGACCTTTGGCGTCGGCGCGACGTTCGTGACCTCTGCCAAGGTGTCGGATGAAGCGGTCTATCAGGTCGCCAAGGCGGTTCTGGGCAACCTGGATGATTTCCGCAAGCTGCATCCGGCCTTTGCCAATCTCAAGGCCGAGGAAATGATCCGTGACAGCCTTTCGGCACCGCTGCACCCCGGCGCGATCCGCGCCTACAAGGAACTGGGCCTGATGGAGTGATCCAGACAGCCTGAAACGCGAGGGCCCAGGCCCTCGCGTTTTTCGTTTCGGGCCTTTGGGGTCGGAACGCACCGGCACGGCCAACGTGCCACCCGGATGTCGGGACGGATTTCGGGACAGGGGGACACCATGACCAGTGATACCAGGAAAGGCCCGCAAGGCGTGGCCGAGGCCGAGGCATTCGCCGCCGATCTTGACGTCGGCGCGCGCAATCCGACCGGCTGGCAGGGCAAGTTGATTGCGCTGGTGGCGCTGGTCTGGGCTTTTGCGCAGGTCTTTAACGCATCGCCGTTGCCGGCGATCCTCGCACAAGCCACCGGGCAAAGCTGGATCTATATCAACTCTGATGTGGAACGGGTGTTGCACCTGACCTTCGGCCTGACTCTGGCGACGCTGGCCTTTCCCGCGTTCAAGCAATCGGCCCGCGATCATATCCCCTGGTATGACTGGTTGCTGATCGCCGCGGGGCTTTACGCCACGCTTTACCTGCTGGTCTTCCAGACCGCGATCGCCGACCGGCCCGGGCTTTGGACCACGGGCGATGTTGTCGCCTCTGCCGTCGGTCTGGCCGTGGTACTGGTTGCAACTTATCGGGCGCTGGGGCTGCCGATGGTGCTCGTGGCGTTCTTTTTCCTGATGTATGTCTTTTTCGGCGACCGCGATTTCTTTCCCGACGCAATGCAGTGGAAGGGGGCGTCTTTCTCCAAGGCGATGGGCCATTTCTGGATGCAGACCGAAGGTGTCTTTGGTCTTGCGCTGGGGGTTTCCGCGTCGATGGTGTTCCTGTTCGTTCTGTTCGGGTCGCTGCTGGAGAAGGCCGGGGCCGGCAATTACTTCATCAAGCTGGCCTTCGCCCTGATGGGGCATCTCAAGGGCGGTCCGGCCAAGGCCGCCGTCGTGGCCTCGGCCGCCACGGGCCTGATCTCGGGCTCGTCCATTGCGAACACGGTGACCACCGGCACCTTCACGATTCCGCTTATGAAACGCGTGGGTTTTCCCGCGGAAAAGGCCGGCGCGGTCGAGGTGGCCAGTTCCACCAACGGCCAGCTGACCCCACCTGTCATGGGGGCCGCGGCGTTCCTGATGGTGGAATATGTGGGTATTTCTTATCTGGAGGTGGTCAAGCACGCCTTCCTGCCCGCGATCATTTCCTACATTGCGCTGGTCTATATCGTCCATCTTGAGGCCGAGAAGATGGGGCTGGAAGGTCTGCCGCGGCAAGGGATCAAGAGATCCGCGGTGCAGCGGCTGACCGGGCTGGTACTGGGGCTGGCGATCTTTTGCGGGCTGAGCCTGGCAATCTACTACGGGCTCGGCTGGCTCAAGCCCCTGTTGGGTGACTGGTCCTTGCCGGGCATGGCGCTGCTGTTCTTTGCCGCCTACATGGTGCTGCTGAACTGGTCTGCAAAATTCCCCGACCTGGAAATCGACGATCCGGATGCGCCCTTCACCGCCTTGCCGGAACCGGGGCCGACGGCAAAGACCGGCTACTACTACGTCTTGCCGGTGGTTGTGCTGATCTGGAACCTGATGATCGAACGTCTGTCGCCGGGGCTGTCTGCTTTCTGGGCGACGCTGTCGATGATCTTCATCATGCTGACCCAGCACCCGTTGAAAGCGATGCTGCGGGGTCAGGGCATGACCGACTGGGGCCGGGGCTGGTCTGAATTCCTGGACGGGATGATTGCGGGCAGCCGCAACATGATCGGCATTTCGGTAGCGACCGGCACCGCGGGCATCATCGTCGGCACTGTGTCGCTGACCGGCGCGCACCAGGTGATCGGCGAATTCATCGAGGTGATCTCGGGCGGCAGCCTGCTGCTGATGCTGATCTTCGTGGCGCTGTTTTCGCTGGTGCTGGGCATGGGGCTGCCGACAACGGCGACCTACATCGTCATCACGTCGCTGATGGCGCCCGTGATCGTCGCTGTGGGGGCGAAATCGGGTTTGATCGTGCCGCTGATCGCGGTGCACATGTTCGTTTTCTACTTCGGGATTCTTGCCGACGATACGCCACCTGTCGGGCTTGCCGCCTTTGCCGCAGCCGCCATTTCCAAGGGTGATCCTATCAAGACCGGCATCATCGGCTTCAGCTATGACGTGCGGACAGCGATCCTGCCGTTCCTGTTCATCTTCAACACCGAACTGCTGCTGATCGACGTGACCCCGTTGAAGGCGGTGTTCGTCTTCATTGTCGCGGTGGTGGCGATGATGCTGTTCGCCGCCGCCACGCAGAACTGGTTCCTGGCCAAGTCCCGCCTTTGGGAAAGCGCGGCGCTGTTGCTGATTGCCTTTACCCTGTTTCGACCGGGCTTCTGGCTGAATATGGTCGAGCCCGAGTTCACCGAACGACCGGGGGCGGCGGCCTATGCCGTGGCGGCCGAGATGCCGGACGGGGCTGACCTGCGGATACGCATTGCCGGGCCGGATTTTGACGGTGGGCATACAAGTTCCACGGTGATGCTGAATCTTGGCGGCGCGGGGGATGGCGAAAGCCGTTTCATGAACGCGGGGCTGATGACGCTGGAAGAGGATGACAAGACCGTCGTCGATGGCGTGACCTGGGATTCCAAGCTGACCGATCTGCAAACCCAGTTCGCTTTCGGGGATTTCGACGATCCGGTGGTGGTGGACGCGGTTCTGATCGAAAACGACCGGATGCCGAAAGAGGTCTTTTATATCCCTGCGTTGGCCTTGCTGGCGTTGATCGCCTGGTTGCAGCTGGGCCGCGCCCGCCGTCAAACGGCAGCCGTCTGAGGAGGACACGCGATGACCAAGTCCATTCTGGTGCCCGTCGATCTGAACCACGAAAGCAGCTGGGCCAAGGTACTGCCCAAGGCGGTAGAGCTTGCCCGGCTGGACGGCGCGTCGCTGCACGTTCTCAGCGTCATCCCCGACTTTGGCAAGTCGATCGTCGGGTCGTATTTCCCCAGTGACTTTTCCGAAAAGGCCGAAGAGTCGACCCGGGCAGAGCTTCAGGCGCTGGTTGCGCGCGAAGTGCCAGGGGATGTCCGTGCCGATTGTGACGTCGTGCATGGCTCGATCTACAAGAAGATCCTCGAGGCCGCAGACAGGCTGAACTGTGACCTGATCGTGCTGGCGTCGCACCGGTCGGATATGCAGGATTACCTGATCGGCCCAAATTCAGCCAAGGTGGTCCGCCACGCGCGCCAGTCGGTCTACGTCGTCCGCTAGGGCGCCTTGCGGACACGCCCGGAGCCAACCGTGGGTGCCATGGCGGCGCCGCGATTCCCTGTCGTCGGTCAACAAGGCCCGCAAAAGGTTCGGATTGTTGACGCATATGTGTGGACGATTTTCCCGTTTGGAAACAATGTTGGTTCCAGACAGATCATTGTTGGCGGTTTTTCAGGGGGACGTTGTCAGAAAGGTGACCTTTGGTAAGGTGTACGTGACGGACATCAATTCAGGGTCTGCGCTGTTTCTACACGAGTGTGACTGCACCTCGGTCCAGTGCGCGACAAACCGCGAAGATGCCAACCATGCCTCAGCTGATGACCGGTGGTGCGATGACCATCGTCGCCCATGCGGATGACGACCTTCTGTTCATGAACCCCGATATCGCCGGTGCCATTGCCGCCGGCGAGCCCAGCACCACGGTTTTCGTGACCGCGGGGGATGCGGGATATGGCGCGCAGTACTGGATGGGGCGCGAAGACGGGGCCAAGGCTGCCTATGGGCTTATGGCCGGGGCCAATGACTGGGTCGATCAGGTTGTCGAGATCGCGCAGGGCGGGTCGACCTATCAACTGCACTCCTCTGTTCTGGAAAGCGCGCCAGAGGTGCGGCTGTACTTTCTGCGACTTCCGGACGGGGCAGGGGCGATCCCCGACCCGGACGACTACTTCTCGATCGCGCGGCTTTATGACGGGACGCGTGAAACGGTGACAACCAAGGACGGCGCGGCAGAGTATTCCCGCGATGACCTGCTGAACGTGTTGACCGGCGTGATGGAGGCGCATGCGCCGGACGCTTTTCGTCTGCAAGTGGCTGATGGCGAACATGCGGCGGGGGAACATACCGATCACTTGCATGTCACCCAGTTCGCGCAAGAGGCGTTGGACGGCTACAGTGGTCAGACCTACAGTGTGACGCACTATGTCAACTATGCCTCGGACCAGATGGCGGCCAATCTGTCGCCCGAAGACGCTCAGAACGTGCTGGACGTGATGCTGGCGTATGCCGCGCACGACAGCGGGACGACCGATGAAAACGGCGTCTTGCTGCCGCGCTACGTCGACTGGACCGGACGGCAATACGTGGACGAAACCTATCACGTGATCGACGGCGTCGCCTATGATGCCAACGGCGACCCGATCGACCCCGGCGACCCGGAGCCAGCGCCCGATCCGGTCGATCCGGTGCCTGCGCCGCCACAGACCGGGGGCGACGTGATCTATGCCCTTGGCGATACCCCGGACGCGTTCCTCTTCGACATTGCCCCGCTGAGCGGGGCGATCACGCCCAAAAGCTGGTTCACGCCCAGCCTTGACGATGCCTGGGATGCGAATGAAGACCATGTCTACCAGCTGATCCGCTTGACCACACCCGTGAATGGCGGCGCCCCGGTATCCGAAGTGATCCAACTGCAAACCGTCGCGAATGGTGCTTTGGAACCCGTCGGGGAAGGGGACCCCGTTGAGCCTGATCCCGATCCGGTCCCCGATCCAGATCCCGATCCGGCATCCGATCCCGTGACAGACCCGTTGCCCGCACCGGTCGGGGCCACCAGCTTTGCGATCCAGGGGCCGGATGCACATCTGTTCGACGTCGATGACCTGACCGGGGAGATTTCGCCGAAAGACTGGTTTCATCCCAGCCTGGACGATGCATGGGATGCGGATGAAGATTACATCTACGAAGTGACCCGTGTGGCGACGCCTGACGACGGAAGCGCGCCGCAGTCGGAACACCTGCGCTTTGACACCGTCGCGGACGGAGTCCTTGCGCCTGTCGGCGACGATGATCCCGGCGATCCCGCGCCGGAGCCGGCAGGCCAGGAGCCGGTCGTCCCTGACCCTGATCTTGCACCTGAACCTGATCCGGCCCCGAATAGTGGGTTGCTGTATACTCTGGATGGCCCCGACGCGCTGTTGTTCGAGGTCGATCAGGATACCGGAGAAATCGCGGCAAAAGACTGGTTTGTGCCCACCCATGACGACGCCTGGGACCAGGATGAGAACCACCTGTACGAATTGATCCGCGAGGGACGGGACGACAGCGGCACGGTTCAGTCGCAAGAGTTCCTGACTTACGAAGTCACGCCGGATAACGCGCTGACCTTGCTGACCGGAACTTCGGATCAGGCTGCCAACGATACCGTGTTGGACGACCCGTCAGATGACCAAAGCACCGATGCGGACGACGCCCTGCTGGTCTGAACCCCGACCCGAAAGGCCGCCGGCTCGGGGCGGGCGCGTCAGCCCTCCGCCCAGAACTAGTGGATTGATCGCGACAAACGAGTCCGAATTGGGATTCCCATTTGGTGCTGGCCGTGCGAGTCATGCTGAT
>NZ_JAYLLH010000034.1:0-32791 GCF_035818635.1 Mesobacterium hydrothermale | reverse complement strand
CATCAGCATGACTCGCACGGCCAGCACCAAATGGGAATCCCAATTCGGACTCGTTTGTCGCGATCAATCCACTAGATGGACTAGAAGCTCAAAAAGCACAAGTTCATGACAGCGTCGCACAACTTGAGATTTACTTATGTTTGCTTAGGCAAGATGAGAAAACGGAAAGTATTTCGACTGCCTCCCACCCAGTCACTCCTCACACCGATTTCACCCAACAACCTCCATGAACTCCCGCCATTCCCCCTTGGACATGCCGGAGGTTTCCTGCGTGACCTCTTCCCCTTTCAACATCCGGCGGACACACTCAAGGGCTGTACCGGACAAAGTGGCGCCGCCCATGCGGTAGTCCTCGAACGCCTTGTAGGCGAAGGGCACCCAGTCGGCGACGATCGTGCAGATCGCCTCGGCATAGACGCGGATTTCGTATTGGGCGTGGCTGTCGGCGCGCAGGCGCAGGAAATGCAGCAGGTTGTGCAGATCGACCTTCCAATACCACTGGGTATAGATATTGGCGGGCAGGTTCATCCGGGCCAGTTCGCGGGCCAGACCCTGCTGGCCGTCCTGGCTGATCATTTCCTCGTAATGGTCATAGCAGCGCATCGCGTCATCGCGCAGGTAGCGCAGGACGCGGTCGGCCTCTTCCCCCGACAGCGCGGCGCCCCGGCCCTGGTTGTTGACCACCGATTGCGCCGCCAATGCCTCGGGGGCGGGGATGTAGAATTCGCGGTCGAGGATCGAATAGCGGGCCGAGTATTCGTTGACGTTGGCGGTGCGGTGGCGGATCCACTGGCGCGCGACGAAGACCGGCAGCTTGACGTGCAGCTTGAGCTCGCACATCTCGAACGGGGTCGAATGCCAGTGCCGCATCAGGTAGCGGATCAGCCCCTCGTCGTTCTGCACCGACTTGGTGCCCTTGCCATAGCTGACCCGCGCGGCCTGGCAGATCGCGGCATCGTCGCCCATGTAGTCGATCACCCGGACAAAGCCGTGATCCAGCACCGGGTGGGCGGTGTAGAGATGCGCCTCCATCCCCGGGGACACGGCGCGCAGGGTGGGTTGCGGCGCGGCGCGCAGGGCGTCGATGTCGGCCTGTTGTTCGGGCGAGAGCGGCATGGGCGAATCCTTCGGGCACAAGATGAGTCGGGTCTGACTATATCTGGTAGAACCGTGCCGCGCGACGCCAAGAAACGGTGGCGGCAATTGGGCCGCAGGGGCCTGAAAATCTGGCAAACGGCCACGGGTTTTCATTGACTTTTGCAGGGGATGCCCGGATTTCTTGACAAAAGCATAAAAAATGCAGGCATCGAGGCAGTTCCAAATGACACGTTTAACCGCGTTCCTTCTTGCGCTTGGCGTCCTTGCCGCGTGCGAAACCGGCAACCCGCTGGAAGAAGCTACCGAAACCACCACGACGACGACCACGACGACCGACGAGGGCACCACGACGCCGATCACCAGCGACAGGACGCTGCCGCCGGGAACGACGCAACCGACCTCGGACAGTTCGATCGTGCGCTATGAGCCGACGAGCGACGAAGAGGGCGACGGCGGCGGGTATGCCCGCAACATCACCTATTCCAATGCCAGCGGTGAGGATGTGTTCAGCGTCGACAACCTGGCGTTCGACGGCGACAACACCTATATCCGCGGCGGCACCGCGACTTCGCAGAACGCGGTGGGGCAGTTGGACGACAACGCCCGGTTCCGGGTCTACGAGGCCGATCAGACCGTGACCGACCCGCTGACCGGCAACGTCATCGACACCTTCACCTATCGCGCGATCCATTCGCGGTCGACCAGCGGGATGACCGAATTCGCCATCGTGCGGTCGGGCTCTTATGCAAACTATGGCTTCGGCGGCTTCATCTATCAGCGCAACGCCACCGACGACACCGGGGCCGCGCGCGAGCTGATCATCCCGACCTCGGGCGATGCGGAATACCTGGGCGACTATGCCGGGGTGCGGATTTTCAACGGCGCAGCGGGCCTGAACTATGTGTCGGGTGACGCGCAGGTGCTGCTGGACTTCAAGGATTTCAACGATTCCCAGACCGGTGTAGCGGTGTTCATCTACAACCGTCGCCTGTTCGACATCGACGGCAACGACATCACCGATGCCTATCTTGACGCGGTCGAGGCCGATGCCTCGGTTCCGCTGGTCCGCGGATCGGACCCGAACGGCAACGTGACCCTGTCGAACCTGACCCCGGTCATCACCCCAAACATCGCGGACACCAACGGTGAAATCACCAGCAGCATCGGGTCGATCTACCGGTTCCAGGATGGCACCACGGCCGAAGAAAGCTCTGGTACCTATTACGGGATTCTGGCGGGTGAAAACGCCGACGAGATCGTAGGGATCGCCGTGACCACGGGTGACGACCCGCGCGCCGATGGTGTAACGTTCCAGGAAACTGGTGGTTTCATCGTCTACAGGCAGTAATTCATGGCGCTCTTCGGGCGGTTTGCAAAACAACTGAGCATCGCGGTTCTTGGGCTGGGGGTCACCCTGGCCCCTGCCCCGTCCAACGCGGAAACCGTCACGCTGACGCCAATGGAAATGCGGCAGGGCGCGGCCAACGCGGTTCTGGCGGGCAATCCGGCGCTGGGGCTGGCAATGGCCGACGCGCTGTTGCAGCGCGACCCCAACGATATCGACGCGCTGCTGATCCGCGCCCGCGCGCTGCGCGACCTGGGCGATTACACAGCGTCGACCCGCGCGGCGCGGGTTGCCTGGACCGCGGCCCCCGATCAACAGACAAGATACGCGGCCTCGATGGCGATGGCGCAGGCACTGTCGTCAGACGGCAAACGCACGCGGGCGCAGCTTTGGCTGCGGCGGGCGAGCCATCTTGCCCCGAACGACGGCCTGAAGGCACGGGCCATCGAGGATTTCCGCTTTGTGCGGTCGCGCAACCCGCTGTCGGTGAACCTGAGCTTCAACATCGCGCCCACGTCGAACGTGAACGGCGGATCGAGCAGCGACACTTTCGAGACCCCGCTTTACCCCGGTTTGCCGCTGTCTGTTCCGGGTCGCGATCAGGCGCTGTCGGGAACGCAGTATTCTGCGGGGGTCACGCTGAGCTATCGCTTGAAACAGACCCAGCTGTCGCAGACCTTTGTCCAGGGGTCGCTGAACCATACCACTTATACCCTGACCGACAGCGCCAAGAAAAAGGCGCCCGGTGCCGAGGGCAATGATTATGCCCAGACCCGACTGAGTTTCCGGCTGGCCCACGATGTCCGGTTTGCCGGCTCGCCCTTTGGGCTGGGGCTGGAGGCGCAGGTGACCGAATACTGGTATGCGGGTGACGAACTGACACGCAACCACCTGCTGGCGGGCACCGGGCGTCTGTTCATCGCACAGGATCAATACGCCCAGCTGCGCCTTGGCTATGACTGGCGGCAAGGTTTCAACGGCCGCGCCGATCAGGACGTGAGCACCGCCGATCTGGCCTATGTCAAACTGTTTCCCAAGGGCAAGCTGACGCTGACGCTGGGGGCGACGGGCAGCGCATCTTCGGACATTCGCTATGACTATACCGAGCGCCGGATCGGGCTGCGCTATGCCCCGGCCAAGCCTCTGGGGCAGGTCCGGTTCGATTTCGGCGTGACCGCCAGCCGGCAGGAGTATGACAGCAACATCTATACCCGCCTGCCCCGTACCGACGACCGGTTGTCGGCGGATGTGACGATGATCTTTCAGAACATGGAGTATTTCGGCTTCGTCCCCAGCATGACGCTGAGCGCGTCGCGCCGGGAGTCGAACGTGGCGGTCTATGATTCCGACAGCCGCGGCATCTATATGGGGTTCCGGTCCTCGTTCTGAGGTCTCGACTTTCCGGTTTGTCCGACTATCGTGACCGAAAGTCATGACAAGGAGAGCAGACATGCCGATCCGTTACCTGCACACCATGGTGCGCGTGAAAGACCTTGAGGCCTCGATGGCCTTCTATGCCCTGTTGGGGCTGAAACAGACCCGCCGGATGGACAGCGAACAGGGCCGGTTTTCGCTGATCTTCATGGCCCCCGAGGGGCAGGAAGAATGCCCGGTGGAACTGACCTGGAACTGGGACGGCGACGACGGGTTGCCGTCGGACAGCCGCCATTTTGGGCACCTCGCCTATTCCGTACCCAACATCTATGAAATGTGCCAGCACCTGATGGACAATGGCGTGACGATCAACCGCCCGCCGCGCGACGGGCGCATGGCCTTTGTGCGGTCGCCCGACAACGTGTCGGTAGAGCTGCTGCAACAGGGCGACGCCCTGCCCCCGGCGGAGCCGTGGATCAGCATGGAAAACATCGGCCATTGGTAAGGGCCTTTCTTGCCGCGTTGACCGTGTGGGCCGGTATGGCGCAGGCGCAGGGACAGTGCCGTCTGGCATTGGTGCTGGCGCTGGACGTTTCGTCCTCGGTCGATGGGCAGGAATATGCCTTGCAGCGCGACGGGTTGGCCGCCGCGCTGACCGATCCCGATATCCAGCGCGCGCTGCTGGCCGGGGGGCCTGGCAGCGTGGTGCTGGCCGTGTATGAGTGGAGCGGGCGACGGCAATCGACGCTGGTGCTGGATTGGATGCCGCTGCGCGATACTGGCGACATCGGCGCGGCGGCGCAGGCGATCCGGGCATTTCCGCGCAGCCACACGCGGTTTCCCACGGCAATGGGCTATGCGCTGGGATACGGGGCGACGCTGCTGCGCCGGGCTCCGGCCTGCGACCGCAAGGTGATCGACGTGTCGGGCGATGGCATCACCAATGACGGGTTCCTGCCAACCCACGCCTATCGCCATTTCCCGTTCGAAGGGGTCACGGTGAACGGGCTGGCGGTGCTGGGGGCCGATGACGGGGTGCTGGCCTATTACCGCGACGAGGTGCGGCACGGGCCGGGCGCGTTTGTCGAGACCTCGGAAGGCTATGCCGGGTTCCGGCGCGCGATGACGCGCAAGCTGTTGCGGGAAATCGGCGGGGTGATGATGGGGGCCGCGGAACAGGAGATGCCGCCGGGATGAAGACACTTGCCGTTTTGCTGACGCTTTGGGCCGGGATCGCCCAGGCCGGGTGTCGACAGGCGCTGGCGCTGGCGCTGGATATTTCCGGCTCGGTGGATAGCCGCGAATATGCTTTGCAGATCAACGGGCTGGCCAATGCGTTGTTGCACCCAGAGGTGCAGGACGCGCTGTTTTTCATGCCGTCCAGCCCGGTGCGGCTGATGGTGTATCAATGGAGCGGACCCGGCACGCAGCAGGTGATCCTGGACTGGACCGACGTCGACAGCGCGGCGACCTTGCAGGTGATCGTCGCAACGATCCGGGGGGCGTCGCGGCCGCAGGGCGACCCGTCAACCGCGATCGGGGCGGCGCTGCTGACCGGTCTGTCGCAGCTTTCGACGCAAGAGGCGTGCTGGAAGCGCACGCTGGATGTGTCGGGCGACGGCAAATCCAACACCGGGCCAGAGCCGCAGGACATCCGCCCGCAGATGAGTGCGGCGGGGATTACGGTGAACGGGCTGGTGATCGGCACCGGCGCGGGCGACCAGCAGCAGACGTTCGTTGGCGAATTGCAGGCCTATTACGACGCGCGGGTGATTTCCGGGCCCGACGCGTTCATCGAAACCGCGCTGAGTTTCGGCGGCTACGAGGCGGCGATGGTGCGCAAGCTGAAGCGCGAATTGCAGGGACAGCTGTTTTCCGGCGAGCCCTGAGGCGATGCCGCCAAGGCCGCCGCGTGCCACGTCGCGCCATGGGCGTGATCGGGGTTTGATCCGGGACAGGCAAGGAGGGGGCTGCGCTGCGGGCTAGTAGATATAGCGGATCTGATCTGTCCAGAAGCGTTCCATACGTTTGAGCGACGATGTCACGTGGTCCAGGCCGGCCATGTCGATGACACCGCGGTCTTCCATGGCATCGGCGTGGCGCAGGAACAGCGCGCCCACGACATCGCGGATGTCACGGCCCTTTTGCGTCAGGCGCACACGCACCGACCTGCGGTCGATTTCGCAGCGCTGGTGGTGCATGTAGCCGAGGTCCACCAGCTTCTTCAGGTTGTAGCTGACGTTGCTGCCCTGGTAGTAGCCCCGGCTTTTCAATTCGCCGGCGGTCACTTCGTTTTCGCCAATGTTGAACAGCAGCAGCGCCTGTACCGCGTTCACCTCGATCACGCCGACGCGTTCGAATTCGTCCTTGATCACGTCAAGCACCAGCCGGTGCAACCGTTCCACCAGCGACAGCGTATCCATGTAACCGGCCAGGAATCCCTGTTTCGCAGGGTGGCCCAGATTGGGATGAATGCTCATTCCGGTCTCCGCCTCTTTGTCCGTTTCGAGGGAAATTCGGGCAAAAACCGAAACAAGCAGTTAAGCAACGCACCGTCGCCTAAAATCCGTTTTATTTGGCCGCGAAGGCCACCTCGGAAATATCGGCGATCATCGGTGCCAGCGCGTCAGGCGCGGGAATCTGGCCCGACACCCACTGGTAAAGATCCTGATCGTTTTCCGACAAGAGCGCCTCGTATGCGTCGAGTTCGGCACCGGACATGGACGACAACCGGGCCGCGGCATAGCGCGACAGGATGATGTCCATTTCCTTGATGCCCCGGCGCATCGAGCGCATCGTGAGGCGTTTGAGGCGGTTTTCAGGCGTTTCGGTCATTCGCTGGGGGCCTTCAGTTTCAGGCGCAATTTCTTTTCCAGCCGGGCCAGTCGTTCGACCTGACCCTTCAACTGGGTCCGCAATTCGCGCATTTCGGTCAGGATATCGATCACGTCGCCCGACAGTTCGGTGGCATCGGAGGGCGCATCGAGCCCTTCGCCTTCGCCATTGAGCAGCCACATGATCGAGACATTCAGCATGCCCGCCATCATCGACAGCTTGTTGGCGCGGGGTTCGGACAGGTCATCTTCCCAGGCGCGCAGGGTCTTGAGCTTGATTCCCATGCGCTTGGCGAGTTGTTCCTGTGTCATGCCCGCAGCCTCGCGCGCGGCGGCCACGCGGTCGCCGAAGGTTGCTGCATCCGGGCCGTACCAGTTCTCGGTCATTGCTCTCTCCTTTGCGTGTCGCGGCTTGCGACGGGATCGGGCGCACCCTAAGACATGGGGCGAGCCACTTCAAACCGGAGCCGACCCGATGCCTTTCCTGTCCGAATCCCTGTCCCGCGTCAAAGCTTCGCCGACGATCGCGATTTCGACCAAGGCGCTGGAAATGAAACAGGCAGGCCAGGACGTGATCGGGCTGGGCGCCGGCGAACCCGACTTTGACACGCCGGACCACATCAAGGCCGCTGCAATTGCGGCAATCAATGCCGGGAAAACGAAGTACACCGCCCCCGATGGCATCCCCGAGCTGAAACAGGCGATCTGTGACAAGTTCGCGCGCGAAAACGGGCTGAGCTACATGCCGAACCAGGTGTCGGTGTCGTCGGGCGGCAAGCAGGTTCTGTTCAACGCGCTGGTCGCCACGCTGAACCCCGGCGACGAGGTCCTCATCCCTGCGCCCTACTGGGTCAGCTATCCCGACATGGTGCTGATCGCCGGGGGCACGCCGGTGATCGTGGACTGCCCGATGGAAACCGGTTTCCGCATGACGCCCGAGGCGCTGGAGGCGGCGATCACGCCCAACACCAAATGGCTGATCTTCAATTCTCCGTCGAACCCGACCGGGGCGGGATACACGCGCGCGCAGCTGAAGGCGCTGACCGATGTCCTGATGCGCCACCCGCATGTCTGGGTGATGAGCGACGACATGTATGAACACCTGGTGTTCGACGATTTCGTCTTTTGCACCCCGGCGGAGGTCGAGCCGGGGCTTTATGACCGCACGCTGACCTGCAACGGGGTCAGCAAGGCCTATGCCATGACCGGCTGGCGGATCGGTTACGCGGCCGGCCCCGAAGCGTTGATCAAGGCGATGCGCAAGGTGCAGTCGCAGTCGACCTCGAACCCCTGCACGCCAAGCCAATGGGCGGCGGTCGAGGCGCTAAACGGGCCGCAGGACTTCCTGCAGGACTGGGTCAAGGTGTTCCAGAGGCGGCGCGACCTTGTGGTCGAAGGGCTGAACGCCTGCCCCGGCCTGACCTGCCCGGTGCCGGACGGGGCGTTTTACGTCTATCCGTCAGTCGCGGGCTGTATCGGCAAAACGTCGGCGGGCGGTACCAGGATCGTCGATGACGAAGCCTTTGCCACGGCGCTGCTGGCGGAAACCGGCGTGGCGGTGGTTTTTGGCGCGGCCTTCGGATTGGCACCGCATTTCCGGGTGAGCCATGCCACGTCGGACGCGGCGCTGACCGAGGCCTGCGCGCGGATCAAGCGGTTCTGCGAGGGGCTGCGGTAAGGACGCGCGGGGCGCGCGCGTACGAGAGGCTCTGCCTCTCGTGCTCTCCGGGATATTTCCGGCCAGAAGAAGGACAGGGGATTCGGATGACAGCGAGCGGGCGGGAAAAAAGGAGTGTGCGCCATGGGCGATGAGCTTCCCGACTATTACTTTCGCACCCGCGAGAACGGCGCGGCGGTGTTCCGGGTCGACAGCCGCAACCGGATGCGGCGGATCGAAATGGAGCAGATCGCCGTGGTCAACATCCGCAACGGCGAGATCCGGCCGCACGGGAAAACCGCATTGAGCGCTGCCGACGAGGCCGCGATCGGGGACTGGATGGCGGCGCGGGCCGAGGTGCTGGCCGCGCGCGAACTGGATGACATGCGGCGTCTGGTGGACCAGGTGCACGCGGCGACGATCTGGGCGCAAGGGCGCGCGGGGGCGGCGGAGCTTGCGGCGGTGACCGACGATCTGCTGCTGGCCCTGCACGACCTGCGGGCGGTGCTGGTGCGCAAGAAGGCCGAGCGCGGGGCAGCGGACAAGACCTGAGCGCCGGGGGCGGGTTTTGGTCCGGTGCCGGATTTTTGGGCGGCAAGGTCTGTTGCCCGCGCAACACGCGCGGATTGTTATCGCTAACTGCGCTTTTGCCATGCACTTGCCATTTTGCCGTGATTTCAGGAAACAAACGGTGACACAGACGGCGCCGCCCCAGATAACCAGACCCTCAAAGGCAGGACGAGCCATGGCCAAGGATCTTCAGATGCCCCCCAAAGATTTTCGCGACGCGATCGTCACCCACCTGACCTATTCGCTGGGCAAGGACCCCGACCATGCCACGGTGTTCGACTGGCGCATGGCCCTGAGCTTTGCCGTGCGCGACCGGATCGTCGATGCCTGGATGGCCAGCACGCGCAGAACCTATGCCAAGGACGCCAAACGGGTCTATTACCTGTCGATGGAATTCCTGATCGGCCGTCTGCTGGAAGACGGGGTGATCAACCTGGGGCTGGAAGACGAGGCGCGGCGCGCGCTGGAGGGATTCGGGCTGAATTTCACCGATGTTGTCACCGATGAGCCCGACGCCGCGCTTGGTAACGGCGGGTTGGGCCGGCTGGCGGCCTGTTTCATGGAATCGCTGTCGTCGCTGGGCTGCCCGGCCTTTGGCTACGGCATCCGCTATGAGCATGGGCTGTTCCGACAGTCGTTCGAGAACGGGCGCCAGATGGAAGCGCCCGAGACCTGGCTGCAACAGCCGCACCCGTGGGAATTCGAACGACCCGAGGCGCGGTTCCTGCTGGGCTTTGGCGGCACCGCGACGGCCACGGGCTGGACGCCTGCGGAAACCGTTTACGCCGAGGCCTATGACACGCCGATCGTCGGCTGGCAGGGCCGCTGGGCCAACACGCTGCGGCTGTGGTCGGGGCGCGCGGTCGATCCGTTCAACCTTGAGAAGTTCAACGCGGGCGAGTTCACCGCCGCCACCGAAGGCGAAGCGCTGGCGCGGACAATTTCCCGCGTGCTCTACCCCGAGGACAGCACCGAGATCGGCAAGGCGCTGCGGATCAAGCAGGAGTATTTCTTTTCGGCCGCGTCGGTACACGACATCCTGCGCCGGTTCGAGGCGGAGCACGCCGACCTGGGTCTGTTGCCGTCCAAGGTGGCGATCCAGTTGAACGACACCCATCCTGCGATTGCCGGGCCGGAACTGATCCGGCTGCTGCATGACGCGCGCGGCATGGATTTTGACGAGGCGGTCCGGATCGCGCAGGGCTGCCTGAACTACACCAACCACACCCTGTTGCCCGAGGCGCTGGAAAGCTGGGATGAAACCCTGTTCGGGGAACTGCTGCCGCGACATCTGCAGATCATCGACCGGGTCGATGCCGCGCACGCCAAGGCGCATCCCAAGCGCAAGGTGTCGGCACGCGGCGATGGCCGGGTGAAGATGGGCGAGCTGTCGTTCATCCTGGCCAACCGTGTCAACGGTGTCTCGGCGCTGCACACCGGGCTGATGAAAACCACGGTGTTCAAGGACCTGAACAGCCTGCACCCGGAAAAGATCATCAACGAAACCAACGGCGTGACCCCGCGCCGGTGGCTGCACAACTGCAACCCGGGCCTGTCGGCGCTGATCACCGACACCATCGGCGACGGCTGGATCGGCGACCTTGAGCAACTGGAAATTCTGGTGCCTCATGTCGACGACGCAGGCTGGCTGGAACGGTACGCCGCCGTCAAGACCGCCAACAAGGCGGCGCTGTCGGATTGGGTCATGGACGCCCACGGGCTGAAGCTGGACCCGCAGGCGATGTTCGATGTGCAGATCAAGCGCATCCACGAATACAAGCGCCAGCACCTGAACATCCTGGAAACCATCGCGCTGTGGCAGGAGATGAAGGACACCCCGAACGCCGACTGGACGCCGCGGGTCAAGCTGTTCGCGGGCAAGGCCGCGCCGGGCTATTTCTTTGCCAAGGAGATCATCCACCTGATCAACGACGCCGCCGCGGTGATCAACGCCGACAAGACGACCAACGACAAGCTGAAGGTTGCCTTCCTGCCGAACTACAACGTTTCGATGGCGGAACGGCTGATCCCGGCGTCGGACCTGTCGGAACAGATCTCGACCGCCGGGAAAGAGGCGTCGGGCACCGGCAACATGAAATTCGCGCTGAACGGCGCGCCGACCGTGGGCACGCTGGATGGCGCCAACGTGGAAATCCGCGAACGCGTCGGGGCCGAGAACTTCTTTCTGTTCGGGATGACGGCGGACGAGGTCGAGGCGCGGCGCGCGATCAAGAACCACGCGGCCAAGGCCGTGGCCGCCGATCCACGACTGAAACGCGCCATCGACGCGGTGGCCAAGGGCGTTTTCAGCCCCGGCGAGAAAGCGCGCTACAAGGGGATCGTCGACAACCTGACCGGGCCGGATTACTTCCTTGTCACGTCGGATTTCACCGACTACTGGCGTGCCCAGCGCGACGCCGACGCGGTCTTTACCGATACCGCGGCCTGGTCGAAAATGGCGGCGATGAACACCGCGCTTTCGGGATGGTTTTCGTCCGACAGGACGATCCGCGGATACATGGCGGATATCTGGGGTGCGGAGAGCCTTCTTGAGAAGGACGCTTGAAGGCGCATCGGATTGGCGTAAGCTGACCCCCGAAGGGGGGACATGATGACCAAGACCGATCCCGCGGATATCGCCGAGCCCGAGGTTCTTGCCGCCCTGTGCGAAGGTCGCTTCGATGCGCCCTTTTCCGTGCTTGGCCCGCACAAGCTGGGCCGGGTGCGCCACGTCACCGCGCTGGACCACGGCGCGGACAGGATGTGGGCCGTGGTCCAGGGCAAGGCGCATGACCTGTTGCCGGTCGACGGATTTCCGGGCCTGTTTCACGGCAAGGTGCCGGGGACCAGGCCCTATCGCCTGCGCGGCGCAAACGCGTCGGACACCTGGGAGGCCGAGGACGCCTATCGTTTCGGACCGGTTCTAGGCGAGATCGACGAATACCTGATTGGCGAAGGCAAGCATCAGCGGCTTTGGGACGCGCTTGGCGCGCATGTGCGCGACCACGAAGGCGTTGCGGGCACCCATTTCGCGGTCTGGGCCCCCAATGCGCGGCGGGTGTCGCTGGTGGGGGAATTCAATCACTGGGACGGGCGCCGGCACGTCATGCGGCGGCGCGGCGCCACCGGGGTGTGGGAGATTTTCCTGCCCGGTGTCGGCGATGGCGCCACCTATAAATACGAAATTCTCGGCGCAGATGGCGGGTTGCACATGAAGGCCGACCCGGTGGGGTTCGGCGCGCAGCACCCGCCGGAAACCGCCAGCATGGTCCGCGACATTCGCGGCTATGGCTGGTCGGACGGCGACTGGATGACCACCCGGCAGGTGGCGCATCGCACCGATCAGCCGATTTCGGTCTACGAGGTGCATCTTGGCAGCTGGAAGCGCAAGGACGGGCGGCCCCTGTCCTATCGCGAGGCGGCAGAGGAGCTGGTCGCGTATGTCAAGGAGATGGGGTTTACCCATATCGAACTGATGCCGGTATCGGAATATCCGTTCGACGGCTCTTGGGGCTATCAACCCGTTGGGCTTTACGCACCCACCATCCGCTTCGGCCCGCCGCACGAGTTCCGTGATCTTGTGAACGCCGCGCACAAGGCTGGCTTGGGGCTGATCCTGGACTGGGTGCCGGGACATTTCCCGACCGACGCGCATGGGCTGGGGCGGTTCGACGGCACCGCGCTTTACGAACATTCCGACCCGCGCGAAGGGTTCCACCAGGACTGGAACACCCTGATCTATAACTACGGCCGGCTTGAGGTTCAGAACTATCTGACCGCCAACGCGCTGTACTGGATCGAGGAATACCACGTCGACGGGCTGCGCGTGGACGCGGTGGCGTCGATGCTCTATCGCGACTACAGCCGCAACGACGGCGAGTGGATCCCCAACAAGGACGGCGGCCGCGAGAATTACGAGGCCATCGCCATGTTGCAGGCGATGAACACCGTCACCTATGGCGCCGACGCCGGCATTCTGACCGTGGCCGAGGAAAGCACCAGCTATCCCAAGGTGTCGCGCCCGGTGCATGACGGCGGACTGGGGTTCGGGTTCAAGTGGAACATGGGCTGGATGAACGATACGCTCGATTACATCGGCCGCGAACCGGTGCACCGCAAGTATCATCACCACCAGATGACATTCGGCCTGCATTATGCCTTTTCCGAAAACTTCATCCTGCCGATCAGCCATGACGAGGTGGTGCACGGCAAGGGCTCGATGCTGGCCAAGATGCCCGGCAACGACTGGGAGAAATTCGCCAACCTGCGCGCCTACTATGGCTTCATGTGGGGCCATCCCGGCAAGAAGCTGTTGTTCATGGGGCAGGAATTCGCGCAGGGCGCGGAATGGAACCATGACGCGGAAATCGACTGGGCCTGTTTACAGAACCCGCAACACGCCGGGATGCAACGCCTTGTGCGCGACCTGAACGCGCTCTACCGCGCCACCCCTGCCCTGCATGTCAGGGACTGCGACGGCGCGGGGTTCCAGTGGATCGAGGCGAACGACGCCCAGGCCTCTGTCTATGCCTGGGTGCGGCGCGGTACGCCCGACGATCCGGAGGTCGTGGTGATCTGCAATTTCACGCCGGTGGAACGCGACGCCTATGTCCTTGGCTTCCCGCAGGCGGGACGCTGGCGCGAGGCGCTGAACACCGACGCCGAGATCTATGGCGGCGGCGGGCGTGGCAACATGGGCGCGATCACCGCGGAACCCGGAGAAAGCCATGGCCAACCGGCCCGCGCCACGGTTGTCCTGCCGCCGCTCAGCACGCTGATTTTCATCAAAGACGATACGTCCGCGACGGCCTGACTGAACGGGCCGCACGGAGAACTGCAATTGATAAGGGGGGAAACCGCATGGTACAAAACAGCAGACTGGCCAGCCGCAGCATGGCCTTCGTTCTGGCGGGCGGGCGTGGGTCGCGCCTGCAAGAGCTGACCGACCGACGGGTCAAACCCGCCGTCTATTTTGGCGGCAAAACCCGCATCATCGATTTTGCCCTGTCCAACGCGCTGAATTCCGGCATTCGCAAGATGGCGCTGGCGACGCAATACAAGGCGCACAGCCTGATCCGCCATGTCCAGCGCGGCTGGAACTTTTTCCGCGCCGAACGCAACGAATTCCTGGACATCCTGCCCGCCAGCCAACGCTATGACGAGGCGACATGGTACCGGGGCACCGCTGACGCGGTGGCGCAGAACATCGACATCATCGACAGCTATGACGTGGACTACGTTCTGATCCTTGCGGGCGATCACATCTACAAGATGGATTACGAGCGCATGATCCAGCATCATGTGACCGCCGGGGCCGATGTCACCATCGGCTGCCTGACGGTGCCGCGGATGGATGCGACGGCCTTTGGCGTGATGGCGGTGGACGAAACCGACCGGATCACGTCTTTCCTTGAAAAACCCGCCGATCCGCCGGGCATTCCGGGCGACCCGGAGAATGCGCTGGCGTCGATGGGGATATATGTTTTCAACTGGAAATTCCTGCGCGCCCTACTGCTGGAGGATATGGACGATCCGAATTCGAGCCACGATTTCGGCAATGATCTGATCCCCGACATCGTCAAGAACGGCAAGGCCCAGGCGCATCGGTTCACCGACAGCTGCGTGCGCAGCGGGCCCGATGCCCCGGCCTATTGGCGCGACGTCGGGACGGTCGATGCGTTCTGGAAGGCCAATATCGACATGACGGATTTCGCGCCGGAACTGGACATGTGGGATCGCAGCTGGCCGATCTGGACCTATTCCGAAAGCGTCCCGCCCGCCAAGTTCATCCACGACCAGCCCGACCGCCGCGGCAGCGCGGTCAGTTCGCTGGTGTCGGGGGGGTGCATCATCTCGGGGACAGAAATCCGGCGCTCTTTGCTGTTCACGCAGGTGCACACCAATTCCTATTCCACGCTGGAAGGCGCGGTTGTGCTGCCCTATGCCTATGTCTCGCGCCATGCGCGACTGACCAACGTGGTCATCGACCGCGGCGTGATCATCCCCGAAGGTCTGGTCGTGGGCGAAGATCCGGAAGACGACGCCAAGTGGTTCCGCGTCACCGGTGGTGGCGTGACCCTGATCACACAGGAAATGCTGGACCGGAGGGCCGAAGGCCTATGACCCGCGTGCTGTCCGTTGCGTCGGAATGTGTCCCCTTCGTCAAAACCGGGGGACTGGCCGACGTGGCCGGGGCCCTGCCGGGCGCGCTGGCATCTGCCGCGGTCGAGATGCGCAGCCTGCTGCCGTTCTACCCCGCGGTGCGCGAAGCGACAGGCGAAGTGCCGTCGGTTTTCCAGATCGAGGACCTTTTCGGCGGCGCGGCGGCGATCCGGCGCGGACAGATGGGCGCTGCGGCGATCTATTTCCTGGATGCGCCGCACCTGTTTGACCGGGCGGGCAATATCTATCTGGGGCCGGACGGCAAGGACTGGCCGGACAACCCGGTGCGATTTGCCGCGCTGTCCAGGGCCGCCGCGCTGATCGCGCTGCACGGCATCGAAGGCTGGCGGCCACAAGCGCTGCACCTGCACGACTGGCAGGCCGGGCTGACCCCGGTCTACCTGCGCGAGTTCCGGCTGGCAGAGCGGATCAAGACGCTGATCACGATCCACAACATCGCGTTCCAGGGGCTGGCCCCCGCGCATCTGCTGTCGGCGCTGGATCTGCCCGCACAGGGCTTCACCCGCGACGGGTTCGAATACTGGGGACAGATTTCGGCGCTGAAGGCCGGGATCGTCTATGCCGACAAGATCAGCACCGTCAGCCCCACCTATGCCGAAGAACTGATGACCCCGCAGTTCGGAATGGGCCTGGAAGGCGTGCTGCGCGACCGGGCGGGCGATTTGTCGGGCATTCTGAACGGCATCGACCTGGAGGTCTGGGCGCCCGACTACAAGACCCGACGCGGCAAGGAAAAACACACCAAGGCCTTGCGCGCGGAATTTGGCCTGCCCGAAGGCGATGGCCCGCTTTGCGTGGTGATTTCGCGGCTGACCGGGCAAAAGGGGCTGGACCTGCTGATCGAGGCGCTGCCGGCGCTGCTGGAAAACGGCGGGCAACTGGCACTTCTGGGCAGTGGCGATGCCGCGATGGAGGCGCAGTTCCGCGCGCTGGCCGAACGCCATCCCGCCGTGGCCGTGCACATCGGCTATGACGAGGCGCTGTCGCACCGGATGATCGCGGGCGGAGAGGCCATCTTGGTGCCGTCGCGGTTCGAACCCTGCGGGCTGACCCAGCTTTACGGGCTGCACTACGGGACGCTGCCGCTGGTGTCGCTGACCGGCGGATTGGCGGACACGGTGATCCCCGCGACTGCGGCTACGCTGGCCGCGGGGGTGGCAACCGGCATACAATTTAATCCCGTCGACACCCAATCGCTGGTTAATGCGATCCACAGGCTTTGTCGGCTTTACCGTCAGCCCGACATCTGGGACAAGATGCTGCGCAATGCCATGGCGCATCCTGTCGGCTGGGACAGCTCTGCCCGGGCCTATGCCGATCTGTTCCAGACCATAACCGGACCTGTATGAGTTTGCACATCAAGATGACCGAAGGGCGCCCGCACACGCTGGGCGCGACGTTTGACGGCGAAGGCGTGAATTTTGCCGTGTTTTCGGAACATGCGCGACGGATGACGCTGTGTCTGTTTTCCCCGGATGGAAAGCAGGAAACCCACCGTATCGACCTGCCAGAGCGCGACGGCGACGTCTGGCACGGCTATGTCGCCGGGCTGCGGCCGGGACAGTTGTACGGCTTGCGGGCGGATGGGCCGTATGCCCCGCACATGGGGCACCGGTTCAACTATCACAAGCTGCTGATCGACCCCTATGCCAAGCGCCTGACCGGCCATCCGCAATGGCATGACGCGCTGATGGGGTACACCATCGGATCGCCCGATGCCGACCTCAGCTTCGATACCCGCGACAGTGCGCCCTACATGCCGCGTTGCGTGGTCGAGGACCCCAGTTTCAACTGGGGCCGCGACACCGCGCCGAACACGCCGATCGCGCAATCGGTGATCTATGAGGCGCATGTGAAGGGCCTGACCGCGTTGCGGCAAGGGGTGCCGCACAGGGGCACCTTCCTTGGGCTGGCATCGGACCAGATGCTGGACCACATGACCCGGCTGGGGATCACGGCGCTGGAACTGCTGCCGGTGCAGGCGTTCCTGAATGACCGGTTCCTGGTGGAAAAGGGGCTGGTGAATTACTGGGGGTACCAGACGCTGGGGTTCTTCGCGCCCGATCCGCGCTACATGGCGCACGCCCAGCTGTCGGAATTCCAGCACATGGTCGCGCGGCTGCACAGTGCCGGGATCGAAGTGATCCTTGACGTGGTTTACAACCACACCTGCGAAGGGTCTGAACTGGGTCCGACGCTGGCCTTTCGCGGGCTGGACAACCGCAGCTATTACCGGCTTGCGCAGGACCCGCGCTATTACATCAACGACACCGGCACCGGCAACACGGTGAACATCGAACACCCGATGGTGCTGCGCATGGTGCTGGATTCGCTGCGCTATTGGGTGCAGGTCATGCATGTCGACGGCTTCCGCTTCGACTTGTGCTCGACGCTGGGGCGCACGCCCACCGGGTTCGACAGGGGGGCCGCGTTCTTTGACGCGATCCGGCAGGACCCGGTGCTGACCAAGGTCAAGCTGATCGCCGAGCCCTGGGACATCGGCCCCGGTGGCTATCAGGTCGGGGGGTTCCCGCCGCCGTTCCTGGAATGGAACGACAAGTACCGCGACGGGGTGCGCCGGTTCTGGCGCGGCGACGTGGGCCAGGTGCCAACGCTGGCCGATCGGCTGACCGGGTCGGCGCTGCAATTCGACCATTCCGGGCGCCCGGCCACCAGTTCCGTCAACTTCGTGACCGCGCATGACGGGTTCACGCTGATGGACGTGGTCAGCTACGACACCAAGCACAACGAGGCCAACGGCGAGGAAAACCGCGACGGCCACGGCGAAAACGTTTCCGACAACATGGGGGTCGAAGGCCCGACCGAAGACCCCAAGATTGCCGCCGCCCGCGCGCAGCGCCGCCGCAACATGCTGGCGACGCTGCTGCTGAGTCAGGGGACGCCGATGATCCTTGCCGGGGACGAGATCGGCAATTCGCAGCGCGGCAACAACAACGCCTATTGCCAGGACAACCCCACCGGCTGGATCGACTGGGACGAGGCCGACGAGGACCTTATGCGCTTTGTCCGGCGGCTGGTGGCGTTTCGCAAGGATCACCCGATCCTGCGGCAGAAACGGTTCCTGCATTCGCGCGAACGCGCCGTCGACGGGATCGAAGACCTGTTCTGGCGTCATCCCGACGGCACGCCGATGTCGAACGAGGACTGGGGCGACAGTTCGCTGCGCGTGCTGTGCGCCGAAATGCGGATGGCGTCGGGTACACCGCCCTATGCCCAGCGCGAAGAGGCACTGTTTCTGGTGTTCAACGCGGGCGACCCGGTGGTGGTCACGCTGCCGCCAACGGCCGGCGGACGGCAATGGACGCTGTGTATTGACACAAACACGCCTGACGCCCTGCCCCACCCTGTGACGCGCGCGCCCCTCAAAGTGCCGGCGCGGTCGGTGCTGGCCTTCGTGCTGGAGCCTAGCCGTGACTGACCTTCTGGCCCGCGCCAGGGCGGCGGGGATCCTGATGTCGTTCAAGGACACGACCGGCGTGGTCCGCGACACGTCCGAGGAAACCGCCGCGGCGCTGCTGGCGGCGATGGGCGACGACGTGGACCTGCCGCAGGATGTGATCTGCGAGGTGGGCATGCCCCCTGGCCTGCGGGTCAAGGGGCGCTGGACCCTTGTGCTTGAGGACGGCCAGAAACAGGATGGCACCGGCCCCCTGCCCGCGCTGCCCCTGGGCATTCACAGCCTGACGGCGGGCAAGGCACGGTACACGCTGCTGTCCGCCCCGGTTCGCCTGCCGCTGCCCGCCCCCTGCTGGGGGGTGATCGCGCCGCTTTACGGCCTGTCGGAGACCGGGATCGGGACTTATGGCGATCTGGCGGAACTGGCGACAGGACTTGGCTCGCTGGGCTGCGCGTTCCTGGGGATCAACCCGGTGCATGCAGGGTTTCCATCCGACCCCGGCGCCTTCAGCCCCTACACGCCGTCCCACCGGCGGCGGCTGAACGTGCTGCACCTGCCCGGCGGCAGCGGCACGGCCGGACCACTGGTTGAGTACGCCACCGACACCCCGGCCCGGATGTCGGCGCTGCGTGCGGACTATGCCGCCTTCACCGGCGATCTGGCGTTCGATGCCTACGTCGCCGCGGAAGGCGTCCCGCTGGACCGCTTTGCGCTTTACCAGGCGCTGTCCGAGAGACATGGGCCGTTCTGGAACACCTGGCCCGAGGCGCTGCACCATCCCGACAACCCCGCTGTCGCTGCTGCCGCGACCGAGTTGTCCGCAGAGGTGCGGTTCCATGCCTGGCTGCAATGGCGCGCGGAAACCGCGCTGGCAGGGGCACAGGCGCAGGCAAAGGCCAGCGGTATGGCCCATGGCCTTTACCTTGACCTTGCGGTGGGCACCCACCCTTACGGCGCCGAGACATGGGAAGACCGCGAAAGCTTTGCCTTTGGCGCCTCGCTCGGCTCACCCCCCGATGCGTTTTCTGCCGATGGTCAGAACTGGTGCCTTGCACCGTTCAACCCGCGCGCCTTGCGCGCCCGGGCCTATGCGCCGCTGGCCGAAACGCTGCGGCGGCAGGTGCGCGTCGCGGGCGTGCTGCGGATCGACCATATCCTTGGGTTCGAACGGGCGTTCTGGGTGCCGGACGGCGCGCCGGGGGCCTATGTCCAGATGCCGCGCGATGCCATGCTGGCTGTGGTCCGGATCGAAGCCGCGCGTGCCGGCGCGACCGTTGTGGGCGAAGACCTTGGCAACATTCCCGACGGTCTGCGTGCCGCGCTGGAAGCGTCGGGGATCTTGGGCTGCCGGGTGGCCATGTTCGAGCGCCGCTCTTGGCAGCCGCCGGTGTTTCGCGCTGCGCAGGACTATGACGCTGCGGCCATCGCCAGCTTTTCCACCCACGACCTGCCGACGTGGCGGGGCTGGCGCAAGGGGCTGGACATCGCCGCGCGGCAGGACACGGGCAGCATAGACGCGGATCAGGCCAAGGACGAACAGGCGCACCGCCAGGCAGAAGTCGCGGCGCTGGACGCGCTGTTGCCGGAACCGACGGAAGATGCCTTGCATACCTTCCTGGCGCAGACACCCAGCCGACTGCTGGGACTTCAGGCGGAAATCCTGCTGGGGATGGACGACCAGCCCAACCTGCCGGGAACAACAACTGAATATCCCAACTGGCGGTTGCGTTTGCCGGTCCCCGCAAAATCCATTTCGTGCCATGATAGTGTCATACGGACCGCGCAAGTGATGCGCAACCAAGACAGAGACCGGAGGGGCCAATGAGCATTCACACCGTCGCAACCGCACCGATCGAAGGGCAGAAACCCGGCACGTCCGGCCTGCGCAAGAAGACCCCGGTCTTCATGGGGCCGCACTACCTTGAGAATTTCGTGCAGAGCATCTTCAACGGCACCGGGGGTGCCGATGGCAAGACCTATGTTCTGGGGGGCGACGGGCGCTACTTCAACGATCGCGCGGCGCAGGTGATCCTGCGCATGGCAGCCGCGAACGGCGCCAAGAAGGTGATCGTTGGCCAGAACGCGATCCTGTCGACCCCCGCCGCGTCGCACCTGATCCGCAAGCGCGGCACCGATGGCGGCATCATCATGTCGGCAAGCCACAACCCCGGCGGCCCGAACGAGGATTTCGGCGTGAAGTTCAACGCCGCGAACGGCGGCCCCGCCCCGGAAGGCATGACCGAGAAGATCTTTGCCGAAACAAAGACGCTGACCGCCTACAAGATGCTGGACGCACAGGACGTAGACCTGTCCACGCCCGGGACCACATCGCTGGGCGCGATGGAAATCGAGGTGGTCGATCCCGTCGCCGACTACCAGGACCTGATGGCCGAGATCTTTGATTTCGACGCGATCCGCGCGCTGTTTGCCGGTGGCTTTCGAATGCGGTTCGACGCGATGCACGCGGTTACCGGTCCCTACGCCAGGGCGATCCTCGAAGGCACACTGGGCGCGCCTGCGGGATCGGTGATCAACGCCGCGCCCAGCCCGGATTTCGGCGGCGGCCATCCCGACCCGAACCCGATCTGGGCCAAGCCGTTGATGGAAGAAATGTATGGCGACAATGCCCCCGATTTCGGCGCGGCCTCGGATGGTGATGGCGACCGCAACATGATCGTGGGCAAGGGGGCCTATGTGACCCCCTCCGACAGCCTTGCCGTGCTGGCGGCAAACGCAACGCTGGTCCCGGCCTATGCCGGCGGCCTGAGGGGTGTGGCCCGGTCGATGCCGACCTCGGGCGCGGTGGACCGGGTGGCCGACAGCCTTGGCATTGCCTGCTACGAAACCCCCACTGGCTGGAAGTTCTTCGGCAACCTGCTGGACGCGGGCCGCGCGACCCTGTGCGGCGAGGAAAGCGCGGGGACCGGATCAGACCACGTGCGCGAAAAAGACGGGCTCTGGGCGGTGCTGTTCTGGCTGAACGTGCTGGCGAAGCGCGGTCAGTCGGTGGCCGACATCATGACCGATCACTGGGCAAGATTCGGACGCAACTACTATTCCCGCCACGACTACGAGGCCGTGGACAGCGCCGCCGCCAACGGCCTGATGGACGCGGTGCGCGGGCAACTGGCCACCCTGCCCGGCAGCAGCGTGGCCGGACTGACGGTAACCGGGGCCGATGAATTTGCCTATGACGATCCGGTTGACGGGTCGCGCAGTGAAGGCCAGGGCTTGCGGATGATGTTCGAGGGTGGCGGACGGGTCGTCCTGCGCCTGTCCGGCACCGGGACCGAAGGCGCAACGCTGCGCGTCTATCTGGAACGGCTGGAAACCGACTCCGCGCAGATGGACAAGGATCCGCAAGACGCGCTGGCAGACGTGATCGCCGCCGCAGATGCGATTGCCGGGATCACCTCGCGCACCGGACGGGACGCACCGGACGTGATCACCTGATCGCGGGATACCGGCCCGCTGAATACAGACACGCCCCGGGGAACAAACCCGGGGCGTTCGTCTTTTCAAAGGTGTCGCGGTGCCAATCAGGCGTGCAGCACACCCAGAACATTCATCTGCGGCAATTTCGACACTTCCAGCCCGTCCTCGACGCGCTTGATGCGATAGCCGTATCCCCGCATGCGAAACTTCCATTCAGCCTCGGACAGAACCTTTTCGCGCTCGCGCTTCAGGAAGTCGAAAACTTCGTTCATGTCATCGGTCAGTTTATTCTCGGCAAACATTGCACTCTCCATCAGGTCGTTTCCTGAGGATCAGCCTGTCGCCGGATTGTGGCACGAATTGGGACAGTTCCGGGTATTATTGCGCCAGCGGAAACAACCTTTTTTCAGACCTTCGGCGCATGGATTTGCGGGGTGATCCGGCGGCGCAACACCGCCTCGCGCCAGCTGATGAAGCTGACCGCCGCGACGATGACCGTGCCGCCCAGGATCACCCAGATGTCGATGCCTTCGCCAAAGACCAGCGCCCCCAGCGCCACCGACCAGACCAGTTGCAGGAAGGTGACCGGCTGGGTCACGGATACCGGCGCCTCGGCAAAGGCCAGCGTCATGGTGAAATGCCCCGCGGTGGCGAAACAGGCAACGCAGAACAGGATGAAGATGTCCCACCAGCCCGGCGTGACCCAGACCGCGACGGCAAAAGGCGCAAGCCCGATGGTGACGGTGATCGACAACATCGCCACAACCACGGCCGGCTTGACGCTGTCGGCAAAGATCTTGGCCAGCAGGTAGGACACGGCGAACAGCATCGCCGTCCCCATCATCGCGAAATGCCCCGCGTCCAGTTCCCGAAACCCCGGCCGCAGGATGACGAAGGCCCCGATCAGCGCCGCCACGATGGCCAGGATCCGCCGCGCGGCCAGCTTTTCCCCAAGGAAGAACACCGCCAGCACGGTCACGTAGACCGGGTTGAGGTAGTTCATCGCCGTCACCTCGGCAATCGGGATGCGCGTCATGGCAAAGAACCACAGAATCACGCCCAGCGAATGCACGAACCCCCGAATGCCGAACAGCTTGATCTGCCGCCCGCTCAGGTTCGCCGACCGCAGGTCGCGCCACATCGGGATCAGGAACACCAGGCCCAGAAGATACCGCAGGAACGCCGCTTCGGCCGCCGGAACCCGCCCGTGCAACAGTTTCACCAGCGCCGTGACCATGACGAAGCACAGCCCGGTGACGGCCATCCAGAAGATGCCCCGCAGGGGGCGTTGCACGCGCGGTTCCATGGCGTCACTCAAACGCGCCTTGGCCGGGGATTGCAACCCCCGCCAGCGGCTTCTTCTGGCCGGAAATATCCCGGGGGTGAATGGCGCCGCAGGCGACAGAGGGGGCAGCGCCCCCTGCCCCCTTCCCCGACCGGTCCGGCTCAGGCGATCAGCGACCAGGCAATGATCCACATCACGCAGCCGATGCCCGCGTCCAGCACCTGCCAGGCGCGGGGCCGGGCAAAGACCGGGCCCAGCAGCCGCGCGCCGTAACCCAGCGAGAAGAAGAACACGAAAGACGCCAGCCCCGCGCCCAGCCCAAACATCACCCGGTTGTCATACTGCGCCGAAATCGACCCGATCAGCACGACCGTATCCAGGTAGACATGCGGGTTGAGCCAGGTGAAGGCCAGCACCGTCAGCAACGCCGCGCGCAGGCTGGTACGCTCATCCTTGCCCGCCTTCAGACTGTCCTGCCCGCGCCAGGCGGCCACGAAACTGCGCGCACCGTACCAGGCCAGGAAGGCAGCCCCGCCCCAACGCATCACCGGCTCGAACAGCGGCACCGCCGTGGCCAGCGCACCAAACCCGGCAACCCCTGCGGCGATCAGGAGCGCGTCGGACAGCGCGCAGGTCAGCACGATGGCAAAGACATGTTCGCGTCGCAGCCCTTGGCGCAGGACAAAAGCGTTCTGGGCGCCAATCGCCAGGATCAGCGAGAACCCGAGCCCGAACCCGGCCAGTGCCGCTTGCATGTCTTGCCTCCGTAAGAACTGCGAGGCGCCTAGCCCAATCCCGGTGACGATGCCAGCCGCATCCGGACGGACAGCTTTGCAGCTTTTGGGGTCAGAAATTTGCAAACTCCCAGATTTTTCGCAAAAACCATCCATATTTTCGAAGTTTTGCAAAAGTTTGCAGACAGAAATCCGCAATATCTGCAAAATTTTCGCGCCAATCTGACGCTGCTTCCGGTAACAGGCTTGCCTCAGACCGCCTGCCTCTCGTAACACCTCGGGCAGACACGAGGAGGAGATCGGTCATGGGCTACAAGGATGTTTACGCAAGCTGGCAGGCGGACCCGGAAACCTTCTGGATGGACGCGGCCAAGGCCATCGACTGGGACAAGGCCCCGTCGAAGGCGCTCTTCGACAAGGGCAATCACCTTTACGAATGGTTCGCCGACGGCATGGTCAACACCTGCTGGAACGCGGTCGACCGCCATGTCGAAAACGGGCGCGGCGAACAGACCGCGATCATCTATGACAGCCCGATCACCCACACCAAGCGCGAGATCACCTATGTCGAACTGCGCAACCGCGTGGCGACGCTGGCCGGTGCGCTGCGCGCCAAGGGCATCGAAAAGGGCGACCGCGTCATCATCTACATGCCGATGATCCCCGAAGCGCTGGAAGCCATGCTGGCCTGCGCGCGTCTGGGCGCGATCCATTCGGTCGTGTTCGGCGGGTTCGCCGCGAACGAACTGGCGGTGCGGATCGACGACGCGATACCCAAGGCGATCATCGCGGCAAGCTGCGGGCTGGAGCCGAACCGCGTGGTGCACTACAAGCCGCTGCTGGACGGCGCCATCGACCTTGCCACCCACAAGCCCGACTTCTGCGTGATCTATCAGCGCGAACAGGAAGTGGCGCAACTGATCGAGGGTCGCGATTACAACTGGCACGGCTTCCAGTATGGCGTGCAACCGGCGGAATGCGTCCCGGTCGAGGGCAACCACCCGGCCTATATCCTTTATACCTCTGGCACCACCGGCCAGCCCAAGGGCGTGGTGCGCCACACCGCGGGCCACATGGTGGCGCTGAACTGGACGATGAAGAACCTTTACAACGTCGATCCGGGCGACGTGTTCTGGGCCGCGTCGGACGTGGGCTGGGTCGTCGGTCACAGCTATATCTGCTATGGCCCGCTGATCCACGGCAACACCACCATCGTCTTCGAAGGCAAGCCCGTCGGCACCCCCGACGCGGGCACGTTCTGGCGGGTGATCTCGGAACACAAGGTGAAAAGCTTCTTCACCGCCCCCACTGCCTTCCGCGCGGTCAAGCGCGAGGACCCCAAGGGCGAGTACGTCAAGAAATACGACCTGGGCTGCCTGAAGCAGGTTTACCTGGCCGGCGAGCGCGCCGACCCCGACACCATCGTCTGGGCACAGGATCAACTGGGCGTGCCGGTGATCGACCACTGGTGGCAGACCGAAACCGGCTGGGCGATTGCCGCCAACCCGCTGGGGATCGAGGAACTGCCGGTCAAGCTGGGCAGCCCGACCGTGCCGATGCCGGGCTACGAGGTGACGATCCTTGACGACGCGGGCCATCCGGTTCCGGCGGGCACGCTGGGCGCCATCGCGATCAAGCTGCCGCTGCCCCCGGGCACGCTGCCGACCCTGTGGAACGCCGAGGACCGGTTCAAGAAAAGCTACCTCAACACCTTCCCCGGCTACTACGAGACCGGCGATGCGGGTATGATGGATGAAGACGGCTATGTTTCGATCATGGCGCGCACCGATGACGTGATCAACGTCGCCGGCCACCGCCTGTCCACCGGCGCGATGGAAGAAGTTCTGGCCAGCCATCCCGACGTCGCCGAATGCGCCGTGATCGGCGTGGCCGACACGCTGAAAGGTCAGGCACCGCTGGGGTTCCTGTGCCTGAACGCAGGCTGCAACCGCGCGCATGACGAGATCGTCAAGGAATGCGTCAAGCTGATCCGCGACAAGATCGGCCCGGTGGCCGCGTTCAAGTTGGCCTGCGTGGTCGACCGCCTGCCCAAGACCCGCTCGGGCAAGATCCTGCGTGCGACCATGGTCAAGATCGCCGACAACGAAGCGTTCAAGATGCCCGCAACGATCGACGATCCCGCCATCCTGGACGAGATCAAGGTCGCGCTTCAGGGCCTGGGCTTTGCCAAGGGCTGAGCCGTTCGCCGGACAAGCGTGCGAAACGCCGGGGGTGACCCCGGCGTTTTGCGTTGTTGGCGCTGAATTCGCGGGCATCTGCACGGGCGCCGCCGGACCAGCGCGCTCGGCGATTGACGCGCCGCGCCGCCTGCTTGACAGTCAGGTCACGCAACACCCCGGAAGGAACCCAAGATGCGTGACGCATTGGTCATTCTGCACTACCTGGCCTTTGCCCTTGGCATCGGCGGCGGCGTCGCCAGCCTGATGATCGGCGCCGCGCAGGCCACGGCGGAGCCGCCGGTCAAGCTGGCCATGGGCCCGGTGCGGCGGCGGCTGGCCTTTTCCGCCGGTGGCGCGGTTGCGGTGCTGTGGCTGACCGGGCTTTGGCTGGTCTATGGCTGGCGCGGCGGGCTTGCCGCGCAAGCCCCGCTGTTCTGGATCAAGATGGTCTTTGTCGCAACGCTCACGGGCTTTGTCGCGGTGCTGCTGACCCGCATCCTGCGCGCGCTGAAAGGTGGCACGCCCCCGCCCTTGCCCCTGCTGAACACACTGGTGACCGGGGCCACCGCCAGCGCCGCGCTGGCCGTGCTGTTCGGGGTGCTCAGCTTTCACGGCTGACCTTGCCACAAAAAAACGCCGCCCCCGGGGGCGGCGTTTCTGCGCTCAGGTTTGTGCACTCAGGCGGCGACCTTGTCGGCCAGCGCCTTGCACCAGGCTTCCATCGCCTCGGTCGCGGGCTTCATCGGCGGTTCGAGGAACGAGACGTGGAACCGGTCGCCCAGATCGGCCACGCCGATCGAACGCGGACGCACCGACAGCACATGCGGGTTCGGCAGCGCGATGCCAAAGCAGAAGACGATGTTCTTGGCCGCCTTGATCGTTGGCGCGATCTCGCCCTCGATGCTGCTGGTGTGGGCATAGTGGTCGAAGGTGGCGATATAAGCCACTTTCGGATGCGCGTCGATCTTGGCCTTCAGCGCGGCGATCACGTCGTCGACGCTGGCACAAGAGGTTTCCGACTTCGGCAGTTCCAGATCGAAGCAGGGGTATTTGTCCATCAGGAGGGACTGTTTCATGGAGGTACTTTCTTGGTTCGGGCCAAGGGCCCGGGTGGGAGAAACTCCCGTTCGCGCAAGCAATTTGCTATATCACAGATATAGGTTCTTCGATGTGGCGCGGTGTCCCACCTGCCGGGGTCAGTCGGTAAAGGTCACCGACACCGACGGATCGCCCGGCAGACCGGCATAGGTCACCGTCGCGCCCCCACCGGCCTTGCCCGGCGGCAACAGCGGCCCGAAGGACCCCACGCTGATCAGGTCGCCGGGCTGGAACCGCACCCCCTTGGACAGCAGCCACAGCACCGAGTTCAGCGGGTTGCCCAGCACGGCGGCGCCCGGCACCTCGACCAGGGTGCTGCCATCGGCGGCGCGCACAGTCACCCTCATCGCGCCCAGCGCCTGCACCATCCGCGCCGGATCGCCGACGGCAACCGGTGCCCCCAGCACCCCCAGCCGCGGACCGACACCCATGGCGGTCAGGGTCTCCCCGGTGATCGGCTCGCCCTGCGCCAGCGTCAGGTCGGGCAGTTCGATGAAGGGCCGGATCTCGGACACCGCCGCCATCGCCTGTTCCGGCGTGGTGGCGCTGTTGATCGCGTCAGACCCCACGACAAGCACCAGGTCAGCCTCGAAAAACGGCACCGTCCCGAATTTCGCCGGAACCGCGGCCCCGTCCTCCAGCAGCATGTCGCGATACAGCACCCCCCAGACCGGTTCGCTGACGCCGAACCGCTCTTGCGCGGGCTTGCTGGTCAGCCCGGCCTTGTACCCCACCACCGGCCCCAGCTGCGCCGACAGCGCGGTCCGCAGCTTGCCGGCGGTGCACAGCGCATCTTCCATCGATCCTCCCGCCCCCAGCGCCTTGGCCGGTGTCTTGGCGGTGAAGCTGCCGACGAAAGCCGCAATCTCGGCATCGCTGGCACAGTCGGCGCGAGCCGCGCCGGACAACACAATCGACAGGCTGGCAAGAACGGGAAACAGGCGCATGGGGCTTTCCTCGCAAAGGTCTGAGTCGCCCGCCAGTATGCGCCTCAGCGCTCGTACAACTCCAGCGGAAGTTCATCGGGATCGGCGAAGAAGGTGAATCGCTTCCCGGTCAGCGCATCGATGCGAATCTCCTCGACCGCGACCCCCTGCGCCTCAAGCCACTGCTTCGCGGCCGTCACATCCGCGACACGAAACGCCAGGTGCCGCAGCCCCAGCGCCTCGGGACGTGAGGGCCGCGCGGGCGCGCCCGGAAAGGTGAACAGCTCCACCCGTGCCCCGTCCGGCAACTCCAGGTCCAGCTTCCAGCTCTGCCGCGCCGCGCGATAGGTTTCGGCCACAACCCGCAACCCCAGCAGGTCGACATAGAACGCCCGTGACCTGTCGTAATCCGAACAGATCAGTGCAACATGGTGCAGCCCCTCAAGCGTCAGCACAGCCCGGCTCCATCATCTTGCTGCAAATATCCCCGGGGTGAGGCCGCAGGCCGAGGGGGCAGAGCCCCCTTGCGATTTTTCCTCGAAAAATCGCGCCCGGTCACACGAACTGTTCCCGGATCAGCCGTTCTTCCAGCCCGTGGCCCGGGTCGAACAGCACCCGGTGTTCGATCTCCGGCTCCGATCGGATATCGACCTGCACCACATTGCGAACAGACCGCGCGTCGGCCTCGGCCATGACCGGGCGTTTCTCGTGGTCCAGCACCTCGAAGGTGACTTCCGCGCTGGTGGGCAACAGCGCGCCGCGCCAGCGCCTTGGCCGAAACGCCGACATCGCGGTCAGCGCCAGAACGTCGGCGCCGATCGGCAGGATCGGCCCATGCGCGGAATAGTTATAAGCGGTCGACCCCGCGGGCGTCGCCACCAGTGCGCCATCACAAACCAGTTCCGGCATCCGCAGCTTGCCGTCGACGCTGATCCGCAGCTTGGCCGCCTGCGGGCCCGCGCGCAGCAACGACACTTCGTTGATCGCCAATTCACGGTATTCATCGCCATCCGGGGTCACCGCGCGCATCGACAGCGGGTGCAGCACGGCCTCTTCCGCGGCCTCAAGCCGTTCTTCCAGCCCATGTTCGGAATATTCGTTCATCAGGAACCCGACGGTCCCCCGGTTCATGCCGTAGACCGGCACCGAAAGGGTCTGCGTGCGGTTCAGCGTGTCCAGCATGAACCCATCGCCGCCAAGGGCAACGATCACATCGGCGCCGGCTTCGGAATGGTCGCCATAACGCCGGGTCAGCGAGGCAAGCGCCGCGCGCGCGATCGGGGCGTTCGAGGCGGCAAAGGCGATACGAAGCGACATGCTGTTTCCTGTCCGGTGCATTCGGGTTCGAAACAATCACAATCCGCCCCCGGGGACCAGCAAAGACGCAAGACTTTCCCGCTGTGTCGTTTTCCCGTCTTTGCGCAGACCCCGGTTTCCGATACCAACCCCGCCAACCACGATTCCCATCTGACGGAGACACGCGCATGACCGCTTCGCACCGCGACGAAGGCTTTTTCACCGAAACGCTGGCCGACCGCGACCCCGACCTCTTTGCCTCGATCACCGGAGAACTGGGCCGCCAGCGCAACGAGATCGAACTGATCGCGTCGGAAAACATCGTCAGCCGCGCCGTGATGGAGGCGCAAGGCTCCGTCATGACCAACAAATACGCCGAAGGCTACCCGGGCCGTCGCTACTATGGCGGTTGCCAATGGGTCGACGTGGCCGAGGAATTGGCCATCGAACGCGCCAAGAAGCTGTTCGGCTGCGACTTTGCCAACGTTCAGCCGAATTCGGGGTCGCAGGCCAACCAGGGCGCGTTCATGGCGATGATCAAGCCCGGAGACACCATCCTGGGCATGAACCTGGCCTCGGGCGGGCACCTGACCCACGGCGCGGCGCCGAACCAGTCGGGCAAGTGGTTCAACGCCGTGCAATACGGCGTGCGCAAGCAGGATTCGCTGCTGGACTATGACGAGGTCGCCGCGCTGGCCGCAGAACACAAGCCGCAACTGATCATCGCCGGCGGCTCGGCCATCCCGCGCCAGATCGACTTTGCCAAGTTCCGCGAGATCGCGGATTCGGTCGGCGCCTACCTGATGGTCGACATGGCGCACTTCGCCGGTCTGGTGGCGGCGGGCGAACACCCCTCGCCCTTCCCCTATGCCGACGTGGCCACCACCACCACGCATAAAACCCTGCGCGGCCCGCGCGGCGGCATGATCCTGACCAACGACGAAGCCCTGGCCAAGAAGATCAACTCGGCCATCTTCCCGGGCATCCAGGGTGGCCCGCTGATGCACGTGATCGCGGCCAAGGCGGTGGCCTTCGGCGAGGCGCTGCGCCCCGAGTTCAAGGCCTATCAGAAGGCCGTGCGCGCCAATGCGGTGGCGCTGGCCGATCAACTGATGAAAGGCGGCCTGGACATCGTCACCGGTGGCACCGATACCCATGTGATGCTGGTCGATCTGCGTCCCAAGGGCGTCAAGGGCAACGCCACCGAAAAGGCCCTGGGCCGCGCGCACATCACCTGCAACAAGAACGGCATCCCGTTTGACCCGGAAAAACCGATGGTGACCTCGGGCATCCGCCTGGGCACGCCGGCCGGCACCACCCGCGGCTTCGGCGAGGCCGAGTTCCGCCAGATCGCCGACTGGATCGTCGAAGTGGTCGACGGGCTGAAGGCCAATGGTGAGGACGGCAATGGCGAGGTCGAGGCCAAGGTCCGCGGCGAGGTCGAGGCGCTGTGCGCCAGGTTCCCGCTGTATCCGGGAATGTGATCCGGGCGACGCAAGGGTCTTGGGCGCGGTCGGAAACGGCCGCGCCTTTTTCTTGTCATGCGCCGTGTGGCTAGGGCGCGTGCCCCCTCCGCTTCGATGACCGATTGGACCATTGGTGCGACATCGGAGCCCCCCAAGGGGATTTCAGCAAGGCGAAAAACAGGGCGCGGATCGCGCGCGGGGCCTGTCGGGCGCTTAGGCTGGCAGCAGGACCGGGGCCGACAGCAGGTCGACCAGAAGGTCGAACACCAGCCGGATCCGACGGCTGCTGTGCAATTCGCGATGAACCGTCAGCCAGTAGGGCACGGTCAACAGCGAAAACTCGGGCAGGACGGTTTCGATGCCGGGGGTGCCGATGGCCTGATCGCGGATCATCGGCATGATGCCAAGACCGCGCCGGACCATGTCCCAGACCACCACGCCGCTGTCCGAGGTGACGCGCACCCGGTCTTCGGAGATCGGCACGCCGTAGGTTTTCAGCACTTTGACGGTTTCGCTGAACGGACGCAGGCCAATGAAGTCGAGCCGGGCCAGATCTTGCAGCGAAGACGGGCGGCCGACCCGGTCGAGGTAGCTGCTGGCGGCGAAGAACTGCGCCGGCGACTGGCGCACCAGCCGGGCAATCAGCTCTGGCTGATCGGGGCGGACGTGGCGCACGGCGATGTCGGCCTCGCGGCGTTGCAGGTCGCTGATCCGGTTCGAGGCCACCACGTCGAGCGTGATCTGCGGCGCCACGCGGCCAAGCCGTTCGGCGAGATGCGGCATCAGCTGCACCGCGAGCAGGTCCGAGACCGAAACGCTGACCGGGCCCGCGACCTCTTGCACGTGGCCGGTGGCGGAAAGCGAGACCTGCATCGCCGCATCGCCCATGGCGCGCACATGCGCCAGCAGATCCCGGCCCGATTGCGTCAGTTCCAGCGATCGCCCGACCCGTTCGAACAGAACCAGCCCCAGCGCTTCTTCCAGCGCGGCGACCTGGCGGCCAAGCGTCGGCTGGGTCAGGCCCAGTTGCCGGGCCGCAGCGGAAAACGACCCGGCCTCGGCGGTGACGAGGAAAGCCCGCGCCTGGTTCCAGTCGAAGGTGATTGCGCTCCAATTCATGCAAATCCGTATATCCGAAAGGCAGATTTTCGCAATTCCTGAAAACTCGCGCATGGTGAATAGTGCGCATCGACAGAAACGGGAGAGCACCGAATGCAAGACGCCACCTTCTGGGACCGCGCCGCCGCGCGCTATGCCAAGTCCCCTATCCGGGACATGGATGCCTATGAACATACACTGGCGCGGGTGTCGGCCTACTTGCGCCCGGACATGCGTGGGCTGGAACTGGGCTGCGGCACCGGCAGCACCGCGCTGCGGCTGGCACCGAAAGTGGCAGAACTGACCGCCACGGATTTTTCACCCGCGATGATCGATATCGCTCGCGGCAAGATCACCGATCAACACAATCTGGACTTTGTCGTCGCCGACCCATACCACGCACCGGAAGGGCCATTCGACGTGGTGATGGCGTTCAACCTGCTGCACCTGCTGCCGAACCTGGAGTCCGACCTGGCCCAAATTCACGCGCGGTTGCGGCCCGGCGGCTACCTGATCTCCAAATCGGTCTGCCTGCGCGATGCGCAATTGTGGATCCGGATGATCATTCCGGTGCTGAGGGCGATCGGCAAGGCCCCTTATGTCAGTGTCTTTGACATCGCTACGCTGGATGACACGATCCGGCGGGCGGGGTTCGAGATCCTTGAGACAGGGGTTTTTCCGAAAAAACCGCCTGCGCGATTCATCGTGGCGCGCCGGATCTAGTGGATTGATCGCGACAAACGAGTCCGAATTGGGATTCCCATTTGGTGCTGGCCGTGCGAGTCATGCTGATG
>NZ_JAYLLH010000033.1:0-35016 GCF_035818635.1 Mesobacterium hydrothermale | reverse complement strand
GTTTGGCGGGCAGACCCCAACGACATCATCGCCGCAAGAAATCGAGGGTTCCAAATGTTGGATTCAATCCACTAGCGTCCGGTGATGGCCCCGGCAGACCGCAAGATCGATGCAGACAAACGCCCCGGACGCGGTGCTGGCAGCAATGACAGCGGTCGGTTCGAAAGGTTGTCGCGTGCCGATTTTGATGACGGTTGGGATTTGCCCGAAGACCGGGGCGTGCTGCGCACGGTGGTCAGCGACGAGGTGCCGCGCAGCGCAATCACCTACAACACCTCTCCGGATCTGCCGTTCGACCGGTCGCTGAACCCCTATCGCGGCTGCGAACACGGGTGCATTTATTGTTTCGCGCGTCCCAGCCACGCCTATCTGGGCCTGTCGCCGGGGCTGGATTTCGAAACCCGGCTGATTGCCCGGCCCGGCATTGCCGACGTTCTGGCGCGCGAACTGCGCGCAAAGCGCTATCGCGTTGCGCCGCTGTCGATCGGAACCAATACCGACCCCTACCAACCCTGCGAACGCGACCGGGGGCTCTTGCGGGATGTTCTGGTTGTCCTGGCCGCCTTTCGTCATCCCGTCGCCATCGTAACCAAGGGCACGCTGATCGAGCGTGACATTGACCTGCTGGCCCCGTTGGCCGGGCAAGGGCTTGTGCGGGTGGGGATTTCCGTCACCACGCTTGACCGGGACCTGTCGCGCCGGATGGAGCCGCGGGTGCCGGCACCCGCCCGCCGCCTGCAAACGATCCGGCGGCTGACACAGGCGGGGATCCCGGTGCGGTTGATGGTGTCACCCGTCGTGCCCGCGTTGACCGATCCCGAACTGGAAAGCATCCTGCACGCGGGCGCAGAGGCCGGGGCCAGCGCCGCAAGCTGGGTCATGCTGCGCCTGCCGCGTGAGGTCGCGCCGCTGTGGCGCGCCTGGCTGGAAGAGCATTACCCCGACCGTGCCGCCCGTGTCATGGCGCGGGTGCGCGAAATGCACGGCGGGCGCGACTATGACCCGCGCTGGGGCCATCGGATGCGCGGAGAGGGGCCATATGCACAGGTCATATCGCAGCGGTTCAAACTGGCCGCCCGGCGGCTTGAGCTGGACAGGCCGCAAACCGATCTGCGCTGCGATCTGTTCCGGGTGCCGCCCCGCGCCGGGGGCCAGCTTTCGCTGTTCTAGGCGCTGGCGCGCGCCGCGGTGCGCACAAAGGCAAGAGGTGGGGCTGGCCGATACCCCGCCCTGAGCCGGAAACCGGGCCGGTGGGTCAGCCCCGCCGACGGCCGCGACGTTCCCGCTTGGGGGCCGCGTCATCTCCGGTGCCGTCGCTTTCGGACGAAAACGCACCCAGCGTGGCGGCGATGCGGTCCAGCGTCGGACGGTCGCCCTTGGGCCGGGTTTCGAGCGCCTTGCGCATGGCGTGCAGGTGCTCTGGCATTGTGCCGCAGCAGCCGCCGATGATCCGCGCCCCGGCGTCCCGTGCCAGCACGGCGTAATCCGCCATCAGGTCGGGTGTGCCATCATAATGGATGTGGCCGTCATGGTATTTCGGGATCCCGGCGTTGCCCTTGGCGATGATCGGGCGTTCCGATCCTTGCGCGACAAAGCCCAGGATCGTGCGCATCAGGTCCGACGCGCCGGTGCCGCAGTTGGCGCCAAAGGCAATCGGCGGATTCGGCAGGCCTTCGACCAGTTCGACGAAATGCGCCGAGGTCAGACCCATCATCGTGCGCCCGGCGGTGTCAAAGCTCATCGTACCGCACCAGGGCATGTCGGCCAGGGCAAAGGCTTCGGCCGCGGCGCGGAATTCTTCTGGCGCGGAAATGGTTTCCAGCCACAGCACGTCGGCGCCGCCGGCCTTCAGCCCCTCGGCGGTTTCGTGGAAGATTTCGACCGCGTCGGCGTGCGACAGCGTGCCCACCGGCTGCATGATGTCACCGGTCGGCCCGACGGATCCCGCGACCACGACGGTGCGCCCAGCGGCGTCGGCCACTTCACGGCCCAACGCGGCGGCAACGCGCGACAGTTCATGCGCCCGGTGGCCGGCATCGTGCAGTTTCAGCCGCGACCGGTTTGCCCCAAAGCTGTTGGTCAGGAAAATGTCCGACCCGGCCTCGACCGCGTCGCGGTACAGCTTGCGGATGTTGTCCGGTTTGTCGACGTTCCAGAATTCCGGCGCGTCGCCCGACGACAGCCCCATGTTGAACAGGTTGGTGCCGGTGGCGCCGTCGGCCATCAGCCAGTCGTTGGAGGAAAGCAGGCGGCTCAGCGCGTCGCACATGGAATCGTTCCCGGGGGCTTGGTTGCGTCGCGCGCACAGGTCGCACGGATCGCAGGACGAGGCAAAGTCATATCGCTCATCACCATGATGAGCCTGCCTCAAGAAGACACGAAGGGCGCCGCGGGATACGCAGCGCCCGGATCCGTCATACCCTGTCGGGATCAGGCTTCTTTCATCACCTGGTCTTTGGCGACGGCCATCAGTTCGGACCGCTTGGCGCGGATGTCATCCGCGCTGGCCTTGCCTTCCAGGTCGCCCGCGACCTTGCGCACGACGTCTTCGTGGCCGGCTTCTTCGAAATCGGCGATGACCACGGTCTTGGCATAGGCGGCGGCTTCGTCGCCGGACAGGCCCAACAATTCGGCGGCCCAAAGCCCAAGCAGCTTGTTGCAGCGTGCCTCGGCCTTGAACTTCATCTCTTCATCATGGGCATACTTGTTCTCGAATGCGTTTTCGCGATCGTCGAAACTGGACATCTTCCACCGGCTCCCTCAGGGCGTTGCTGTTGGCACTGATATGCCGTTCTCTGCCGCTCTGTGCAAGCCCGGGCGTCATCTTGCGACAACGCCGCCCATAGACTATGAGGTCGCAAACGTGCGGAATCCATCTTTCCGCAGCTTCCAGTGAAAGAGACCCCATGGCACGGCGCAAGAAAATCTACGAAGGCAAGGCCAAGATTCTGTACGAAGGCCCGGAACCGGGAACGCTCGTGCAATATTTCAAGGACGATGCGACGGCCTTCAACGCGCAGAAAAAGGACGTGATCGAAGGCAAGGGTGTGCTGAACAACCGCCTGAGCGAGTTCTTCATGCTGGGGTTGGCCAATATCGGGGTGCCGACGCATTTCCTGAAACGGCTGAACATGCGTGAACAACTGGTGCGCGCCTGCGAGATCGTGCCGCTGGAAATCATCGTACGCAACTTTGCCGCCGGATCGCTGTCCACGCGCCTGGGAATCGAGGAAGGAACGCCGCTGCCGCGCCCGATCGTGGAATATTGCTACAAGGACGACAAGCTGGGTGATCCGCTGGTCACCGAGGAGCACATCGCCGCCTTTGGCTGGGCGAGCCAGCAGGACATGGACGACATCCTGGCGCTGGCGCTGCGGGTGAATGACTATCTTTCGGGGCTGATGTATGGCGTCGGCATCAAGCTGGTGGATTTCAAGATCGAGATTGGCCGGGTCTATGACGGCGATTACCAGCGTTTGATCGTGGCCGATGAAATCAGCCCCGACAGCTGCCGGCTGTGGGATCTCGAGACCGGCGAGAAGCTGGACAAGGATGTGTTCCGCCGCGACCTGGGCTCGCTCACCGATGCCTATACCGAGGTCGCCCGGCGCCTGGGCGTGATGCCGAAACAGGCGACGCCGATGGACAAGCCCAAGCTGATCAACTGAACCGACGCGCCCGGTGGGGCCGGGCGTGTCTGAGTATTTTTGGAAAGATGAAAGGGCAGAGGTCCTTTCTGCAATCGGAGACGGGTCGATGAAGGCACGGGTGCATGTGATGCTGAAGGACGGGGTTCTGGACCCGCAGGGCGAGGCGGTGCGCCACGCGCTGGGGTCGCTGGGATTCGACGGGGTCGCGGGTGTGCGCCAGGGCAAGGTGATCGAGCTGGAGCTGGCCGAGGGCACCACTGAGGCGACCGTGGGCGAGATGTGCGAGAAGCTTCTGGCCAACACGGTGATCGAAAGCTATCGCATCGAGTTGCTTTGATGCTGGCCGCGCGGCTTGCGGGCCCGCGCCAGCCGCTGTCGCTGCAGGAGCTGCCGGATCCGGTGGCGCCTGCGGGCGGCGTGGTGTTGCGGGTGCTGGCCTGCGGGGTCTGCCGGTCGGACTGGCATGTCTGGTGCGGGGTGGATCCCGATGTGGTCTGGCCGATTACGCCGGGGCACGAATACTGCGGCGAGGTGGTGAGCGTGGGCGCCGGGGTTGGCCGCTGGTCGGTCGGCGACCGGGTGATCGCGCCGTTCATCCTGGCGTGCGGCCAGTGCCCGGATTGTGCGGCGGGCCACCAGACGATCTGTAAAAGTCAGGTTTTGCCGGGGTTTACCTGTAATGGTGCCTTTGCCAGCCACATTGCCGTGGCGCACGCCGATGCCAATCTGACCGCCTTGCCGGAGGAGATGGACCCGGCGCTGGCAGCAGCGTTGGGGTGCCGGACGACGACGGCGTGGCATGCGCTGACTGGGCGGGCGGCGCTGAAGGGCGGCGAGTGGCTGGTGGTCTATGGCGCCGGTGGTGTGGGGCTGTCGGCGCTGTTGCTGGGCCGGGCGCTGGGGGCGCGTGTGGCCATGGTCGACGTGGTGCCGGAACGGCTGGACTATGCCGGGATGCTGGGGGCCGAGGTCACGATCGACGCCCGCGACGGCGATCCCGCGCGGGCGGTGCGCGAGGCGACGGGCGGTGGGGCCGACGTCGCCATCGAGGCGCTGGGGATCGCGGAAACGACTGTCAACGCGCTGAAATCGCTTCGAAAACTGGGGCGGATGGTGCAGGTGGGCATGCCCGCGGGCGCGCATTGCACGATGCCCATTCCGATGGATGCGATCTATTCCGGGCAGTTGGCGGTCTATGGCACGCGGGGCATGCCGGCGCATCGCTATCCGTCGCTTCTGTCGTTGATCGAGGGCGGGCATGTCGACCTGACCCCGTTGATCGCGCGGCGGGTGAAGCTGTCGGAGGCCAGCGCTGAACTGGCCGCGTTCGACACGCCGGGGGCACCGGGCGTGGCGGTGATCACCGAGTTCACCGGCTAGGGGATTTGTGCCCGTGATTTTGTACCCGTGAGCGGGGGCACATTCGATGCACAAAGGATGCACATTCGATGCGCATGATCTGCGCCGGGGCAGGCACGCGGGGCGCGGTCCGCTTTGCCACAGCGCGGGGCGGGGCCAACACCCTTGCACCGAACTGCCCGAGGTTGTAGCAGCAGCGCAAAGCCCTTCTGCCAGAGAGATGTGCCATGAAAGCTGCCGTCATCGTCTTCCCCGGGTCGAACTGCGACCGCGACCTGGTCGAGGCCTTCCGCAAGGCGGGCTGCGATGTGCAGAAGGTCTGGCACAAGGACACCACGCTGCCTGCGGGCATTGATATCGTGGGCATCCCGGGCGGGTTTTCCTTTGGCGACTACCTGCGCTGCGGGGCGATTGCCGCCAATTCCCCGATCAGCCGGGAAATTCGCAACCACGCCGAGCGGGGCGGGTATGTCTTCGGGGTGTGCAACGGGTTCCAGGTGCTGACCGAAACCCACTTGCTGCCCGGGGCCTTGATGCGCAATGCCGGGCTGAAATTCATCTGCCGGACCGAAACCCTGCGGGTGCAGACTGCGGACAGCGTTTTTACCGGCGGCTATACCGTGGGCGAAGAGATCGAGATTCCGATCGCGCATCACGACGGCAACTATACCGCCGATGCGGACACGCTGGCGCGGTTGAAGGGCGAGGATCGCATCGCCTTTACCTATGCCGACAACCCAAATGGTTCGACCGCCGATATCGCCGGGGTGCTGTCCGAGAACCGGCGGGTGCTGGGGATGATGCCGCATCCGGAACGGGCGGCGGAAACCAGCCATGGATCGACCGATGGTGCGCGTCTTTTCGCCCATCTGGCCGGGGCGCTGCTGCAAGCGTGACTTGAGCCGCGCGCGGGCGCGGCGTACCTTGGCGCCATGGCCACCGAGCGCAAACCCCAGACCCCTGCACGTCGTCGCGTCAGCCTGCTTGGCTGGCGTGTGCGCGGGATGTTGGTCTTGCTGGCGGTGGTTGCTGTTGCGACGGTATGGTTCACCAACCGATTGCTGACCGACCGGTTTACCGAAACCACCCGCAACCGGGCCGAACTGCGTCTGGCGCTGTATTCGGGGAACCTTTTGTCGGAACTGCGCCGCAACGCCATCGTGCCGCAGCTTCTGTCGCGTGACCCGGCGTTGATCGGGGCGCTCAATTCCGCCGATTACAGCCAGTCGTCGCAGCGGCTGATTTCCTTTGTCGAGGAGATCGGGGCCGCATCGCTGATGCTGCTGGACATGGACGGGCGCACGGTGGCGGCGACCGACCGCAACCGGCTGGGCGAGGCGCACCGCAATTCGCCCTATTTCGTCGATGCGCTGCGTGCCAGCACCACGGTGTTCACCACGCTGCGGCGCGAATCCGGCGGCTACAGCTTTACCTATTCGCGGCGGCTGGAAAGCAACGGCTCGACCATCGGGGTGATCGTGGTCGAGGCTGATCTGGCCAAGTTCGAACGCGCCTGGGCGGGGATTTCCGATGCCGTGCTGGTGACCAATTCCGAAGGCATCATCATCCTGGCGACCGAACCGCGCTGGCGCGGCATGTCCGAGGAAGAGGCGCTGGATCGCCAGCCGGCGCAAGGAGCGATCGAACGGGCGATCCGGGCGACGTCGGACTGGACGGCGTTGCCGGCGGATGCCTATCTGCGCGGCGAAGCGGTGATGCGCACCGCGTCGCGGATTTCGTTTCGCGGCTGGCGGATGGCCAGTTTCACCACCTATGCCAGCGTGCGTGAGCGTGTGAACGCGGTTCTGGCCCTGGAAATCATGGGCTTTGCGATCCTGGCGGCGCTGATGTTCTACTTTCTCAGCCGGAAAAGCGCGTTGCGCGTGGCGCTGTTTCAGCGGGAATCGGCGGAACTGCGGGCGCTGAACGTGCGGTTGCAGCGCGAAATCGCGGAACGGGAACGGGTACAGGAAACCCTGGCGGTGGCGGAACAGACGCTGGCGCAAAGCTCGAAACTGGCGGCGTTGGGCGAGATGTCGGCGGCGGTCAGCCACGAGCTGAACCAGCCGCTTGCGGCGATGAAGACCTATCTGGCCGGGGCGCGGCTGCTCTTGCGGCGCAACCGCCCGGATGAGGCGTTGACCGCGTTCCACCGCATCGACGATCTGATCGAGCGGATGGGGGCGATCACCCGGCAGTTGAAATCCTATGCCCGCAAGGGGCAGGCGGAACTGTCTCCGGTCGACATGGGCGATGCGCTCGCCTCGGCCCTGTCGATGATGGAGCCGCAGCTGAAATCGCGGCAGGTCAAGATCACCAAGATCCTGCCCGAAACGCCGGTGCGGGTGATGGGCGACCGGATGCGGATCGAGCAGGTGATGGTCAACCTGCTGCGCAATGCGCTGGATGCGACGCGCGGGGTCAGCGATCCGCAGGTGGATATCATCCTGGCGAGCGGGGAAACCGCGACCCTGACGGTGCGCGACAATGGCCACGGGATCGAGGATCTCGAAGCGCTGTTCGAACCGTTCTACACCACGAAACAGCCCGGCGACGGGGTGGGGCTTGGCCTTGCCATCAGTTCGGGCATCGTCAGCGACCTGGGCGGCCGACTGACCGCGCGCCACGCCGAACGGGGTGGCGCGGTGTTCGAGATGCAATTGCCCATCCTGATCGAAGAAACCCAAGCGGCGGAGTAAGCCCCATGTCGAATGCAATGAAAATCGCCATCGTCGATGACGAAAAGGACATGCGCCAGTCGATCAGCCAGTGGCTGGCGCTGTCGGGCTATGACACCGAAACCTTTGCCAGCGCGGAAGAGGCGCTGGGGGCGTTGGGGCCGGATTACCCCGGCATCGTGATTTCCGACATCCGCATGCCGGGGATGGACGGGATCCAGCTGTTGCGCAAGCTGATGGGCTCGGACAGCACGCTGCCGGTCATATTGATCACCGGCCATGGCGACGTGCCGATGGCGGTCGAGGCGATGCGGATCGGGGCCTATGACTTTCTGGAAAAGCCGTTCAATCCCGACCGGATGACCGAACTGGCTAAGAAGGCCACCACGGCCCGCCGCCTGACGCTGGACAACCGCGCGCTGCGGCGGGAACTGTCGGACGGGGGCCAGATCATGAAGAAGCTGATCGGCCAAAGCCCGGTGATGGAGCGGCTGCGCGAGGATATCCTGGACCTGGGCCAGGCCGATGGCCATGTGCTGATCGACGGCGAGACCGGCACCGGCAAGACGCTGATCGCCCATGCGCTGCACGCGGTGGGCGCCCGGGCGGGCAAAAAATTCGTGCTGCTTCGCTGCTCTGCCTTTGACGAGACCGCGCTGATGCGGCGGCTGTTCGGGCCGATGATGCCCGAGGAGAGCCAGCTGCCGGCGGTTGAAGAGGCGCGCGGCGGGACGCTGGTGCTGGAGGACATCGAAGCGCTGTCGGACGCAGCGCAGGCGAAGCTTCTGAACGTGATGAACGAGCAGGGCACCCCGCCCGAAACCCGGATCATCGCCATTTGCAACCTGCAGGACGAGGGCCGCACCTGCGAAAGCGCGATGCGCCCGGACCTGTTCTATCGCCTGTCGGCGCTGCGCCTGACTGCGCCGCCGCTGCGTTCGCGCGGCGAGGATATCCTGACGCTGTTCACCCGGCTGAGCGAGCAGTTCGCCGAGGAATACGGCTGTGACGCCCCGAAAATCAGCGCCCCCGAGGCGGCGCAGCTGTTGCAGGCGCCCTGGCCCGGCAACGTGCGCCAGCTGATCAACCTGGCCGAACGCGCGGTGTTGCAGGCGCGGCGCGGGCAGGGGACGATCTCGTCCTTGCTGATGAGCGATCATGAGGACATGCAGCCGGTGATGACCACCGAGGGCAAGCCGCTGAAGGAATATGTGGAAGCGTTCGAGCGCACGCTGATCGACAACACGATGCGGCGCCACAAGGGGGCAATTTCGGCGGTGATGGACGAGCTGTGTCTGCCGCGCCGGACGCTGAACGAGAAGATGGCCAAGTACGGGTTGCAGCGGGCCGATTACCTGTAAGCCGGTCGCGCGTGATGCAGGTGGGCGGCGAGGGGGCTGTCTGCCCCCTCGCGCTCCCCCGAGGATATTTTCCGCCAGAAGAAACTGGAGAAGAAACTGGATCGGGGCGCGCGGCCGGAGAGGGCCGCGCGCCCTGGTGCGTTCTTATTCCGCCGCTTGCAGCGGCAGTTCGGGTTCACGGTCGTCCTTGACCACGGCCGGCTTTTTCGGCGCGTCGTCTTCCCACAGGAGGGTGGGAGAGGCCAGCTTGCGGGCGGCGCGTTGCAGCGCCCAGTCGCGGGCGGCGCGGCTGGAGCGGCCCAGCGACAGGGCCGCCAGCGCCCGCGCGATCCAGAGCAGGTAGGTGGTGGCCCAGACCCGCATCGCCAGCATGGCCGGCGTCAGCATCAGCGTCAGCACCGTGGCGATGCCGAGGCCGAAGACGACCGCGGTGGCAAGGCTTTTCCACCACAGGGCCGTCGGGCTGTCGATGCTGTAGCCGCCGGCGAAGAAGTCGATGGACAGGCCCAGCATCATCGGCGTCAGGCCCGCCATCGTGGTGATTGTGGTCAGCAGCACCGGGCGAATACGGTCTTCGGCGGTGCGGATGATCGCCTCGATCCTGGGCATGTAGCGCGCGTATTCCTGGAACGTGTCGATCAGCACGATGTTGTTGTTCACCACGATCCCGGCCAGCGCGACGATGCCGGTGCCGGTCATGATGATCGAGAAGGTCTGATCCATGACCAGCATCCCGATCAGAACGCCTGCGGTGGAGAGCACCACTGCCAGCAGCACCAGCAGCGAGTTGTAGAAGCTGTTGAACTGCGCCAGCAGAATGATGAACATCAGCCCCAGCGCGGCGGCAAAGGCCTTGCCGAGGAAGGCCTGGCTTTCGGCCTGGTCTTCCTGGTCGCCGGTCCATTCCCAGCTGACACCCGGGCCGAACGGCGCGGTGTTCAGCCAGTCCGTCAGGGTGGCGATGCGCTCGTTGGCGTTGATCGGCACGACGGTCAGCGCGGCCTTGTCCAGCGCCTCGGCGATGGAGGCCGGGGTCTGGCCGTCGATCTGCGACAGCAGTTCGTAGCGTGCGCCGGTGGGGCCGGTCAGGACCGGGCCGCCGGTGCCCTTGGCGATGCCGTCCAGCAGATGGGCGAGTCCCAGCTGTTGCGGGGTGTCGCCCTTGGTCATCAGCTTGACCAGGCCTTCGGCCACACCCGCCTTGACGTCCATGTAACGGGTCTGGTCGACGCGGCTGATCTCGGCCAGGCTGGCCACCGGTTTGCGGGTGACGAAATTCGCCAGCGGGACCAGCCCGTCGGCGGTGCGCACCTTGAGCGTGTCGAGGGTCGACAGCAGGCGGTCTGCCTCGGGCAGGCGCACGCGGATGTCGATTTCCTCGTCCGAGCTGTCGACGCGCATGGTGTCGAGCAGGATGCCCCGGGTGACAAGCTGCACCATGGCGCCCACGGTGGCGACGTCGGCGCCGTAGCGGCCGGCCTTTTCGACATCGACGTCGATCTGCCAGTCGATGCCGGGCAGGGGGCGGGTGTCCTCGACCAGGGTCAGGCCCGGGGTGCTGTCGAATTTCGCGCGCGCGGTGGCGGTGGCGGCGACCAGCGTGTCCCAGTTGTCGGTCTTGATGCGCAGGTGGATCGGCTTGGCGCTGGCCGGGCCGCGCGACTGGGCGAGGATTTCGACCTTGGTGCCGGGCAGTTTTTCCAGCTCGGCGGTCAGTTCGGCCAGCACCACGTCACCGTCCAGGTCGGGGCGGTCGGCGCGGTCTTCCCACGGGATGGTTTCCAGCGTGATCTGGCCGATGGTGTCCTTGGGCGGCTGCGCGCCGCCGGTGTTCTGGTTCAGCCCGCCGGACCCCGCGAAGGCAAAGGTGCTTTGCACGCCGGGGTGGGCGATGACGATCTCTTCGGCGCGGCGGACCAGCGCGTCTTTTTCTTCAAGCGAGAGGTTGCCGCGCGCCATGACGTAGACGATGGCCTGTTCGGGTTCGGAGGGCACGAAGAATTCCACGCCCTTGCTGTGTTCGCCATAATAGCTGAACACACCCATGACAAAGGCGATGACCGCGGCGAAGGTGGCGGCTGGCATGAGCGGGTTGGCGGTGATCAGCCAGGTGACCCAGCCAAAGGCCGTGCGGCGGTAGCCCGCCTTGATCCGCTTGCGCTGGCGTTCGATGCGGGCGGCATCCAGCGTGATCGAGGCCAGTACGGCAAAGACCAGGAAGGTGGCAACGCCGGGCAGCATGGCGACGACGCCCTGACCCAGCGGCGGGAACAGAAAGGCGGGGTTGAGCGTCATCAACGCGCCGGTGAACAGGCCCAGAAGCACAACCGGCACGAAGGCCGCGCGGACCCACCACGGGAAGGCGCGTTTCAGCGCTGCCGATGCGTGGTCGAGCTTGCGCGAGAAGCGGCCGGTGACACCGCCCATGACCGGCAGGTAAACCAGCGCCACGACCAGCGAGGCCGACAGCACGAAGATCAGCGTGACCGGCAGCATACCCATGAATTCGCCCGCGACGCCGGGCCAGAACAGCATCGGCAGGAAGGCGCAGAGCGTGGTTGCGGTGGAACTGACCACCGGCCAGAACATGCGCTTGGCGGCTTCGACATAGGCGTGCATCGGGCCGGTGCCTTCGGCGATGCGCTTGTCGGCGTATTCGACGACGACGATGGCACCATCGACCAGCATGCCGACGGCCAGGATCAGGCCGAACATGACGATGTTGGAAATGCTGACCCCCATAATCGCCAGCAGCGCGAAGGTCAGCAGGAACGAGGTGGGAATCGCAAAGCCCACCAGCAGCGCGGCACGGGTGCCGAGGCTGGCCAGCACCACGATCATCACCAGCGCGATGGCGGTCAGGACCGAGCCTTGCAGCTGCTGGACCATGGAATTCACGATGCGCGACTGGTCGTTCGATGTGCCGACCTGCACCGCGGCCTGCAATTCGTGCGGCCACTCGGCGCTGGCGGCCTCGACCGTGCGGCGGACTTCGTCCGCGGTGTCGATCAGGTTGAAGCCTTTGCGCTTGACCACCTGCAGGGCGACCGTGTTCGCGCCGTTGAAGCGTGCGGTGCCTTCGCGGTCCTGAAAGGTCAGGTTGATGGTCGCCAGATCGCCCAGGGTGATGACGCGGTCGCCGTTGGTCTTGACCGGCAGGTCATAGATGTCCTGCGGCTCGTCGAAACTGCTGGGGATCTTGACGGCGAAGGCCCCGGTGGCGCTGTCGGCCTCGCCCGCGGCGATCAACTGGTTGTTGTTGCGCACGACGTTGATCAGTTCGGCAGCGGTGACGTTGTAGCTTTCGAGGCGCAGCGGGTCGATCAGCACCTCGAGCATCTCGTCGCGCTGGCCGGCGATCCCGGCCTCGAGCACGGCATCGAGCGATTCCAGCCGGTCCTGCAGATCCTTGGCGACCCGGTTCATCGTGCGTTCCGGGACCGGGCCGGTCAGGTTGACGATGATGATCGGAAATTCGGAGAAGTTGATTTCGTTGATCGAATACTGTTCTGCCCCAGCGGGGAACTTGGCCTCGGCCTTGGACATGGCATCGCGCACGTCGGCCATGATCTTGGTCTTGTCCCAGCCGAATTCGAATTCCAGCGCCACGCCGGCATAGCCTTCGGCGGCGGTGCCGGACATGGTTTTCAGCCCGTCCAGATCGGCCAACTGGGTTTCCATCGGCTTGACCAGCAGCGATTCGGAATCAGCGGCGGAAATGCCGGGGAAGGGCACCGACACGAAGAGCGCGGGGATCTCGATGTCCGGCTCGCCCTCTTTCGGCAGGCTTTGATAGGCATAGGTGCCGATCGCCAGAGACAGGGCGATGAAGGCAAGGACCATCCGCGCGCGGGCGGCGGCCCAGTCGACGATACCGGTCATTGAATGACCTCCTCGAAGCTCGGGGCGACGGCCACGCCGTCGGTGACATATTCCTGGCCGACGGTGATCACGTCGACGGTGTCGGCAAGGCCGGTGACCCAGACCCCGTCGCGGGTGTCGCGGATCAGGGTGACGGGCACGAACAGCGCCTTGCTGTCGGCATCGATGGTGCGCACGCCCAGCGTGCCTTCGTCGTTCAGCGTCAGCGACGACGCGGGCAGAAGATGGGCGTTCACGCCATCGGATGCGATGCCGATTTCAGCGGTCTGGCCTTCACGGATCGACAGGTCGGTGTTGGCGACGGTCATTTCTACACGGAAGGTGCGGGTCAGCGGGTCGGCGCTGCGCGACAGGAAAGAGACAGTGCCGGTGACGGTGCGGCCATCGGTCAGGCGGGCACCGGCACGGGCGCCGACCTCGATCCGGCCGACCTCGGTCTCGGGGACGTAGCCGACAACCTTGATCGGGTCGATTTGCAGGATCTGCGCGCAGGACGCGCCGCCCTGACCGCCCGATTGCAACAGGCTGCCCAGTTCGGCGGTGTCGTTTTCCAACAGGCCCGCGAACGGAGCGGTGATGGTCAGATAGTCGATATCGGTGCGGGCGCGGGCGACGGCGGCCTCGGCGCTTTGAATGCTGGCGGCAAGCGTATCGAGCCCGGATTGGGCCGATTTTACCCCCGCCTCGGCGCTGCTGAGCGCGGCCTCGGCGCTGCGTACGGCGGCCTGGGTGGACAGCACGCGGGTGTCAGAGGCAAAGCCGCCTTCCTGAAGCTTGGTGGCGGCGTTGGCGTTGATCAGAGCTTCGTCCAGCTGGGCGCGGGCCTGCGCGACGCGCGCCCGCGCTTCGGGGATCCGGGCCTCGACCTCGGGGCGGCGGGCGATGGCTTCGGCCAGCTTGGCTTCGGTTTCGGACAGGGTGGCGTCGCGGGTGCCCGGGTCGATCTGGCACAGCACCTGGTCCTTGGTGACAAGGGCCCCCCGGCGCAGCGGTTCCGAGATCACGATGCCCGATGTCTGGGCCTGCACGTCGACCTTGCGGGTCGCTTCGGTCGCGCCGCGCAGAACGACGGCGCTGTCGATTTCCTGCGCGACAGAGCGTTTGGCGATCACCGCGACGGTGCCTTCGGGCAGGGCGTCTGGCGCTGCCTGGGCGGTTTCGGTCGCGGCAGGCGCTGCCTCGGCCGGGGTCTCGGGCGTGGCGGGCTCGGACACCGGGCTGAGGTCGCGGGCGGCCTGGAACAGGCGATCCCGTTCCATCACAAGACCAAACAGAACCGCAGACACAATGAGGGCGGTGATGAAGGGGACAAAACGCATGGCGAACCCTTTAAGCTTTCTGCCGCGGCGCGGCGCATATCGTTGTCGCGTCACATAAACGCCGAATGCGGCGATGCAACGGCGTTTTTTCGCATGTTGGTAGTTCAGATACGCTGAACTGTTCGGTTTAGATTAGTCTTTTTCGTACCGGCCTTCAAGATGAACTGTTCGGTTTAGTTTGCCGTGCTGCGTTCTGCTGACACTCTGTGTCGGCAAATGCACGCCAAACACGCCTTGGCACGCCCGGATGCACAAGCTATGAACAGCGCCACGATCCAAAGGACCCCGGGGGCAGGCATGAGCGAGACCGACAGTTTCATCGAAGAAGTCACCGAAGAGGTGCGCCGCGACAAGCTGTTCGCCGCGTTTCGCAAGTATGGCTGGATCGCGGTGCTGGCGATTCTGCTGCTGGTGGGCGGCGCGGCCTGGCGCGAATGGCAGAAATCACAGGCCACGGCGGCGGCGCAGGCGTTTGGCGATGCCATCCTGTTCGCGCTTGAAAAGACCGAACCTGCCGACCGCATCGTGGCGCTGCAAGGCATCGACGCCCCGGGCCCGCAGGGTCAGGCGGTGCTGTCCTTGCTGATCGCCGCCGAACAGGGCGCGGCAGAGCAGGACGCCGCTGCGGTGCAAACCCTACAGGCGTTGGCCAACCAGCCCGAAGTGCCCGAGGTCTATCGTGACATCGCGCGATTCAAGGCACTGTCGCGTGCCGGCGACAGCATGAGCCTTGCAGAGCGTCGGACCGAGCTGGAATCGATGGCGGTTCCGGGAATGCCGCTGCGCATGCTGGCCGAGGAGCAGCTGGCCTTTCTGTCGATCGAAGAAGGTGACACTGACGCGGCGATAAAGCGCTTGAACGACATCATTGCCGATGCCGAAACGACGGCGGGCTTGCGCCGCCGCGCTGCACAGTTGATTGTGGCGCTTGGAGGCGTTCCGGAAGACGCCTGAACCCGGCAGGGTCGACGAGAAACGGATGGGGGCAAGAGCCGTGCAGAAGACAGCGTTCCGCATTTCAGTCCTGGCCATGCTGGCCCTGACAGCCGCGTGTGAAGACCGAGAGGTGATCCTGCCCGGCCAGCGGGAAGGCGTGCGCGAGGTCTTGCAGACCGAAGGCATGGCCGAACCCGCCGCGTCCACCGAAAACCGCAGCCAGCCTGCCGCCATAGCCGCGATGACGCGCAATGCCGGCTGGCCGCAGACCCCGACCACCGATGCAACCCGGATCGAGAATGCCCAGCTGGGCACCGCGCTGACCCAGGCATGGTCGGTGAATATCGGGCAGGGCGACAAGCGCCGCGCGCGGCTGACCGCGACACCGGTGGCTGAAAACGGCCGCGTCTTCACGCTGGACAGCGCCGGGCAGGTCAGCGCCGTGGCCAGCTCTGGCGAGGTTCTGTGGCAGGTCGATCTGACCCCGGGCCGCGAACGCGCCGATCAGGCCCATGGCGGCGCGCTGGCGCTTGGTGGTGGACGGCTATACGTGACCTCTGGTTTTGGCCAGGTCACGGCACTGGACCCGGCGACGGGCGATATCGTCTGGACCCAGCGGGTGCAGGCCGCAGCGACCGGCGTGCCGACCTATTACGACGGCCTGGTCTATGCCGTGGCCGGAGACACCACCGCCTGGGCGATCGAGGCCGACAGCGGCCGGGTGCGCTGGCAGTTGGACGGGGTGTCCGACATCAACAACGTTTCCGGCGGGCCGGCCCCCGCGGTGACCGACCAGCGCGTGATCTTTGCCTTTGGCAACGGCATGGTGCAGGCGGCATTCCGCCAGGGCGGGCTGCGGCTGTGGTCGTCGCTGCTGGCGTCGAAACGTGCGGGCATGGCCTTTGCCACCGTCGATGACATCACCGGCGGTCCGGTGGTGCGCGGCAACACGGTATTCGCTGGGAACTATTCCGGCAGCGTCAGTGCTTTGTCGCTGGGCAGCGGCGAACGGCTGTGGACCGCGACCATGGGCGCAGCGGACGCGGCGTGGCCGACGGCGGATTCGGTGTATCTGATTTCCGACCTCGCGCAGCTTGTGCGGCTGGATGCGCAGACCGGCGAGGCGATCTGGCGTGCCGATCTGCCGGGCTATGTCCCGACCCGCCGGCCGCAGAAGAAACGCGACAGCTACTATGCCAGCTATGGGCCGATCATGGCCGGGGGCCGGCTGATCGTAGCATCGTCGGACGGGTTCATCCGGCAGTTCGATCCGCGCGATGGCAGCCTGACCGGCACGGTCGAGGTGCCAGGCGGAGCGACGACGCGGCCGATCGTGGTGAATGGCACGCTGTATGTCGTCAGCACCAAGGGCGAACTGTACGCTTTCCGTTGACGCAATTTGCGTGTATCGGAACGGCTTGACCGATCCGGGACTTACGCCATGACTTTCTCGCTCGCCATCGTGGGGCGGCCCAATGTGGGCAAATCCACGCTGTTCAACCGCCTTGTGGGCAAGCGCCTTGCGCTGGTCGATGACCAGCCGGGCGTGACGCGTGACCTGCGCGAGGGCGAGGGCAAGCTGGGCGACCTGCGATTCACCGTGATCGACACCGCCGGGCTGGAAGAGGCGACGGACGAATCCCTTCAGGGCCGGATGCGTCGGCTGACCGAACGCGCGGTGGACATGGCCGATGTCTGCCTGTTCATGATCGACGCGCGGGTCGGTGTGACCCCCGCCGACCAGGTCTTTGCCGAGATCCTGCGCAAACGCGCCGATCACGTCATCCTGGCCGCCAACAAGGGCGAAGGCGCCGCTGCCGATGCCGGCGTGCTGGAAGCCTATGGCCTGGGCCTGGGCGAACCGATCCGCCTGTCCGCCGAACATGGCGAGGGCCTGCCCGAACTTTATGCGACCCTGCAGCCGCTGGCCGATGCCTTTGCCGAGCGCGCCGAGGCCGAGGCCCCCGAGATCGAGACCGAGGTGGGCGAGGACGACCCTGACGCGCCGCGCGTGCCGACGGTGCAGAAACCGATGCAGATCGCCGTGGTGGGCCGCCCGAACGCGGGCAAATCCACGCTGATCAACAAGATCCTGGGCGAGGACCGGTTGCTGACCGGACCAGAGGCCGGGATCACCCGCGATTCCATTTCGCTGCGGATGGATTGGGGCGGCACGCCGGTGCGGATCTTCGACACGGCGGGGATGCGCAAGAAGGCCAAGGTGCAGGAAAAGCTGGAAAAGCTGTCGGTGTCCGACGGTCTGCGCGCGGTCAAGTTCGCCGAGATCGTGATCGTCCTGCTGGACGCGGCGATTCCGTTCGAACAGCAGGACTTGCGGATCGCCGATCTTGCCGAGCGCGAGGGCCGCGCGGTGGTGATCGCGGTCAACAAGTGGGACCTGGAAGACGAAAAGAGCGAAAAGCTGCGCGAGTTGAAGGACAGTTTCGAGCGGCTGTTGCCACAGTTGCGCGGCGCGCCGCTGATCACCGTGTCGGCGCGCACCGGACGCGGGCTTGACCGGCTGCAAGCGGCGGTGATGAAAGCCTATGACGTCTGGAACCGCCGGGTGACCACCGCCCAGCTGAACCGCTGGCTGATTGGCATGATGGAAAGCCACCCGCCGCCCGCGCCGCAGGGCAAGCGGATCAAGCTGCGTTACATGACCCAGGCCAAGACCCGGCCGCCGGGTTTTGTCGTGATGTGCTCGCACCCCGACAAGCTGCCGGAGAGTTATGCGCGGTACCTGGTGAACGGTCTTCGCACGACATTCGACATGCCGGGCACCCCGATCCGGCTGTATTTCCGCGGGCAGGGGGACAAGAACCCCTACAAGGGCCGCCGCGAAAAGAACGCGGGCGCGTTGAAAAAGCACCTGGGCAAGAAAAAGGGCTGACCGGGACGATCCCCGGCAGTCTGTCGTCGACGGCGGGGCACGGCTGCGGTGCCGCCTATCCCGGTAGCCCGCCGCCGTCTTCCACTTGCAGCGCCAGCCAGTCGCGAAAGGCGATTAGCGCCGGGCTGGCGGCGCGGTCGCGCGGCCAGACAAGGTGATAGGCGCCCAGCGACACCGGGCGCACGTCGCAGGCGCGGATCAGGGTGCCGGTCGCCAGATCCTCGGCCACGAGGTAATCGGGCGGCAAGGCGATGCCCATGCCATGGCGCGCGGCCTGGATGATCGTGGTGAACTGGTCGAAGCTGGGGCCCGACAGAGCGCCGGTTGCGACCCCGTGTTGCGCGAACCAGTCGGCCCAGGCGTTGGGCCGGGTCTGGATATGCAGCAGAGGCAGGCGCAACAGCGCCTCTGGCGCGACCGTCCGCGGGACCAGCGTGGGCGCGCAGACCGGGATCGCCCGTTCCGGCATCAGCCGCAGGCTGCTTGTCCCCGGCCAGTCCGGCGCACCGAAATGGATCGCCGCATCAAAGGGTTCCGACGCAAAGTTGAACGGGCGCAGCCGGGTCGACAGGTTCACCGTGATATCGGCGTGTCGGCGGGCGAAATCGGGCAGGCGCGGCACCAGCCAGCGCATCCCGAAGCTGGGCAGGATGGCCAGGTTGATCGTGCCACCCTGCGGTTTCAGCCGCAGCGCCAGCGACGCGTCCGAGATCGCCTGCAACGCCGCGCGCACGGTCTGGGCAAAGGCACGGCCTTCGGGCGTGAGCGCCATGCCGCGCCCGTCGCGCCGGATCAGCGCCGCGCCCAACTGCGCCTCGAGCCCCTGTAACTGCCGGCTGACGGCGGAGGGCGACAGCGCCATTTCCTGCGCCACGGCGGCCGCGCTGCCCAAACGGTCGAGCGTTTCCAGCGCGGTCAGCGCGGTGAGCGAGGGCAAAAGGCGGCGGGACAGGGACATTTGTTGATTTGAATGCAAGTATACTTGCGATATTGTCGATATTCCTTGCGTTGATTGCAAGCTATACCGCCGCCAAACCATTGGAGGACGCGCGATGAACGAGATGCCGAAACCCGCCCTGAAGGCCAAGGACGCCCCCGACCTGGGGCGGTTCGACTGGGAAGACCCGTTCCGCCTGAACAGCCTGCTGTCCGAGGACGAGCGCATGATCGCCGCCAGCGCCCGCGCCTATGCGCAGGAGAAGCTGGCCCCGCGCGTGATCGACGCCTTTGCCGAGGAAGCCGTGGCGCCCGAGATCTTCGCCGAGATGGGCGAAATGGGTCTGCTGGGCATCACCGTGCCGGAACAGTACGGCGGGCTGGGGTCGTCCTATGTCAGCTATGGTCTTGTGGCGCGCGAGATCGAGCGTGTGGATTCGGGCTATCGCAGCATGATGTCGGTGCAATCGTCTCTGGTGATGTACCCGATCTATGCCTATGGCAGCGAAGCGCAGCGGATGAAATACCTGCCCAAGCTGGCCTCGGGCGCGTGGATCGGCTGTTTCGGCCTGACGGAACCCGACGCCGGGTCAGACCCGGCGGGTATGAAAACCCGCGCCGAGAAGACCGAAGGCGGGTATCGTCTGACCGGTTCGAAGATGTGGATTTCGAATGCACCGATCGCCGATGTCTTTGTGGTCTGGACCAAGTCCGAGGCCCATGGCGGCAAGATCCGCGGGTTCGTGCTTGAGAAAGGGGCGAAGGGTCTGTCGGCACCGAAGATCGCGGGCAAGCTGAGCCTGCGGACCTCGGTCACCGGGGAAATCGTGATGGACGGGGTCGAGGTTGGCGAAGACGCGCTGCTGCCCCATGTCGAGGGGCTGAAGGGCCCGTTCGGCTGTCTGAACCGTGCGCGGTTCGGGATCGCCTGGGGCGCGATGGGCGCGGCGGAGTTCTGCTGGCACGCGGCGCGGCAATACGGGCTGGACCGCAAGCAGTTCGGCCGGCCGATCGCCCAGACCCAGCTGTTCCAGAAGAAACTGGCCGACATGCAGACCGAGATCGCGCTGGGGCTGCAGGCGGCGTTGCAGGTGGGCCGGCTGATCGACAACGCGGAAGGCGCGCCGGAGATGATCTCGATCATCAAGCGCAACAACTGCGGCAAGGCGCTGGACATCGCGCGGATGGCGCGGGACATGCACGGCGGCAACGGGATCTCGGGTGAGTTCCAGGTGATCCGGCACATGCTGAACCTGGAGACGGTCAACACTTACGAGGGCACGCACGACGTGCATGCGCTGATCCTGGGCCGGGCGCAGACCGGGTTGCAGGCGTTTTTCTGAGCCGATGCGGGGGAGGGTCCCGCTGGCGCGGGACCCGGGGGGGGGGGGGGGGGGGGGGGGGGGGGGGGGGGGGGGGGGGCGGCGCGGGGGGGGGCCCCCCCCCCCCCACCCCCGGGATATTTTCCGCCAGAAGAAGGACAGGGCCAGTCTGTACGGGGGATCAGGGGCGCAGGGTGGCGAAGAACGCCTGTGCCCTGGGTTTGAGCCAGGACCAGAGGCGCGGCGCGCCGGCATCGACCTTTTTGCCGATGCGCTCGGCGAAGGCGTCGAAGGTCACGTTGTATTCGACCCAGCTGCCGCCCCCGGTCAGCATGTTCTGGTTGGGCGCGACAAAACGGTCGAGTGATTTGGCGAAGCGCGCATCGAGGGTTTGATTGGCTTCGAATTCGTCCCAGAGCGCGCGCAGGTCGGCGGCCTGATCGGCGGGGAGAAGGCCGAAGAGACGGTCGGCGGCGGCCTGTTCGCTGGCGGCCTGTGCGGTCGCGTCGAAATCGCCGAAGACCGGGGTGTCGCCCGCGTCGATTTCCACCAGATCGTGCAGCAGGGCCATCTTGATCACGCGGTGGGGGTCGATGCCGTCCGGCGCGTGTTCGGACAGAACCAGGGCGTAGAGCGCCAGATGCCAGCTGTGTTCGGCAGAGTTTTCCCGCCGCAGGCTGTCGCGCACAAGCGTGGCGCGGTTCACGTTCTTGAGCTTGTCGGCCTCGTGCAGGAAGGCCATCTGCGCGGTCAGGCGATCGGTCAAGACGCGCTGTCCTGTTGGGCCTTCTTCCTGGCAATCAGGTCTTTTATGCGTTTTTCAAGGAAGAGGCGCCCGCGTTTTTCGGCGATGCGCACCCGCATCGAGGTCAGGTAGGCCTCTTCCAGCGTGGTCGATGCGGCGCCGAGAACCTTGGCGACCTCTTCGTAGAGATAGGGCTCGTCCAGCTTGTTCTGGGCTTTCATCGTGTCGTCGGCCAATGCGTCGGCAAGCTCTTCCAGAACACCCATGCGTTATCCTCAGCGCGTCGATTCGGTCAGGCGGCGTTTCACATAGTCGGTCACGGTGTCGATCATCGTGTCCATGTGGGGCTCTTTGAAGAAGTGATCCGCGCCTTCGATTTCCTCGTGCGTGATGGTGATGCCCTTTTGTTCATGCAGCTTGGAGACCAGCGAACGGGTGTCGGCAGGCGGGGCGACGCGGTCGCCGGTGCCGTTGATGATCAGGCCGGAACTGGGGCAGGGGGCGAGGAACGAAAAATCGTACATGTTGGCGGGCGGCGCGACCGAGACGAAGCCGGTGATTTCCGGGCGGCGCATCAGCAGCTGCATCCCGATCCAGGCGCCGAAGGAAAACCCCGCCACCCAGCAATGCTTGGAGTTGTTGTTCATCGATTGCAGGTAGTCGAGCGCCGAGGCGGCGTCGGACAGTTCGCCCACGCCCTGGTCGTATTCGCCCTGGCTGCGGCCGACGCCGCGGAAATTGAAGCGCAGGACGGTGAAGCCCATCTTGTGGAACGCGTAATGCAGGTTGTAGACAACCTTGTTGTTCATCGTCCCGCCGAATTGCGGGTGGGGATGAAGAACGATGGCAATCGGGGCGTCGCGGTCTTTCTGGGGGTGGTAGCGGCCTTCCAGGCGGCCTTCGGGTCCGGCAAAAATCACCTCGGGCATCGGGGCGTTGGCTCCTTACGTGGCCTGGTGAATAGTTGACGACTTCACTCAAGCTCTTTAGAACTGTTCTAATCCCCGGCGTATGGCGGGGGTGTCTCCGAGCCGATGTAGGCTTTCGCGGAGGCAAGGTCAATCTGTGCGGGTCGGTGGAGGTTCGGGATGAAGCTGAGCACGAAGGGGCGATATGCCATGGTTGCCTTGGTCGACATCGCCTTGCGGCCCGAGGGCGAGCTTGTGACCCTGTCTGACATCTCCCGTCGGCAGGACATCTCGTTGCCGTACCTCGAGCAGTTGTTCGTCAAGCTGCGGCGCTCGGAGTTGGTGGTGTCGGTGCGCGGGCCCGGGGGGGGCTATAGATTGGCGCGCTCGGCCAGCGATATCCGCGTGGTCGAGGTGCTGGCGGCGGTGGACGAAACCGTGGACGCGATGCACAAGGGCGCGGGCGCGAGCGGGGGGCAGTCGGGCAGCAAGGCGCAGTCGCTGACCAACCGGTTGTGGGAAAGCCTTTCGGCGCATGTCTATGTGTTCCTGCACCAGACCCGGCTGTCGGACCTGGTGGACAATACGCTGGCGCCGTGTCCGGCGGTGCCGTCGCTGTTTTCCGTTGTGGACGAGGCGTGACGGTGGGGCGCGGATCGGTGCGCCGGGGCAGGGGGCGCTGCCCCCTCTTGGCCTGCGGCCAATTCACCCCCGAGGTATTTGGAAAACCAAAGACTGACGAGGCCGGTCTGTGAGCGGTCGGGTGTATCTGGACTGGAATGCAACGGCGCCGTTGCGGGCCGAGGCGCGGGCCGCGATGATCGCGGCGATGGACGTTGTGGGCAATCCGTCCTCGGTGCATGCCGAGGGGAGGGCGGCCAAGGCGCTGGTGGAAAAGGCGCGGCGGCAGGTTGCCGCGGCGTTTGGGGCCGAGGGCGCGGATGTGGTGTTTGTGTCCGGCGCGACCGAGGCGGCGGCGCTGGCCTGTGCCGGGCGCGGTTTGCTGGGAGCGGATATCGAGCATGACGCGGTGCGCGCCTGGATCGACCCGGTGCTGCCGGTGGATGAGGATGGGCGCGTGCGCGTGGCGGAGCCGGAGCGGAGCGTCTTGCAGGCGGCCAATTCCGAGACCGGCGTGGTGCAGGACCTGCCAGAGGGGCTGGCGGTGGTCGATGCGACGCAGGCGTTTGGCAAGCTGCCGCTGGCCTTCAACTGGATCGGGTGCCAGATGGCGCTGGTGTCGGCGCACAAGCTGGGGGGGCCGAAGGGGATCGGGGCGCTGGTGATCCGGCGCGGCACCGATCTTGCGGCGCAGCTGAGGGGTGGCGGGCAGGAAATGGGGCGGCGGGCCGGGACCGAGAACGTCATCGGGATTGCCGGGTTTGGCGCTGCGGCCGAGGCGGCGGTGCGGGAGCTGGAGGCCGGCGGCTGGGCCGAAGTCGAAAAAATTAGAAACATTCTAGAAACAGCTATTGCGGCGGGCGCAAAAGAGACTATTTTTGTCGGGAAAGCCGCGCGGCGGTTGCCCAACACCTCGTGCTTTGCCGTTCCGGGCTGGAAAGGCGAGACGCAGGTGATGCAGATGGATCTGGCGGGTTTCGCGATCAGCGCGGGATCGGCCTGTTCCAGCGGCAAGGTGCGGGCCAGCCCGGTGTTGCGGGCGATGGGATATGACGAGGCCACGGCGCAGGGCGCGATCCGCGTCAGCATCGGGCCCGGGACGACGGAAACAGATGTGCTGCGCTTTGCCGAGGCGTGGCTGAACGCATACGAGAAATATCGCGCACGCGCCGCGTGAGCAGGGAAAGGGTCTGACATGGCAGCTTTGGACGAAACGCAGGTCAAGGAAGGCGTGGACGAGGCCACCGTCGACGCGGTGCGCGAGGTCAGCACCTACAAATACGGCTGGGAAACCGAGATCGAGATGGAATACGCGCCCAAGGGCGTGTCGCCCGACATCGTGCGGCTGATCTCAGAGAAGAATGACGAGCCGGAGTGGATGACCGAATGGCGGCTGGCCGCGTTCGAGCGCTGGACCCAGATGGAAGAGCCGTCCTGGGCGATGGTGAACTATCCCAAGATCGACTTCCAGGAGCAGTATTACTACGCCCGTCCGAAAAGCATGATCGACAAGCCCAAATCGCTTGACGATGTCGACCCGAAACTGCTGGCAACCTATGAAAAGCTGGGCATCCCGCTGAAAGAGCAGATGATCCTGGCCGGGGTCGAGGGTGCAGAGGACGCACCGGCGGAAGGCCGCAGGGTGGCCGTCGACGCGGTGTTCGATTCCGTTTCCGTCGGCACCACCTTCAAGAAAGAGCTGGAGAAGGCCGGGGTCATCTTCTGTTCGATTTCCGAAGCGATCCGCGAACATCCCGAACTGGTGAAGAAATACCTGGGGTCGGTCGTGCCGGTGTCGGACAATTTCTATGCCACGCTGAACAGCGCGGTCTTTTCGGACGGCTCGTTCGTCTATGTGCCGCCGGGGGTGCGCTGCCCGATGGAACTGTCGACCTATTTCCGCATCAACGCGGAAAACACCGGCCAGTTCGAACGCACGCTGATCATTGCCGACAAGGGCAGCTATGTGTCGTACCTGGAAGGCTGCACGGCGCCCAAGCGGGACACCGCGCAGTTGCATGCGGCGGTGGTGGAGATCATCGTCGAGGAAGATGCCGAGGTGAAATACTCCACCGTTCAGAACTGGTTCCCCGGGGACGAGAACGGCAAGGGCGGCATCTATAACTTTGTCACCAAGCGCGCCGATTGCCGGGGCGACCGGGCCAAGGTGATGTGGACGCAGGTGGAAACCGGGTCGGCCGTGACGTGGAAATACCCGTCCTGCATCCTGCGCGGCGATGACAGCCAGGGCGAGTTCTATTCCATCGCGATTGCCAACAACCATCAGCAGGCCGACACCGGCACCAAGATGGTGCACCTGGGCAAGAACACCAAGAGCCGCATCGTGTCCAAGGGGATCAGCGCGGGGGTGGCACAGAACACCTATCGCGGGCTGGTGTCGATGCACCCGAAAGCCAAGAATTCGCGCAATTACACCCAGTGTGACAGTCTGCTGATCGGGGACAAGTGCGGGGCGCACACCGTGCCCTATATCGAGGTGCGCAACAATTCTTCCCGGGTCGAGCACGAGGCGACCACGTCGAAAGTGGATGACGACCAGCTGTTCTATTGCCGGTCGCGCGGGATGGACGAGGAAGAGGCGGTGGCGCTGGTGGTGAACGGGTTCTGCAAGGAAGTGCTTCAGGCGCTGCCGATGGAATTCGCCATGGAAGCGCAACAGCTTGTGGCGATCTCGCTGGAAGGGTCGGTGGGCTAGGCCCATCATCCTGCCCTTTGCCGCAAGCCGGTCTTGATGAACCCTTGGGAGACACCGAGAATGATCGTCACCACCACCAACACCATCGAGGGGCGCAAGATACGCACCTATCATGGCATCGTCGTGGGCGAGGCGATCATGGGGGCGAACGTGGTGCGCGACATCTTTGCCTCGATCACCGATATCGTGGGCGGCCGGTCGGGCGCCTATGAAAGCAAGTTGCAGGACGCGCGCGACACCGCGCTGCGGGAACTGGAGCAGCGCGCGGCTGCCTTTGGCGCGAATGCCGTGGTCGGTGTGGATCTGGATTACGAGGTGGTGGGCCAGTCGATGCTGATGGTCAGCGCGTCCGGCACCGCCGTCACCGTGGAATGATTGCCCGATAAGGGCCGATGAAACGACGCGCCCCGGGGCGCCAGGAACAGGATGAATAAAATGCTGGAAATCAAGAACCTGCAGGTCAAACTTGAAGAAGAGGACAAGCAGATCCTCAAGGGTGTTGACCTGACTGTCGAGGCGGGCAAGGTGCACGCGATCATGGGGCCGAACGGGTCGGGCAAATCCACCCTGTCCTATGTCCTGTCGGGCCGCGACGGCTATGAGGTGACCGATGGCAGCGCCACGCTGGAAGGCGAAGACCTGCTGGCGATGGAGCCGGAAGAGCGCGCCGCGGCGGGCCTGTTCCTGGCGTTCCAGTACCCGGTCGAAATCCCCGGCGTCGGCAACATGACCTTCCTGCGCACCGCGGTGAACGCGCAGCGCAAGGCGCGCGGCGAGGAAGAACTGTCGGCGACCGAGTTCCTGAAGGTGATCCGTGAGAAGGCCAGGACGCTGAAGATCGACGCCGACATGCTGAAGCGCCCGGTCAACGTGGGCTTTTCCGGCGGTGAGAAGAAGCGCAACGAAATCCTGCAGATGGCGATGCTGGAGCCCAAGCTCTGCATCCTGGACGAGACCGACTCGGGCCTTGATGTCGATGCGATGAAGCTGGTTGCCGAAGGCGTGAACGCGCTGCGCGATGCCGGTCGCGGCTTCCTTGTGATCACCCACTACCAGCGCCTGCTGGACCACATCAAACCGGACGTGGTGCACATCATGGCGAATGGCCGCATCGTCAAGACGGGCGGGCCGGAGCTGGCGCTTGAGGTCGAACAGAACGGCTATGCCGATATCCTGGAGGAGGTGGCGTAATGGCCCTGCCGCAACCGAAACAGGACGCGACGGACGCACGTCTTGGCGTCATGACGCTGCCCACGGGCGGCTGGTCGGACGCCGCCCGCAAGGACGCATTGGCCCGGTTGCAGACCATGGGCCTGCCGGGGCGCCGTGACGAATACTGGAAATACACCCGACCGGATACGCTGGTGCAGGCCGACGCGCCGAAGGCCGCGGTGTTCGACGCGCAGGAAACCCAGATCTTCGACCGGTTCGACCGGCTGAAAATCGTCTTCGTCGATGGTGTCTTTGATCCCGACGCGTCGGATGACCTGTCGCTGGAAGGCGTGTCGATTGACCGCCTGTCCGACAAGGCCGACATCCACTGGGCCAAGGACCTGTATGGTACGCTGGAAGCACGCGGGCAAACCCCGGTGCAGCGCCCGCTTGCGGCGCTGAACACGGCCTTTGCCACGGACGGGGTTCTGATCCATGTCACGGCCACGCCGTCGAAGCCGATCAACCTGATTTATTTCCATAAATCAGAAACCTCCGATGCGATCCTGCACCATTGCGTGAAGGTTGATGCCGGTGCCGAAGTGACCCTTCTGGAAAACGGTCCGGCGGCGGCGCGGTTCAACAAGTGCCTGGAAATGGACATCGCCGACGGCGCCAAGCTGCACCATGTGCGCACCCAGGGCCGTGACCATGAACGCCGCGCCGCGACCCATATGTTCGCGCGGCTGGGGGCGGAGTCGGTCTTCAAGTCCTTCACCCTGACGGCCAATGGCGTGCTGACCCGCAACGAGACCGTGATCGAGCTGACCGGCGACGACGCGGTGGCGCATGTGGCGGGGGCCTGCGTTGGCGATGGCGATTTCCACCACGATGACACGGTGTTCATCACCCATGACGCGGTGAACTGCGAAAGCCGCCAGGTGTTCAAGAAGGTGCTGCGCAACGGCGCGACCGGCGTGTTCCAGGGCAAGATCCTCGTCAAACCCGACGCGCAGAAGACCGATGGCTACCAGATCAGCCAGTCGCTGCTTCTGGATGACGACAGCCAGTTCCTGGCCAAGCCAGAGCTTGAGATCTATGCCGACGACGTGGCCTGTTCGCACGGGTCGACCAGCGGCGCGATCGACGAGGAAGCGATGTTCTACCTGCGGTCGCGCGGGGTGTCCGAGGGCGATGCAACCGACCTTCTGACCATTGCCTTCATCGCCGAAGCGGTGCAGGAAATCGAGGAAGAGGCGTTGCAGGAAGAAATCGTCGAGCGGGTGACCGCTTGGCTGATGCGCCGCCGGGGATAAAGCGGGAGTTTCAGGTGCCGGTCACAACGGATATCGTTGCCACCTACCGGGGTCCGGGCAAGGTGGTCCGGCGCCTGTTGGCCGCTGGCCCGCGCGAAGATCGCGCGCTGGTGATTGTGATGGCGTCCTGTGTCGTGATGTTTGTCGCGCGCTGGCCCGCAATCGCCCGCGAGGCCCATCTGACCGGCAAGGAACTGAACATGGAACTTGGCGGCGCGTTGATGGGGGGCGTCTTCATCCTGCCTCTGGTTCTGTATTTTCTGGCCTTTCTCAGCCACGGGGTGTTCCGCCTGTTCAAGGGGCAGGGCACGCAATACGGGGCGCGGCTGGCGCTGTTCTGGGCTCTGCTGGCGGCCTCTCCGCTGGCGCTGTTGAACGGCCTTGTGGCGGGGTTCATCGGGCCCGGACCGGCGCTGACGGCCGTTGGTGTGCTCTGGGCGGCGGTTTTCCTGTGGTTCTGGCTGCGTGGGCTGTATGTCGCTGAAACGGAGCCGGTCGCGTGACACCTGCACAATTCTCTGATCTTGTCTGGCGCACGCTGAGCGCGCCGCGCGACATGGCCGAATGGCTTTTGTCGCTGCGGCTGAGCGAAGCGGTGCTGTGGCCCGCCTTTGCGCTGGTCGTGGTGCTGGACACGTTGTTTTTCCAGCTTCTGGTGATGCAGGCGCCCGATCAGGTGCTGCTGGTGCCGGCGCTGGCGTCACCCGTTCTGTACCTGGCGTTATCGGCGCTGTGGCTCAGCGGAATGATCCTGCTGGTCACCGGCATCGGCCGGATGTTCGGGGGCACCGCGCAGGCGCAGGATGTGGCCGTGCTGGTGATCTGGCTGATGGGGCTGGATGCGCTGGTGTCGGGGCTTCAGGCGGCTCTGGTCGCGGTGGCGCCGGGGCTGGTGCAAGTCGTCGCCATGATTGCGACCTTCGCCGGGATCTGGCTGTCGGTCGTGTTCATTTCCGTCGCGCACCGGTTCACCGGGCCTTTTGTCGCGATGTTTGTCCTGCTGCTATCAGTGCTGGGGGCCGGGCTGGTCCTGGGTCTGGCGCTGGGGTTCCTGGGCGTTTCCAACTACGGGATGTTGCAAGATGTATGATGTCGAAACCGTCCGCCGGGATTTCCCGATCCTGTCGCGCCAGGTCAACGGCAAGCCGCTGGTCTATCTGGACAACGGTGCCAGCGCGCAGAAACCGCAGGTGGTGATCGACGCCGTGACCCGCGGCTATGCCGAGGAATATGCCAACGTTCATCGCGGGCTGCACTATCTGTCGAACCTCGCAACCGACAAATACGAGGCCGTGCGGGGGATCGTGGCCCGGTTTCTGAACGCCGCCAGCGAGGATGAGATTGTCTTTAACACCGGCACGACGATGGGCATCAACATAGTGGCCTATGCCTGGGCGATGCCGCGGATGCAGGCGGGGGATGAAATCGTCCTGTCGGTGATGGAACACCACGCCAACATCGTGCCGTGGCATTTCCTGCGCGAGCGGCAGGGCGTGGTGCTGAAATGGGTGGATTGCGATTCCACCGGCGCGCTGGACCCGCAGGCGGTGATCGACGCGATCGGGCCGAAAACCAGGCTGGTTGCGATCACGCAGCTGTCGAACGTGCTGGGCACGCGGGTGGATGTGAAAACCATCTGCGCCGCCGCCCGGGAAAAGGGCGTGCCGGTGCTGGTCGATGGCTCGCAGGGGGCGGTGCACATGCCGGTCGACGTGCAGGACATCGGTTGCGATTTCTACGCGATCACCGGCCACAAGCTCTATGGTCCGTCGGGATCGGGCGCGATCTATGTCAAGCGCGAACGGATGGACGAGATGCGCCCCTTCCTGGGGGGCGGCGACATGATCCGCGAGGTCACGAAAGATGCCGTCAGCTATAACGACCCGCCGATGAAGTTCGAGGCCGGCACGCCGGGCATCGTCCAGCAGATCGGCCTTGGCGTTGCGCTGAACTATCTGATGGACCTGGGGATGGACAATGTCGCCGCGCATGAAGAACGGCTGCGCGACTATGCCCGCGCGCGGCTTGACGGGCTGAACTGGCTGAATGTGCAGGGCAACACGCCCGACAAGGCGGCGATCTTCAGCTTTACCATGCAGGGCGCGGCCCATGCGCATGATATCTCGACGATCCTTGACAAGAAGGGCGTCGCGGTCCGTGCGGGCCACCATTGTGCCGGCCCGCTGATGGAATTCTTTGGCGTCAGCGCCACCTGTCGCGCGTCCTTCGGCCTCTACAATACCGAGGCAGAGGTCGACGCGCTGGTCGATGCACTGGAACTGGCGCAGGAACTGTTTGGCTGAAACCCGGTTTCGCGCGAGCTGGCGATGGTTGGCCCCGCAAGGGCCAAGTGACCGCCCGGGCGTGCAGATTTCCGATTGCGGCCCGCTGAGGTTTGTCCTAAGAGCATCCTCAGGCACCCGTAGCTCAGCTGGATAGAGCGCTGCCCTCCGAAGGCAGAGGCCAGAGGTTCGAATCCTCTCGGGTGCGCCACTTCCCCTATAGTGTCGCGACTTTTCGTTCCTTACAGGACGCAGAGTTTTGTCACCGATGTCTTGGCCCGGGGCGGGGTTTGCTGCGCGAGACCCTTGGTTTGGTGTGCCGCGGCCAGGTCAGGATGCTGCGACTGCACAATTCGATTGGACAAATCTGATTTTCTGGATATCCCTTTTGACGTGGTCCCAGCCGTGATGATCCGTGTTGGGCGTGTTTTCAGGCCGAGGCGCGCAGTTGTTTCCTGTTTCTTGAGGCACCCGCGTTATTGAGCCAAATCAAAATCTTCTCTGCAAAGTTCGACTATACTGCGGTTGGCGGTTGACGATGTAACCTCTGTGCGTTGTCCTGTGTGGCTGGATGAATATCCCCGGTTGTGCAGGCGCACGAGAGCGGTCCCGTCTTGGACTTTTCGTGCGATTGGGTGATTCCGGTCGCGCTCCTTCAAGGGGGACGCTTCGATGTCTGATATCAATGTGACCGTGAACCCGGGTGACGGGATCCTCGAATTCGATCTTGGCGGCGGCCCCAGTGACCGTGCCACCGCCGACCTGTCGCCGCTCGACACCTATATCCGCACTTTTTTCGACAATTCCACAGGCTCGCGGACCTTCGCGGGCGGCTATTGGGCAGATGTGGGCGCACGGTTCTTCAATGCCGAGCATTTCTCGATCACCGGCTCGACCGGGGCGGATGACCTGATCGGGGCCGGGGGCGACGACTCTCTTTCCGGGCTGGGGGCAAACGACAACCTTGACGGTGCTGCCGGCCGTGACACCCTGATCGGGGGCGACGGCGATGACACGCTGCGCGCAGGCGCGGGCGGGCCCGACCAGTTCGACGGCGGCGCGGGGCTGGATCAGCTGTTCTATGACCGCAGCGATCTGAACGCGGTGACCTTTACCTTCGATCCGGGCCTGGTCACGAATTTCACGCTGAGCGACGGAACAACCGGCACCGGTCTGGAACGGCTGTCTTATACCGCCGGGGCGGGCAACGATGTTGTGACCGTCGTGGCCTATAACGGCAACGGCAACCACATCATCAACCTGGCCGGTGGCGAAGACCGCGGTGTCGCGGACATGAGCCATTTCACCCTGGATATCAGCACCAATGTCGACCAGACCGCCGATGGTGAACAACGCCGCTTCAACACCGGCTATTGGTCCGACAATGGCGTTCAATTCCTCAACACCGAACATTTCACCGTCATTGGCGGGTCGGGCAACGACAACCTGCAAGGCGCAGATGGCAACGACTCTCTGGCCGGCGGGCTGGGCAATGACACGCTGGTCGCAGGCGTCGGGCGCGACACGCTGATGGGCGGCGACGGCGCTGACAGTCTGGTCGCGGGCGAGGGCGGCGCGGATGAGATCGACGGCGGTGACGGGCTGGACAGCCTCGACCTTGACCGGTCGAACGCCGGGGCGGCCGCAACGTTTACCCATGATGCAGGCAATGCCGCGGGCTTTGCGCTGGCCGATGGCACCACTGTGCGGGGCATCGAGCGGCTGAACTTTACCGCCGGGGCGCAGAATGACCAGGTGGGCGTCGTGGCCTATCATGGTCACGGCAACCACATCATCAACCTGGCGGGTGGGGATGACCGCGGTGTCGCGGACATGAGCGATTTCACCCTGGATATCAGCACCAATGTCGACCAGACCGCCGATGGTGAACAACGCCGGTTCAACACTGGATACTGGTCTGACAATGGCGTTCAGTTCCTCAACACCGAACATTTCTCGATCACTGGCGGGTCGGGCAACGACAACCTGCAAGGCGCAGATGGCAACGACTCTCTGGCAGGCGGGCTGGGCAATGACACGCTGATCGGGGGCGTCGGGCGCGACACGCTGATGGGCGGCGACGGCGCTGACAGTCTGGTCGCGGGCGTCGGCGGCCCGGATGTGATTGATGGCGGTGACGGGCTGGACAGCCTCGACCTTGACCGGTCGAACGCCGGGGTTGCGGCCAATTTCACCTTCGATGCGGCCGCTGCCGCGGGTCTGACCCTGGCCGATGGCACCACCGTGCGGGGGGGGGAGCGGCTGAACTTTACCGCCGGTCTGCAAGATGACCAGGTGCAGATCGTGGCGCATGACGGGCATGGCAAACATATCATCAACCTTGCCGCCGGCACCGATCGCGGGATCGCGGACCTCAGCGCCTTTACGCTGGATATCCACACCAACGTCGACCAGACTGCCGACGGCGAACAGCAACGCTTCAACACCGGTTATTGGTCCGACAACGGCGTTCAGTTCCTGAACACCGAACATTTCACCGTGATCGGTGGGTCGGGCAACGACAACCTGCGCGGCAACAGCGGGGACGATTCCCTGCGCGGCAGCCTGGGCAACGACACGTTGCGCGGCGCAGGCGGCAATGACACGCTGATCGGTGGCGACGGCACCGACCGGGCGGAATTTGGCGGCAACCTGCTGGAAGCCACCTTTGCCGCCAATGGCGATTTCCTTCAGGTGTTTTCCAATGAAGGTCTGGACCAGGTGCACAACACGGTCGAAACGCTGGTCTTTGCGGATGGCAGTCTGAGCTTTGCCGACGCTCTGGCGCTGAGCAGCGCAACCGATCAGTCAATCACCGGAGACGAGACCGGTGAATGCCTGTCGGGCGAACGCGGCAGTGACACGATCGACGGCGCGGGCGGTGATGACACGTTGACAGGCTTTGCCGGCGACGACAGCCTGCTGGGCGGCACCGGCAATGACAGCCTGCTGGGCGGCTTTGGCGAAGACACCCTGAACGGCGGCCCGGGCGATGACACCGTTGCCGGCGGCGACAGCGACGACAGCCTGATCGGCGGCGACGGTGGCGACCTGCTGCAAGGGGACGCGGGCAATGACACGCTGGACGGCGGCGCGGGCAACGATACGCTGCTGGGCGGCGCCGGCGTCGATACCGCAAGGTTCGGCGTTGCCAGTTCCGCGGTCGGCGTCAGCCAGAGCGGTACGGAATTGCTGATCTCGTCGTCCGAAGGGGTAGACCGGGTCGATCGGTCGACGGAATTCTTTGCTTTCTCCAACACCACGCTGACTTATGATCAGGTGCTTCAGCTGGTGCCGGGCGGGCCCAGCGACGACACGTGGTCGACCTTTGACGCGGGTACCGAAGGATGGACCACCAGCAACGGCACGCAACTGTGGGACCCGGGTCTGGGCAATCCGGGGGGATCGTTGCGCGGGCTTGAGGCCGGGAACGACACCTGGACCTATGTCGCGCCGGACGCGTTTCTTGGCGACCAAAGCCGGTATTACGGTGGCACGCTCAGCTTTGACCTGCGTCAGGATGGCAGCGACAGCCAGTTCGACGATATCGATGTGACCCTGGTCGGGGCGGGCAACACGCTTGTTGCCGATCTGGGCGACAACCCCGGCACCGATTGGACAGCCTATGAAATCGGGCTGTCGCTGGGCCATGGCTGGCGCGTCGGCAGTGTGACGGGCCGCATCGCCACAGCGGCAGAACTGAGCGCAACGCTTGCCAATCTCGAGGCGTTCACGATCCGCGGGGAATTTGTCAGCGGTACGACCAATGACGCGGGCAACCTCGACAACGTCTATTTCCATTACAACAGCACGCCGGATCTGCCGACTTCGGGGGCACGGATTGCGTCGACCTTTGACAACAGCGTCGAAGGCTGGAGCTTCATTGCCGACGTCAAGGAATTCTCCCACGTTGCGGCGGGTGGCAATCCGGGTGGTTATCTCGAAGCAGTGGACTATGCCACCGGGGAAACCTGGTATTTCGTGGCGCCTGAAGCCTATCTTGGCGACAAGAGCGGGTTCTATGGCGGCACCCTGAGCTATGACCTGCGGCAAAGAGCGCTGGACAGCCAGTTCAACAATGACGAACTGGTTCTGAAATCCGACGGTCTGACCCTGGCGCTGGCGCAACCCTATCCGGGCACCGACTGGACTTCTTATCAAGTCTACCTTGATACCCGGTCGGACTGGCGTGTGGGCAGCGACGGCGGGACCGTCGCGACAGAGGCAGAGATCCGGCAGGTGCTGGGCAATCTCACCGACCTGCACATCCGCGGCGAGTTCATCAGCGGCGCCGATACCGGTGGGTTGGACAACGTCGTAATGCAGGCGCCGGGGCAGTTCACGGTCTACAGCACTGCCGATGGTGCGGACGTTCTGGGCACCTATGTCACGCTGCCGGAAGCGATTGCCGCGGCTGCGCCGGGGCAAGGGATCGGGCTGGTCAGTGCATTGCCGCTGGGCGATGTCGACGTTGGCGTCAATAATCTGACTTTCCGTGGCGATGCGCCGCTGACGGCAACGCTGCACCTGCAAGACGGGGTGCAATCCGCCGGACTGCGCGGTACGGCGGCGGTCGACTTGGTCGGGTCCGCGGATGGCAACGCGCTTCTGGGCAACGGTGGCGCCAACCTGCTGTCCGGCATGGGGGGCAATGACACCCTGACCGGTGGCGCGGGCAACGACACGCTGGACGGCGGGGCAGGGACCGATGTCGCGGTTTTCGCTGTCGCTGCGGCCGGGATCACCGTCGCACGCGATGGCAGCGCGCTGGTTGTGACCTCTGCCGAGGGGGCCGACCGGGTGACCGACACGGTGGAAACGATCCGCTTCAGCGATGGCGACCTGAGCTTTGCCCAGTTGCAGGCCCTAGTGGATTGATCGCGACAAACGAGTCCGAATTGGGATTCCCATTTGGTGCTGGCCGTGCGAGTCATGCTGAT
>NZ_JAYLLH010000032.1:0-40283 GCF_035818635.1 Mesobacterium hydrothermale | reverse complement strand
TGAACGGCGATGTGCGCAGCATACTCATCCTCAAATGCCAAAAACTGACCGACAATAAGAGTTAATGCAACAGTCCCTTCTTAATAGCTGCCTTCGCATGCTCCACAAATCAGATGTTTGACGCGCCTGGCTGATCAATCTATCACGGCACCACCGGGGGCGTCGTAAGGCTGAGAAGTACCCTTTGAACCTGAACCAGATAATGCTGGCGGAGGGAGGGTAGATGTTCTGGACGTGACAAGAACGCACACTCCTTTTCCGCTGAAAAAGGAGACGTCGTGTCCGCGCAAGACCTGCTTAAATCCTTACGTGATAATACCCCGTTGGTGCACTGCATCACCAACTATGTGGCGATGAATATCGCGGCCAACGTGGTCCTTGCGGCGGGCGCATCACCCGCGATGGTCCATGCGCCGGAAGAAACTGCGGATTTCACCCCGATTTGTGGCGCGTTGACGATAAATATCGGCACGCTTTCAACGCCATGGGTTGAGAGCATGGTGGCCTCCGCACGCACAGCCCGTGAGAAAAATGTGCCTTGGGTCCTGGATCCGGTCGCGCATTTCATCTCGGATTACCGCAAAGACGCGGCTCAAAAGCTGATGGCATTGCGGCCCACGATCCTGCGTGGGAATGCCTCTGAAATTCTGGCGATGGCCGGGGAAACGGGGGCGGGCAAAGGGGCCGATAGTGGCGATAGCGTCGGTGCGGCCCAAGCCGCGGCCACCTCCCTTGCGCAGGAATACGGCAGCGTGGTTGCGATCACCGGCCCGGTTGATTTCGTGACGGACGGGGCGCAGTCGGCCAACGTTGCGGGCGGTTCCGACATCATGCCCAAGGTTACAGCGCTTGGATGTTCGCAAACTGCTTTGATGGGGGCGTATGCCGCCTGCGGCCCCGCGTTTGATGCAGCCCTTGCCACACTCGCTCACTTCAAAGTGGCCGGAGCAAAAGCGGCGCAACACGCCCGCGGTCCGGGCAGTTTTCAGATGCATTTCCTTGACGCGCTGTACGCGACAACACCCGATGAGTTGACGGGCGTGATCCGCGCATGACGGACCTTCGCGCCCAATTGCGCCTGTATCTGGTCACCGATACCGCTTTGTGCAGCCATCACGGACTTGTCCAGACGGTACAGCAGGCCGTGGACGGGGGCGTCAGCTTTGTGCAACTGCGCGCCAAGGATGCAACCACGTCAGAGCGGGTTGACATGGCCTGCGCTTTGAAGGCCGCGCTGGTCGGGACGGGGGTTCCCCTGGTGATCAACGATGATGTGGCTGCAGCCGTGAAGGCGGATGTGGATGGCGCCCACATTGGTCAGGGTGACATTTCGCCCGAGCGCGCACGGGCGCTGTTGGGGCCGGACAAAATTCTGGGTCTGTCGTGCGAAACGCCGCGAACAGTTCAGGCCGCCGACCCGGGCGTCGTGGATTACCTTGGGTTGGGGCCCGTTTTGGGGACCGCGACCAAGACAGATCACGCAACCCCGATTGGGTTTGACGGGCTGGCGCGGTTGGTGGCCCTCACCTCTTCGCCGAACGTCGCGATTGGCGGCTTGAAGGCGGTGCATCAGGCGCAAGTGTTTGCGGCAGGCGCAGACGGGCAAGCTGTCGTGTCGGCCATTTGCGGGCAAAACGACCCCAAAGCGGCGGCTCAGGAATTTAACCAGACAAAGGTGTAGACGTGATCCCAAATGTTCTTAGCATCGCGGGCTCGGACCCATCAGGCGGGGCGGGCATCCAAGCGGATTTGAAAGCGATTTCTGCAAATGGTGCCTTTGCCATGGCCGCGCTGACGGCGCTGACGGCGCAGAATACACAAGGCGTGCGGGGTATTCACCTCGTGCCGCCCGCCTTTGTGCAGAGCCAGATCGACACCGTGTTCGACGATATCCACGTCCACGCGGTCAAGGTCGGGATGATCGCCAACGCCGAAATCGCGAACGCCGTTGCAACTGCGCTGCAAGACCGCGACGTGCCTGTTGTGCTTGATCCTGTGATGATCGCCAAAGGCGGCGCGGCCCTGTTGCAGCCCGACGCCATTTCGGTGTTGCGCGAACGATTGTTGCCCCTGGCCACGATCCTTACGCCAAACTTGCCGGAAGCGGCCCATCTGCTTGGTGCTGATCCGGCTGCGTCGCGGGACGCCATGCAGATGCAGGGGCACGCGCTTTGCGAAATGGGGCCGAAGGCGGTTTTGATGAAAGGGGGCCACCTCAGCGGGGCGGCGAGCCCGGATTGTCTGGTCACTGCCGATGACGTCACGTGGTTCGAAGGCACACGTACGGCGACGCGCAACACCCATGGCACCGGCTGCACCCTATCGTCGGCTTTGGCCGCGCACATCGCCCAAATCGGCGACATTCAGCGCGCTGTCGCCGCCGCCAAAACCTACGTCAACACGGCCATTGCCCGTGCTGATGACCTGACTGTCGGATCCGGGCACGGACCCACCCACCACTTTGCCACCTTACTCCCTCGCTCACAGGAGACCTGATCATGAAATCTATCCTACTCGCCTCAGCCATCTCTCTCTTTGCCGCTCCGCTCTGGGCGCAGGATCAGATGACCCTTTTGCTGGATTGGTTCATCAATCCAGACCACGGGCCCATAATCATCGCCCAGGAACAGGGGTATTTCGGCGATGTTGGCCTTGAGGTTGAGGTCATCGCCCCCGCTGATCCATCCGATCCCCCAAAGCTGGTGGCGGCGGGTCAGGCCGACCTGGCGATCTCCTATCAGCCGCAACTTCATCTGCAAATCCACGAAGGGCTGCCCCTCCAACGGGTCGGCACGCTTGTCGCAACGCCCTTGAACTGCTTGCTTGTGCTGGCGGATGGCCCCATCGAGTCTCCTGCAGACCTCGAAGGCGGGAGAATTGGCTTCTCCGTCGGTGGTGTCGAAGAGGCCGTGCTGGGGCATGTTTTGACTACCCATGGGTTGGAGTTAGACGATGTGGAATTGATCAACGTGAACTGGTCAATGTCGCCGTCGCTCATGTCGGGTCAAGTAGACGCCGTGATCGGTGCGTTCCGGAATTTTGAGTTGAACCAGATGGATATTGAAGGCGTGCCGGGCCGGTGCTTCTACGTCGAAGAGGAAGGCCTGCCGTCCTATGATGAGCTGATCTATGTCGCAAACTCCGAGACTATGGACCGCGATATGATCCAGCGCTTTCTGGCCGCAACGGAACAGGCCACCCAATACATCATCAACCACCCGCAAGAGGCGTGGGAGATTTTCTCAGCCACAGCACCAGAGCTACAGGACGAGCTGAACGAGCGCGCCTGGGCCGACACGTTGCCTCGTTTTGCGTTGCGCCCAACCGCCATGGATGTCGGACGTTACGCCGCGTTTGAAGCCTTCCTGCATGAGGCGGGCCTGATCCCCTCCATCAACCCTGTGTCGGACATCGCCATTGATGTAACCGCGCCATGACCAATCAACCCTACGGCACAACATTCGCCCTGTGGCGCGCAGGCTGCCCTGACGCTTGGGATAGCTACACAGGTCATCCCTTTGTCAGCGGTCTGGGCGACGGCACTTTACCCCGCGCCGCATTCCTGCATTACCTGACCCAGGACTACGTGTTCCTTGTGCATTTTGCGCGCGCATGGTCGCTTGCGGTCGTCAAAGCGGAAACGCTAGATGAGATGAGAGTCTGCGCCGTCACGGTCGATGCATTGGTCAATCACGAGATGGCCCTACACGTCAAAACCTGTGCTGATGAAGGCATCGACGAAGCGGCTTTGTTTGCAGCAACCGAAGATTTCGAAAACCTTGCCTACACAAGATACGTGATGGATGCGGGGCTTCAGGGGGACTTCCTTGATCTGATGGCGGCGCTTGCACCCTGTTGCTTTGGTTATGGCGAAATCGGGACGAGGCTGGCACAGTCCGCCGCCCGCGAGACGCCCTACCGCGATTGGATCGAAACATATGCGGATGATGAATACCAAGGCGTGATGAAACGCGTCGGGCAGATGATCGACGCGGCTGTGGTGCGCCGGATCGGAGATGCACCGGACAGCGCGCGCCGGTGGGCACAGCTTCAAAACCGCTTCACAACGGCTACCCGTTTGGAGGCTGCGTTCTGGGACATGGGAATGCGTGGGGCGTGAGCGCAGCGCCCGCAATTCACGTGTCCGGTCATCACGAACTTGCGGGCCAGCCCCTGTTTGCGCCGGTTGATCTGACACTGCCAGCGGGGCAATGGACCTGCGTTCTGGGGCGATCCGGTGTCGGCAAATCTACGCTTCTGCGGCTGGTTGCGGGATTGGAGTGCGCGGGCGAATTCCGGGGGCAGATCACGGCCTCCGACGCGAAACCCCTGGACGGCCGGATCAGCTTCATGGCGCAATCTGATCTGTTGCTCCCCTGGCTCAGCGTGTACGAAAACGTCGTTCTGGGCTCAAGGTTGCGCGGCAGCGCGCCCGACGTCACCTTGGCCAATGATCTTTTGGATCGCGTCGGCCTTGCCACCCATCGCGGCAAACCGCCATCTGCTTTATCCGGCGGCATGCGCCAACGCGCAGCACTGGCGCGCACCTTAATGGAAGATCGCCCCGTCGCCTTGCTGGACGAACCCTTCTCTGCGCTCGATGCCAGCACACGGGCGGACATGCAGGAGCTTTCGGCCCGCATGTTGCAGGGCAAAACCGTCCTCGTTGTTACCCATGATCCAGCTGAAGCCGTTCGCTTGGGCCATCAAATTGTGGTGCTGACACCGATGGGCGCAAATCTGTGGCAGCCGCCAAACACCTTTCCCGTTCGCGATCAATATGCGCCTGAAACAATCGCATGCCAGGCGGCATTGCTTTCCCATCTGCGCGGCGCGCGATGAACAGAATTTGTTACGCATTCGGTGCCATCGGCTTTGGCCTGATCCTTTGGCAGGCTGCGGTCTGGGCGACAGGCGTGCCACAATTCATTCTGCCCTCGCCGTGGCGTGTCGCGACAGCGTGGTGGGAGAACCGGTCGCTGATCGGAGAGAACGCCTTGGTCACAGCAGGCGAAGTTGCGGCAGGCATTGTGATCGGTGCGGTATTTGGAGTGGTGACAGCCATCCAACTCGCAACGTCGGACCGGTTGCACCGATTGGTCATGCCCATGCTCATTTTCACTCAAGCCGTTCCGGTGTTCGCACTTGCCCCGATTTTGACGCTTTGGTTCGGCTATGGGATGGCATCCAAGATCGTGATGGCGGTGCTCATAATCTACTTTCCCGTGACAAGCGCCTTCTATGACGGGCTTATGCGGGTGCCTTGCGACATTGCGGATATGGCACAGACGATGAATGGGACGAGATGGCAGATCATACGGCGGATCAGAATACCCCATGCGATGCCATCGCTTGGGACTGGGCTGAAACTCGCAGCCGTTTACGCGCCCATAGGAGCAGTGATCGGCGAATGGGTAGGGGCGTCCAAAGGCCTGGGGTATCTGATGCTTCTCGCCAACGGGCGCGCGAAGACCGATCTGATGTTTGCCAGCCTGATCACACTCGCCGCTATGACCGTTCTATTGTACCTGTTGGTTGAAGTGGCGGCGAAGCGGCTGAGATGGAATTAGACCGCGCCGACAATGGAACCAGTCATTCCAGCAAAGCGCAGCATTGGTAGTGCTGAGCTCAGGGTCTGTTGCATTAACGCCGAAAGCGCAGAGTAATAGTCGCAGCCCCCCTGTCACGCGGCTTTGAGGAAAAGTTTAGCCACGAAGTCGATCTCGTTTGCAACTCCGGGCTCGCAGTTCTCGAATTGGCCCTTTCGGATCGTGCGGAAGGTCTCGATCCCGGCGAGGGCCGCCTTGGCTCCAGCCATGGTCTGAAACCCGCGCATCGGGCGCAATCGCTGTTTCAGCGCGGCATGATCGCTCTCGATCCTGTTGTTCAGGTACTTGCGATCGACGTGCCGGATCGCATCCTCCGGCCCGAGCCGGGCGTTGATCTCGCCGATCACCTTGGCATAGCTGTGAGCCTTGTCCGTCACTATGGTTAACGGGTGATAGAGACGAACGGCTTCCTGGGCCTGTCGCATAAAGGCCCTTGCCGCCTTGGCATTTCGCTTTGTCGTCAGCCGGAAATCGATCAGCTGGCCGAACTGATCCACCGCTCGCCACAGGTAACACCAGCGGCCTCCGACGCGGATATAGGTTTCATCCACATGCCACTGTAGCCCGCGCCAGGACCGATGGGCGCCGTAGGCCCGTTTGCGGATCTCTGGGCCGAACTTCCTGACCCACCGGTGGATCGTCGAGGCATCAACCGTCACCCCGCGCTCGGCCAGCAAGTCACGGACGTCGCGGCACGACAGCGGGTAGCGGCAGTACCAGCGTACCGCCAGAAGGATGATCTCACGCGGGAACCGATGACGTTTGAACGGGTTCTTGCGTTGCGCCATCGGCTCCTCCATCATCATGAACACACAAAACCTGCAGCGACAGGCCCGTTAATGCAACAGACCCATCTGTAAGGCGTTTTGCGCGAGACATGCGAAGAAAGACCTCCTATTTCCTGCCACCTTCCACCAAGGCTGTCTCTACCTTACGATATTATATCAAGCTGTCAATTATATACTTACGTGGCATTCAGGCTCAGGCAGCCTTGGTGTCCGCTTCCCCCGCGGCCCGCAGGGACGCGGGCCCCTCCCCTCATGACCCGGCGACCCACCTGTCCTAGGGGTCCCGTCCGCCAACCCCGCCCGAAGGTCTGGCCGAACGCCAAGTGTTCGGACGGAACCGCGGGCGGGCGCAAACCCCACCGACAGGGCGGACAGGCAGGGTCAAGGAGCGCCAGATTTGGCTCCGACAAATCTCTGCCGCAAAAACCGGGAGGCCCTGGCCTGCCTGTTTTTGTGGATGGCCCCCTTGAGGCTGACTGGCCGGTCTGTCTCGGCCTGGTCCTTCCGGGCGGAGTGCGTCCCTTGATCGCGCAGGGACCGGCACCCGAGAGATCGCTGTTGGGATCACTCGTGCCGGAACCGGCATCCCTGGAACAGGGATCGAGCCGCCCCGGGGGGCGGCCCATCCTCGTCAGAGGATTTAGTCCTGGGGATCTTTCGCACTCGGCGGGAACATCACCAGCTCCGAAACCGCGACGGGAAAGTCGAGCTTGAGGCTGAAGAACTCCGAGCCGTCCTCGTTGCGGGTGTTGCGGAACATCGCACCCACGCGCTGAAAACGGGTGCGCTCCTGGCCATCGGTATCGGTGAACTTGACGGGGACGGTGGCGACGTAGTGGTTGGTCATTTGGGTTACTCCTTGTTGCGATGGGGATCACCCGGCACGGGGCAAGAGGCCCGGTCGCAAGCGCAAATGCGGAGGGTCCGCGGCTCCGCCGTGGAAGCCGTATTTGTGCTTGCCGAAGCGAAGCGCAGGGCACGGACGGGCCGACCCCGTGCGATCCACATGCATAGCAAAAAGGAGGGACCCGATTGACCTGTGCCATCACGCAGTCGCCACCATCCGCTACGTCCTGCCGAACCTGGCTGGGGTGCTGATGACGCCCGCCCGCGAGGATGCGATGTTCCGAAACACCACCCGACGGTTGTGCAGGTATTCAGCCTCATGTGCGACGTCTCGACCCCTCGGTCTTGCGCTGCTGACGATGTGCGAGGGGCGCACCATCCCCAGCCCCTACCGATGCGGATGGGCCGCACTCTGACGGACTGGGTAGAGGGATAACGGTGCTGGCCGCCGCAGACTGCCGATCGCGCATGACCGATCGCACGCGCCATGAGACATGACGAAAGGGCCGCGCCAAGCGCGACCCCCTCTCTTCAATCCTGCGCAGTCTTCTTCGCCGGGTCAGCAACCCGCATGACCGTCAGGCCTTTCGCTTCCGCCTTCTGCCCGAGGTTCAGCGCAACCCCGTTGCCGCCGAAGAGAACAACCCCCGTCGCCGCGAACTTGTCGTCCAGCATTTCGTCGTTGCACTTGAACGGTGCCGCCCGCCCATGCGCGGACCAGCGCGGATCGAAGCGCGCTTGCGCGACCCCGCGTGCTCGGGCCCACCGAGCCGCAATCATCTCCGCCCCGTGCTTGCCACCCTTGTGGCAGAGGAAGATCTCCTGGTTGCGGTTCTGTTTGATCCGTTCGCGAACCTTGTCGAGCGTGTTGAAGATCACATCGACATCGGTCCAGTCGGTGGCGCCTGAGACGATCAGGGGCACCCCCTCGACTTTCGATTTCTCGGCGGTCTCGCGGTCGTGCTGCTCCAGGAGCTGCCGCGCCTCGAAGACCGCCCCGGTCTCTTTCGCCCGGACGCTTGCGCGCGACCCGGCTGCCGGGATGAAGGCGTGGCCCGTCTCGATCTCGTAGCATTCCGCCGCTGCCTCGCTCATCACCTCGATGGCGCTGACAATCTCGCGCAGCTGCACAAAGCGCGCCTGCGCCTCCTCAATCGCGGTCTCGGCGATCTCCGATCCGTCGTGGGATTTTGCCAGCGCGCCGATCTTGTCGGCGGTGCGGTCGACCTCCTCGCCGAGTGCCACCTTGCGGCGCTGCAGGATGGTGGCGAGCCCATGGGCCAGCGGTTCGATTTCTGCCTCGAGCCCAGTCCCGCGCAGCGGACCGAGCAGAGCCTCGAAGCTCTCGCGGATGACGCGGTCGGTCAGGATGTGATCTTCCGGGATCGGCAGCTGTGCGTCCTTCTCGGTCAGTCCAAAAAGCTCAATGGTCTCGTAGGTGTTTGCGGTGTCGTAAGCCATGTTCTTATCTCCAGTGTTCGGTTCCAAGGCCTCCACGTGAGTGTGGGGCATGGCCGAATGCCTGGTTTCCGAATCTGCCCGGGTCAGGGACGGCGCAGCCGCCGGCTTGCCGGGCGCAAAAGTTTTCCGCGCGCAGCACCCGACACACGCGCGCGCTCACGCACGGGACCGCCCAACGCCACAGACCCCGCCCTCGCCGAAAAGTTTTGCGATCCTTAACGCGGGCTGATTTGGGGGCCATCCGGAGGATATGCTTCCACACTCATGTGTGTGTGTTTTGACGGTAGGTTTGCCCGACACGAGCAGGCAAACGGCCCGACCGGACGCGGGAGACGGATGCAGCGGCGGGATCGTTTTGCCCCGCAAAACAGACCAGAGCGCAATCCGGCGGAGCGGCCGGGGAGGGACGTGCTCGTAAGGTGGGCAAACCGGGATGCCGGGTGCGACGCCGCGGTGAGGCCGCATGGCCGAATGCGCGACGGACCGAAGGGCCGTTCTCCCCTGCGACATGGCAAACAAGCAGGGGAGGCCGCAAGGCTATTGACGTATTTCGCTTGATCAGCCTGATCAGCCTGATCAGCTTGCCAGATGTGGAAAAACTCGGTAGTCTATTGGAGCACCGAGGAGTTTGCCATGAGCGTTCAAAAGCAATCTGTCAGTTTTACCGACACCGCCTACACCTTCGCAAGGGAACTGGTCGAAGCAGGCGAGTACCCCAATGTGAGCGCGGCGGTCTCGGGTGAATTGGCCAAAGCCAAGGCAGAGCGGGATCGTGAACGGTCTTTTTTTGAGGCAGAATTGGAACGCCGCCTGTCCCTGCCACTCGACCACTGGGAACCCGTCGGTGAAGCCTCCAAAGTCACTGCAGGCGCACGGGCGCATCTTGCCGCGATGGCCAAAAAGACCTGATGCGTTTTGTTAGGCATCCGTTCGTCGAACGGGACATTATCGGTATAGTTGATCATATTGTCGAGGTGACCGACGGTGACGTTGCAGCAGCAAGCCGTCGCCTCGATGAAATCGATGCCCTTATCCAAGAAATTTCTACAAACCCAACATCTGGTGCTCGACTCAGCGGCAAACTGGATGGTTGGCTCGTACGCCATGGAGGCGCCGGGCAGCGACTGACCATCGTATTCAAACCGGATGTTGACGCCGGGCAGGTATATCTCGCTCTTATCGCGTTCGGCGGCCGGGATTGGATACGACTGGCGTCTGCGAGACAGGTGTTCGCTGACTAACCTTAGACCCCTGGAGTGACGGGGAAATTGTAGACCGGACCTTCGCTGCGCTCGAGTTGAACGGACAAGATGCGGAGAAAGAGTGAGTTTGCTGCGTATGCGTGCAGGGCTTTCGTGCGCGTTCCCGACCCTCACTTTAGGTTGCACGCCAGTTGCACGCCTCCGGTGGATAAGACTCTGATCCGGCGAACAGGTCGTTATAAACCTGAACCGAGGCTTTCCTCTGATAACCAACGCGTCCGCCCATTACGCGCTTTCCGCGTCGGCCCATTCCGATGTAGGAGCACGCCAAACCAGGACGACAATCGAAAGCAGCGCTACGATTTCGCAGCTCGCAAAGAAGATGTAGTGGGGCTTCATGGACCCGCCGGCGACAACAAAAACGGCTGTCACCAGAGCGGCCGAGATGTTGACTGTGCGCCATGCGCGAAGTCGCAGGAACTGCATCGCGACGATCATCGCGACGGGTATCTGGATGAACACCGCCGCGATGAGCATCATGTTCTGGGTGATGGTGACGCCTTCGATGACACTGTCGATGACCTCGGGAATGACGCCGGGCGTGTAGAGGCCGAGAATATCGGCAAAGGCGATGTTGAGCGCGACGAAGGCCCAGAGCGAGGAGAGCGCGTTCCGGCGCGCGGCGAGGGTGTTCATCTTGGTCATCCTTTCAGTGTTGGGATCAGGGCTGGTCGAGCTTAGCGCGCGCCGAGACAAGGAAGCCTCTGGCTCCCGGTGCGACCGCAAGCGAGATCGCGCGATCATAGGCGTCGCGCGCCTCCGCAAGGGCACCGGACTGCGCCAACAGGTGGGCCTGGGTCGCCCAATAGGGTTGAAATCGCTCAAGACGCGGATCGGCCAATTTTTCGAGCGCCACCAGCCCTGCCTCGGCGCCGTGGACCTCTCCGACGACGGCGGCTTGGCTGACATATGCGCCCAAGGTCGGCGCGAAATGGATCAGACCCTCGTAGAGCGACAGCAGCGCCGACCAATCGGTCATGTCGGTGCGGGCGCGCGCTGCATGGACGGACTGGATCGCGGCTTCTATCTGGAAGCGGTCGGGACGTCCGAGTTGGAAGGCCTGTCTCAGCCGCATATCGGCGGCAGCGCTCAGATCGTGATCCCAAAGCTCGGTCGGTTGCTCGGCCAAAGGGACGTAGCAACCATCCCGAAGCCGCGCCGCGCGGCGGGAATGCAGGAAAGCAAGCAGCGCCGACAGGCCCAGTACCTCCGGGTCGTCGTTCATTTCCGAAGCAAGCAGGTCGGCAAGGTAGACGGCTTCGCGCTGCATGCTGTCCGCCTCCGGCCCGTCGAGCCAGCAGAGGGCGTAACAGCCGTAGATCGCTTCCATCACGTCCGAAAGACGTTCTGCCCTGATCTCGGGTTCCGGGACGCGGAACGGGATGGTATTGGCCTTGATGCGCTCTTTCGCGCGCACCAGTTGTTTCGACATGGCGGTGGGAGAGCTGACATAGGCACGCGCGATTTCGGCCGCCGTGAAGCCCAGAACGGCCTGCAGCATCAACGGGCCGCGGGCCGGTTCGGCGATACCCGGATGGGCGCAGACGAACAGCAGCGGCAAACGCGGATCTGCGGTCTCCATCTTGTAAGAATCCGGAACCGTAAAATCATGTTCCTCGATCGGGAGCGGGTGCTGTTTCAGTGCGCGGCGGTGGGCGTCGGTCATCCGGTTTCGGGCCACGCGCACCAGCCAGCCTTCGGGGTTGTCAGGCACCCCCCTGTCCGGCCACGTAGCCAGCGCCGCCTGAAGCGCATCGGACAGCGCATCTTCGGCGGCGGCAATGTCTCCATTCCGAGCCGATAGTATACCGATCAGCCGACCATAACTGGCGCGCGCAACCTGGGCCACGCGCGCCTCCGCTGTTCCGTGAGTGATGACAGCGGATCGTGTCACGGTTTCAGTCGCCCCCCATGGCGGTGGCACGAATTTCCACCTTGCCGTATTGCGCAGCCGGGCATTTCTCGGCCCAGGCAATCGCGGCGTCGAGGTCGGGCACGTCGATGACGAAGTAGCCTCCGAGGGTTTCCGTGGTTTCCGCGAAAGGTCCGTTCTCGATCCTCGTCTTGCCGTTCTGCACGGAAAGCGTCGTGGCGGTCATCGCCGGCTGGAGCCAATCGGTCGAGACGAAGACGCCGGCCTCCTGCAAGGCGCCGATATAGGCGCCGTAGACCTCCTTTTCGCGCGCCCAGTCGTCTTCGGTCATGTCAGCAAACCCGGTCGGGTCAGAGTAGAGAAGGAATGTGTAGTTCATGGGTCTGGTCCTCTTGGTCGTTGCTTCAGCTTCGGGTGAATTCGGCGGCCATGTTCTGAAGGCCGCGCTCGAAGGTCGGGCCGACCATTCGGTCCATGAACAGGCCCATGACGCGGGCGATGGGGTTCAACCCCAGATCCGCATGCATGGCCCATGTCACCTCGGACATGTCGCCCTGCCCAATCGCGCTGATGCGTTGGGTCGGTTGCCCCAGCGGGCCCAGGTCGATGTCGTAATGCACGGCCTCGTCCTCGACCCGGGCGACCGTCTGCTGGCCCTTCCCGTCCCGTCCGTCGAACCGGAAGCCGGACCCGACGCCGCTTTCCGGACCGAAGGGTTCGATCCGCAGGTCGGGATCGCTGGACAGGTAGGGGTTGAACCGCTGGTAGCCCGTGTTCGACGCGGCGAGCGCGACGATTTCCTGGGGTGCGGCCGGCACGACGCCCGTGCGGGTGACGGTAACCTCCCGTGGCAGGAACAGAATCGTCCCGGCGGCCAGAACGGCAAGGCCGCTGATGCCGCCGATAAGGATTTGCGTGAGTGTCATGGTGTTCCATTCTCCATTCTGCATGAAGGCTTGAGTACCTTCACCCCCATGACGGATGGGCATCGCAGATTTGGACAGGCGGACATGATTTTCCTGACACACGGGTCTTTGCACGGGCTGGATGGGCTTCGAACTGGCATCATCAGCGTATCACGCAACGATCCGGCACTTCGGCCAAGCGGCTTGCGGAGATCAGGATATCCGACCCATGCTCGCGGAATTGCAGAGTTTTGCGGTCGGCCGACAATACTGCCTCCCACTCCGCGACCCGTGGCCCAGCGAAGTCGTCGTTGTAATCGAACATGCAACTCCCGCCCGTATCGGTATAGACCGAGAGGCTGCGTTCGGAGATGACGAGGATGCGGCCATGGTCGTCGAGTTCCCACACTCCACGCAACTCGGATGGGGTGTGGAACAGCTCTGCCGTGCAGCCTGCCAGAATTCCAATGGCAAGAAGGGACGTCTTGAGCGTCTCGATGCGCTTGGGAAGCATCAGAAACTCCGCATCAGCGACAAACCGATGCTCGTCTGGTCCCGGTCCGCGACAAGCGGACTGCCCGTGACCGCATCCGGCAATCGCCTGTATTCGACGAACCCGACCAGCGACGCGCCGTTCTCGAACGGGAGTGCGGCAGAAAGCTCGATCCTTGGGGTCAGGGTTTCACCGGGCGAATAGGGCCCCCGCGAGGCGGTGGCCTCGTCCGGCCTGACGCCATAAAGATGGTTGCCGAAATCAGCATCGAAGTACTCGACGCCAAGGCGCCCTCCGACGTGGAAAAGACCGACCGCCATCGTCCGGCCAACCGAGAGGTCCGCGCGAAACCCGTCATGGACGGAGGAGATATCCGCGCCGACTTCCGCCGCTATGTCGAAGGCATCGAACGCATGGGCGAGGGACGCGACAAGCTCGACGTTTCCGTCGCGGTCCAAGCCATCAAAGAGCGCAGTTTCGGGCAAATCAGGACCAAAACGGTAAGCAAGCCCAACTTCGACCCGCGTGCTATCGGTCGAAAGGGCAGCGTAGCGGATCCCGCGCGCGAGATCGGCGGTCCAATCTCCGTGGCTCACCATCAAGACCGGGAAGGGAAGGACTTCATCATCCTGCCCGACATAGAAGCCGGAGGTCGCAACCACCCCTGCACCGAAGGTGAGCGTTGCCCCCTCTGTTGCTTGCTGTGCGACGGCAAAGCCCGGGCCCAGGAGGACGGGTGCGACGAGAACGTATCCGAGTTTCATTGCGCTATTCCTCCGACGCACAGGGGCTGAGCTGCGACATCAACATCGCAGCATCGCGGGCACCGATTGCCCGCGTCACATCCTGGCGACGCGTCAGCTGCACGAAACCATCGGAAGGATCGGTCTGGAGCCAGGTGCTGACCGAAATCACCTCCGGACGCGCACCGACAAAACAGCCGCCGACGACCCTGACCGTCAGCGAACCGTCTCCGTCCGTTCCCGCCGCGCGCAGATCACGGATTTCCTGCTGCACGGCCGAAATGCGGCCTGCGTCTTCCGGCGCGATACGCGCGATATAGACGGTCTCACCCGATGTGCTTGGGCGCGGGCCTTCGGAACCGGCCACTGACAGGCTTAGGGGCGCGACCTCCTCCAGCATGATCGTGGAGGCCGCCGATCCTCCGCGGAAAGCGATGCGGAATTCCGCGTCTCCGTCTTCAAGTCGCAGAGTTTCAGGGACGCCAACGGCAACTGAGATCTCCGATGGCGGCGTGTTCAAGGGATCAAGGCGGCTCGCCGCGACAAGTCCTGCCGGGTTCATTGTGCCGCATGCAGACGCGGTTGCCACGATGGCCAGTGTTGCCAGCGTGCGCAAAGAGGGTAACGTGGTCATGCTCAAACCTGTTGAATGATTCGGGTATATAATTTAATACAAAACATGAAACTCTTGGACGGGGAAGCTGAAAGATGATTGATGCCACGCGTACGCTTGCCGCCGCCCGCAAGATCGAGGTGATCATGACGGCCGGGATCGTAATCTTGATCGGATTCGCCTGCATCGGCGCCGTGGCCAGCGTGGTGTCTCCCACCGAACTGGCCGAAAGCATTGCGCATCGTGCCGGATACGTGACCGCGCCGCTTGTGCTTTGGCAGTCCTTGGCGCTGATCGCGATCCTGGGGGCGCATCTGGCCCTGTGGCTTGCTTTGCTTTTTGTCGCACGTCGCCTGTTTAGGCAGCTTCGTCAGGGGAACCCCGCCGCTGCCGTGCAAAGCGCGCGATGGGTGGCCTATCTACTTTGGATCATGCTGGCCTGGGGGCTGGCGTCGCAGGCGCTTGCCTCTGTCGCGGCGACCTGGGGCTACCCGGAAGGATCACGCGTGCTGAGCATCGCCTTCGGAACACCGCAGATTTCAGTGGCCTTCTCGGCGCTGATCGCAAGCTTCATGGCGCAGGCCTTCGCCCTCGGCGCGGAGCTTTGGCAAGATCACCGGGAGGTCATCTGAGATGCCGATCATCGTGCGTCTCGACGTGATGCTGGCCCGGAGAAAAATGACGTCACGGGACCTTGCTGCCCGGATCGGCATTTCCGAGCAAAACCTCTCGCTGCTCAGATCCGGCAAGGTGCGCGGCGTGCGGTTCAACACCCTCGAGGCGATCTGCCGGGAACTCGACTGCCAACCCGGCGACCTTCTGGAGTTCGATGGCGGACAGACCGAGGTCGGGTAGCAGCTCACGCGCTCACCGTGTCGGAGCGGCCGAGTATGCCAGACGACCCAGAACGAACCGTTCGATAAGGTCGCGCGATATCTCGAAATCGCCGGGCGTGTTGTAGTTCCTCGACTGAACGACAACGACAGAATCGTATTCGGGGATGACAGCGACGATATTCCCACCGTTGCCCATCATCATCATGGTATCGACGGTTCGGTCGGAAGCACCCACGCGGAACTCGGCGCGCCACCACAAAAAGCTATAGGACAAGTCCTGCCTTGGCCGCGACGCAGGGGTCAACATTTCTGCAACCCAGTCTGCAGGGACGATCTGCTCGCCGTCCCACCGACCCTCGTTCAGGACCAACCGACCGATCCGCTCTGCGTCGCGTGCGCGGAGGCTCAGCTGGCCACCGGCCTGGATTTCTCCACTTAGCGAGCGGGTCCATTCGACATCGGTTACGCCGATTTGGTCGAAAACGCGGCTTGCGACGTACTGATCGAAGCGCTCTCCGCTTTCGCGCTCGATCATCTGGCCGATCAGGAAGACACCTGCCGTGCAATAGCTGAACCGTGAGGCACCGCCAGCTGCTGGCGATGCCCTAGGATCGACGGGAAGGTCCAACGCGAACCGCGTCCAGTCGCGAGTGCGATACATGCGCTCCTCGTTACCGGGACTTGGGCGCCAATCGTTGCAATCAAGTGCCGACCGCATGGTCAGCAGGTCGCGCAGCACGATGGACCGTTTGATCTCGCCATCATGGGCGATGGGCGCACGATCGGCAAAAACCGGGATGACAGGCGCATCGACGCCCGAAATCAAACCCTCCTCGATCGCGATACCCGCGGCGATGGCGGTAAGGGATTTTCCGGCCGATCGCATATCTACCAAGCCGTCCGGCGACTGGCTTCCGAAATAGTCCTCGAAGACCACCGCCCCGCCTTGCGACACCACGACGGCGGCGATGCGACCAAAGGCGCCCGCATCGACCTCGGCGGACAGGGCGGCGAGGTTCAGCTGATCGACGACAGGGGGTGATACGGGCGTAAGGGACCCACAGGCACCAAGTGCCAGAAAGGCCATAAGGAGGTGTAACCAGCCAGGAACCGCAGGCATCAGCTGCTTGATCGGTGGCATTTTGTTCTCTCCCTGAAACGTCGCTTGCAGTGACGCAGATCTAAAGCCGCGAGACACTGATTACAATATTTAGGGATAATTATTTGATGTTTTACTTTAATTTTTGTCTCGTCTAGATCCTAGATGACCGTGCCACTCACCGCGGTCCGCGCTTCTTGAAAGGACTGACCAATGACGCAAGTCGAACTGGAAACCCAAAACTGGCTTGGCTTGCTCACCGCCGATGAGCTTGCCAACGCGGTCGCCTATACGCAGGGGAACCATTGGATCTTGGTCGCGAACCTTGCTGTGACGCTTTTCGCCTGCGCACTGATCGCCCGTTCGCGCCTGCTCTCCCGGATCGTGGACGGGCTGAACGCGACGAAGGCCCGGCCCAATCTGTCGGCGCTCTCGGCGGCCTTCGTCTTCCTTCTTGCCCTCGCAGTGATGGCGTCGCCGTTCACAGCGTTTGTCGATTGGCATCGCGAACGCGCCTTCGACCTCTCCGAGCAGCCGTTTGCGGACTGGGCCGTTCAGTGGGCACTTTTGTCGGTCCTGACAGCACTAGTAGGCGCATTGATCGTTGCAGGCATTTACTGGCTTGTGCGGCGCACTGGTAAAAATTGGTGGGTCTGGGCGAGCGGGCTGACCGCAGCAGCCCTGTTTGTGGTGACGTTCCTTGCACCGGTCGTCCTGCAACCTCTGCTGAACACCTATACGCCGGCACCGGAAGGCGAGGTGTTGACGGCTGTAACGGAGCTTGCGGATGCGGCTGGTATCGAGGCGGCCTCCATTCATCTCTACGACGGAAGCCGCCAGTCCGAACGCTTCACCGCCAACGTGTCCGGATTGTTCGGAACGGCGCGCATCGCTTTGAGTGATAACATGTTCCAGCAAGGCGCAGACCCGGCCGAGATCCGCGCCGTGGTGGCTCATGAGATCGGCCACTTCGTCAAACACCACGTTCTGGTGACGCTCGTGTTCTACAGCGCTCTTGCCGGATTGGCATTCTTTTCAACGGATCGCCTTTTTCGTGCAATACCATGGGAGCGCGCCGGCCTGTCGGTCGCAAGGATCGAGCACCCAGGTTCTTTCCCGATCCTATATGCCCTGTTTACAGTGGTGATGTTCCTGGCAACGCCCCTGACCTCAAGCTACTCCCGCCTTCTTGAAACCTCCGCGGACCGCTACGCGCTGGAGCTTTCAAATGAACCGGGTGGCCTCGCCCAGGCACTCATGCGCACAGCCAACTACAGGGCGCCTTCGCCGCACTGGCTGGAGGAGATGATCTTTTATTCTCATCCCAGTATCGAACGCCGCATTGGCTGGGCGATGGCGTGGAAATTGGAGAACCACGAGTGAGGTTGGGCGCTGTCTTTGGCGGGGTGACGATGCGGGTCAACCGAACAACTACAAGCAATTGAAGCGTTGACCAACTCGCAACCCATCGCGGCATGACGCCACCCGTCGTGCGCCGCTTCCATGCTTGGTTGGCAGTCGCGCGAAATGCCCGCTACGGAGCACGACAACAGTGGATTGGCCCGAGAACCATCCGCGAACGACTGCGTCGGACCTGTTTTCAGATCTCCGCGCATTCTGCACCATTTGGTAAGTTGGGCTCAGAGTAAGACTTCGCTGCGGCAGACACGAACAACTGCGATTCTGAAGCGCCAACAAAGACGGCGACGACACAGCAAAAGGGGAACCGTGTCACCACGACTCCCCTTTCGGTTCAGTTCGTTCAGTTTCAAGCGCCGATCACGCAACCAGTGACAGTCCCGCGCCTGCGTCCTGAGGCTGCTCACCGCTGTCGATGAACGGGATGATCGAAAAGGTCTGACCGCCGCGCTGCTCTTCGTTCTGCACGGCGTTCACGCGCAGATCACCATCGGGCGTGTTGATCAGCAGCGACAGGTAGTCATTGGCGGTGCGGCTGCTTTTGGCCATCCAGGCCGAGCCGACGCGGATCGGCGTGCCCCGGGGCGAGCTGACCTCGATCCGGTAATCCGGGTGGGTCTCCTCGGATTTGTAGCCGTTCTCGATCAGCATGAACTCCAGATCGAACATCATGTTGGCGATGTAGCCAGTGAAAGCGTTGTCGGCGTCCATGGCGGTGAGCTCGCCCGAGATCGAACCGGATTTCATCAGGCCGTTCGAGACCAGCGGGATGATCTCGAATTCGCCGCTCTGGGCCGTGCGCGCCTCTTTCGTCTGCACCGCGTTGACCCGGAAAGGGCCGAGGCCGACATCGATCTGCATCGAGATGTAGGGGTTGCCACTGGTATTGCCGGTTTCATTCCAGGCCGTGCCGATGCGCACCTTGCGGCCCGACTTGTTGACTGCCGTCACGTCATAATCCGGGCTGCGCGCGGACATCTTCGGGCGGGTTTCAAGCTGGATGGCGATGTCAAATCGCGTCGAGTGAATCGTGCCGGTGTATTCGGCGGCGGCGGTCTCGACATTGCGGGTGAGGGTTCCTGCGAACATGGGATAGTTCCTTCTTGGATTGGCCGGTGCCTGACGTTCTTGCCAGCGCATCCGGGATTGCTTTCTCGACCCCTTGAGGGATCACAAATCAGAAAGCCTGCTTTCCTTTCAGCCCCGCCTACGGGTCAGAGCTGCCGTCCGAGTGGGAATACCCCCGCGCCTCCGGGTGCTACGCCCCTACCCTACCCCTATGGTCTTGATTGGCTGCCCGGATTTCCGCGCTGTCCTTCGATCGCGCGACGAAGAACTCCGTTTCTTTTCCGTTCAACCGGTGCTCGCTCCGGTCGGTCAGGCCGATGCAGCTGCCGTTTGGCAAATAGGTGATGAGGTACTGACCGAGCCGGTCCTTGTGGATAACGTAGCCGGTATTGGCCCAGTGCACGGTCTGACCGGCATCGACGGCCGCCTTGATGTCTTCGAGTGTCATGCGATCATCCTCAACAAGATTGGTGGGGAAACGACGCAAGAAGCCCGGTCGTCCAACCGGGCTTCCGCGCAGCGTTCGATTGATAAGGAGCCGGGAGCTGTCAGGCACATTGCGCGACTTGCGTCGCGCGCGCCTCCATCCAGTCCTTCAGACCAAGAACCGTTCGGCCGGCAGCGACCTCGGAGGCCCAGGCAACCCTTGGGTCGCCGCAGGGCTCATCGCCGAAATGCCGGTCGATATGGCCATTGGCCATCCATGGCTCGGGCTGGATCCGTCGCAGCCAGTCCGCCATGCTGGGGATGCGGCCCTGGCAGTCTTCGCGAACATGCTGCTCGCCGATCCAGCGCACTGGGATCTCTCGACCAGCGCTATTGGTCAGAGATAGGCCGAAGACACGTTCGGCCTCGAACAGGCCTTGGGCATGGTGACGCAAGGCCCGGTGCGTGAAAAGCGCGAGATGCTCTTTCGAGGCGTCAAACCAATCGTGCACAGACTGATAGTCAGACGGCACCCCGCCGAATTTCCGGGCAGAGCTTTCAGCATGATGAAGCGGATGGGCCATCTCACAGCCCCTCGTCATAGCTGTGCGAGCATTCGACATAGCGGTCGGCGTGATCGAGGGTGATGCTGTCTGCTGCAATGTCCCAGGTCAGCGTGCCGTAGCCACCCTCGTTGTTCTCGAACCCCGGGTGATGGTGATAGGCGAGCGACCAGGCGAAATCGCCAATCTCTGTGGCAAGCGCCTCCGGCAGTCGGACCTCTGCTGGCTGAACCGTCACATCCTCGACATTGCCAGAGTCGCCATAGCCTTCGTATTCGGCGGTGACCTCGTTGATGCCAAGCGCGCGCAATTGCGCGATCAGTTCCGCTCGGGTTGCTTTCAGGGTGGTTTCGCGCTCTGCACGCCACTGAGCCGCCATTGCGGCATAGTCGATCTGGGGATTGGTCATGGGTCTGTCCTCCTGTCTGAATTTGGGGGGGCCGGGCGCGGCATTGGTCAGCGCGCGCCCGGAAAGCGCAGACGGGCCAAACGCTGATCCGCGATGCCCGACACCAAGCCCCCTTTGACTTTTCAGGCGGCTTGGTCTGCCGTGATGGCAGGCCTCTGCCCCACGATCCGAGCCAGAATGCTCCCCGTGTCGACCCCTTCCCCATGCGGCAGGAACACACGCAGCTGAAAGGCGATGATCTCGGTGAAGCAGCCGAGGGCCTTGAGGCTTTCGATCATGCCCTTGTCCGCGCCGCTAAGCTCGAGGCGCATCTCGCCTGCGACCCGGCGACGGGTCAGGGTCAGACCCCGGCCCAGATCGACCGGCGCGGTGGTGCCGAGGGCTGCGGTCAGCATCTCCTGCGGCGTTTGCGGGTCGGAGACGAGGAAGCGGGCGCGCAGCGCGGCCGCCCCGTCCTCGCTCAGCGTCCGCCCGATCATGGCCGTCGCCCCGTCGGGCGTGACCCGGTAGATGCGCTCATTGGTGGTCGGAATGTCCTTCCAGATCGGCAGCAGGAGACCGGTCAGCAGATAGAGCTTGGTTGTGGTGGTCTTCGGCAGGGCAGCCGCCTCTTCATCCCAGAGCCGAATGAACTCAGACTTGCCGATCTCTTCCCAGGCCGAGGACTCGAAGCGCATCTCCTCAAGGTAGCTCGACCCGTTGGTCCGTACCGCCTTGCGCATCAGCGTCACGATATCCTCGTCATACATCTGCATGGGGCGGGCCGAAATGAGCGCGGCGCGGCCGGAGGCGCGATTCACCATCGTGGTCTTGTCCAGATTGCGCGATATGGCCTCTTCGGCCCCAAGAACGTGGACCGGGTCGGTGACTTCCAGTCCGATGATCCGCGTCACTGCAACGGATTTCGGGCAGGTCCAGAGATCCTCAGTGGAAACCTGTTCGATCCTTTCACCGCGCAGGGTTTCGACGCCGAGATCGAGCGTGCCCGCGGCCCGTGCCCGCTCGGTCTGATCGGCGATCCTACGCATGAACTCCGCGAAAAGGGCGTTCTGCATCTGGATGGGCAGAGCCAGCACCCGGTTCAGAAACCGTTGGATCGGTGGAAGCTCCTCAAGGAGCACCCCGTCCTTGTCGATCAGCCGCAGGGCCGTCCAGTCGGTGAAGCTCTCGTAGCTCATCGCCTCAGCGCGCCCGGCGGCAAGATCGGCGAAATACCCACGCAGCGCCGCCCGCGCGATCGGGCTTTCGAGATTGTCCTCCTCCCGGAACATGCCTTGCGAGCCGGTCTCGCGCTGACCCTTGGTCAGGGCCCCAAGCTGATCGAGGCGTTTCGCGATCGTCGAGGTGAAGCGCTTCTCGCCATGCACATCCGAGGTGCAGATCCGGAAAAAGGGCGCGCTGACCTGCGCCGAGCGATGCGTGCGCCCCAGCCCCTGGATGGCCGCGTCCGCGCGCCAGCCGGGCTCCAGTAGATAGTGCCGCCGCCGCTTCTGGTTCTTCGCCGTCTGTGCTGCGTGATAGGAACGCCCAGTGCCGCCCGCATCGGAGAAGATCAGGATATCCTTCTCGCCGTCCATGAAGGCTTGGGTCTCGGAGGAATTGCTGCTGGCGCTGCGTTTCTCGATGAAGAGGTGGCCATCGTCCGCCTTCAGAGGTCGGATCGACCGGCCCGTGACTTCGGCCACGGCCTCGTCGCCAAAGGCCCAGAGGATCTGATCCAGCGCCGAGGGGATCGGCGCCAGCGTCATCAATTCCATCATGGCCGCGTCGCGCAAAGCAAGGGCCTCACGCGAGACAACCAGCGCACCGGTCTCATCGCGCAAGGGTTCCGCCACCATATTGCCGTCAATCTCAACGAGCTTTTGCGCGTGGATCGGGAAGGCCTGCTCGAGATAACCCAGCACGTAGTCGCGCGGCGTCAAGGCCCCCTCAACGAGCTCGTCGTCGGCGTCCATCGTCTCAAGCCGGCGTTTCAGCAGGCTTTCGCCTGTCGAGACCACCTGGATGACGCAAGCGTTGCCCGCCGCGAGGTCTTCCTCGATGGCGCGGATGATGGTCGGCGCCTTCATGCCCATCAGGAGATGATTGAAGAAGCGCTGTTTCGTGCTCTCGAAACGGGACTTGGCCGAGGCGCGGGCGGCGGAGGCATTGGTCTCGCCCGAGGCGTCATTGACGCCAGTCGCAGTCAGTGCTGCTTCAAGATTGTGGTGAATGGTGCGAAACGCACCCGCGTAAGCGTCGTAGATCTCGATCTGGGCCGGAGTGAGCGCGTGTTCGAGCACGTCATACTCCACGCCATCGAAACTGAGGGCGCGGGCCGTGTAGAGCCCGAGCGTCTTGAGATCGCGCGCGACCACCTCCATGGCGGCAACGCCGCCTGCCTCCATCGCCGACACAAAGCTTTCGCGGCTTGGGAAGGGGTATTCGGGGCCTTGCCCCCAGAGCCCCAGCCGCGCGGCATAGGCGAGGTTGTGGACACTCGTGGCCCCCGTGGCCGAGATGTAGAAGACGCGAGCCCGGGGTGCTGCCAGTTGCAGCCGCAGACCAGCGAGGCCCTGCTGGGAGGGTTTGACCCCCCTGCCCTGCTCGGATCCTGCCGCGTTCTGCATGGCATGGGCCTCGTCAAAGGCCAGCATGCCATCGAAGTCGTCGCCCATCCAGGCGAGGATCTGGCTCAGTCGCGTGGTGCCGCATTTGCCCGCGGACCGCAGCGTGGCATAGGTGACGAAGAGGATACCGTCGCCCATCGGGATGGGCTGGTCCGGTTTCCATTTGGAGAGCGGCTGAATGTCGGCAGGCGAGCCGCCAAGATCGGTCCAGTCGCGGATCGCGTCCTCGATAAGCGTGGCGGATTTGGAGACCCAGATCGCCTTGCGGCGCCCGGCGAGCCAGTTGACCAGGATCAGCCCCGCGCATTCGCGGCCCTTGCCGCAGCCGGTGCCGTCGCCAAGGAAATAGCCAAGGCGGTAGGCCCGAGCGTCAGGGTCGTCATCGGCGCGCGTCAGCCTGGTCTGGTCGTCATCGATGGTGAACCGCCCCGGCAGGTCACTCCCATGGGCCTCATGCGCCATGATGATGGTCTCGAGCTGCGCCTCGGAGAGGTGTCCCTCTTCAATCAACCTGGCAGGCAGGCGCAATTCCGAACTGGCGGGACCCGAAGGCACGGGTGGCGCGACAGAGGCCATGGCGATGCTCTCGACCAGCGGCGTGGGATGTTCCTGCGCGCCTGCGATCTCAATCCGCTGCGGCCGGTAGCGCGCATAGATGTCCGAGACGGGCGTGTTGTCACGGGGGGTCTGAAGGCTCGTGAAGCTGAGCGGACGGACGACGTTCGCCCGGGGTTTGGAGGCGGCGACAGGCGCAGCGGCGGTCTTGCGCGGAACAGAAGATGGAACGGTTGCTCGAGCATGAGGGATTGCTTCAGCCTGTTGTACGGGGCGCGCCTCGGGCCGGGTCGCGGCCACGGCGTCGATAAAAGGAAGGGCGTCATCCAAGTCCCGGACAATGGCGCGGATCATTTCGCCGTCCTCCTGCACCTTGTCGAAGACCATGAGCTGGGTTTCGACAGAGGTGCCGAGCTTGCGGTAGACCTGCCACGGCATCGTCAACGCCAATCGCGGCGTCAGGAGACCGCAGGCGCGCGACCAATGCGCGGCATCGCGCTCAGACGTGAACCCCGGCGGCATGATCGCCACCAGCCGCCCACCGGGCGCGAGACGCTTTGCTGCCGCGATGAGGTGCTTGGCGGCAATGTGTTTGTCCCGGGAACGATCGACCGAGGACGCGAAGGGCGGGTTCATCACCACGACGTCGGGTAAAACCGGTGTCTGCAGCAGATCGTCGATATGCTCGCCGTCATGGCCCGTCACCTCGCCGCCGAAAACCGCGCGCAGGAGGCACTGGCGAAAGGGCTCGATCTCGTTGAGCACAAGCGTGGCACCGGCCCGAGCGGCGAAAGCGGCCAAGGCGCCGGTGCCCGCCGAGGGCTCCAACACGGTCTCGCCCTTTCGTGTTGCCGCCGCCCGCACCGTCAGGGCCGCGAATGCCAGCGGCGTGGAAAACTGCTGCAGCCGGATCTGCTGCTCTGACCGGCGGGTTTCCGTCAGCAGCCGTGAGGCAAGCAGCTTTGCAGCAGCGATGTCACCTGCCGCGTCGGCCCCACGCAGCAGCACCTGGACGGACGCGGCCTGCATCAGGTCATAGGCCATGCGCCAGTCCCAGGCACCGCCGGCATCGCTGCCATGAAACGTCTCGCGCATGATGCGCGCGAGCGCCGAACTGCGCAGGGGTTGGTGGTCGATCTCCGCGCCGATTTGCGCCAGCGCAGAGGCGAGATCAGCGTCGGAGATTGAAAAAGTCGGGTTTGCCGGATTGGGCTTGGTCATGCGGTTTTCCTTTGGATCAGGGTCTGAGTTCCAAAGGACAAAAAGCCCGCTTTCGCTTTTCAGAGTGACGGGATCAGACCGCGCTGACCTCCAAGGCTTGGTCAGGACTTGGGTTCGATCTGCCGCTTCGCATCAATCAATGCCTGTGCGGCCTGCATCACCTGAACCTGAGATGTTCCCGTACGTGCATCCTCCAGCGCGGCCTGTACCTGCGCGCGAAACCACGCGTCATACGAATTGACATCAGCCGCCACGGAAATGCTCCTCGAGACCGAAGTGCGGCTGTTCCTTACCCGTTGGGTCCATTGCGCTTTCTCCGACTATGCTATGGGTCGATGCTACATCACCCACAGTGGTGCCGTAAACGGCAAGGCCGTAAGGTTCACAGCTAACCGGGCCGCTCACCGATCAGGTACCGCGTCCAGGGACGCCTCGAACCGCTTGCCCGCCGCCGCTGCTTCTTTCAAGAGCGCGTCGAAACTGTCAGGTGGATTTCCATCTTCCAGCATCCCTTTGAACGTCGCATAGGCATCCGTCTTGCTGCCGTAGGCGCGCAGGGTCTTATCGTCGTTCACCCAGGCCACCACGATGACCTTGGCATCGCTGTTGAAGCGGTAGAACAACCGATACTGCTGGAAGAATTTCGCCCGGAACCAGTGCTTGCGGTGATCCCCGAGCGTGCTGCCTTGCCGGTAGGCGGCGGCACCAGGATCTGCCGGTATGGCCTCGGTGACCAGCTTGAAGATGGCGGCCAGCCGTTTCGTTGGGTTTTTCTTGCGCCATGTCTTTGGATCGCGTGCCTTACGCGCTTCAACTTCCTCGATCAGCCCTTCGAGCTGGTCCAGAAAGAGCGGATGCGCATAGATCGACCATCCGTTTACGACAAGGGGCGCCCCTGCGGGCACGCTATCGCCGCTCATTCATCCTCGGGCGATAGCGGCGCATCGAGATCGATGTCAACCTCTCCGACCAGTGCTGCAAGACGGTCATGCAAAGCCCCATCGAAGGCCCGAATGCGGTCCGGATGCGCCTTGATATCGGCCTCGACAAAATCGAGAAAGGCGCCGAGCGCGGGATCATCCTCGTCGCTGCGCACGGGCTCGATATAGACCCTGCCACTCGGCTCGGTGCAGTAGCGAATCTGGTCGCCCTTGCCGAGCTTGAGCTGTTTGCGCACACCTGCCGGCACGGTTGTCTGATACCGATCAGTGAGCTTCGAGACATCTTGTGTGAGCACTGTCATGGCAGTCTCCTGAAAGAAAAGGGTCTTTGCTTCCTGCGATAGGTAATGCATTTGCATTGCCTTGTCAAGACAAGCCGCATGGTCTGCTGTCACCGACCGGCCAATCAAACGGTTTTCCGGAGTCGGGCTGGAAAACTGAAAAACCCGCCGCAATGCGACGGGCTTTTGCTTTCTTTGTGCAATGAGGGGAGGCATAGTGCCCGCAGTCTCAACGCTCGCACTCTATATGGCACCGAAAGCCTTTACTGTCAATGTATCCACCGTTCACGGCTGATGAAGAACACCACCTTCCGAACGTTCTATCCGCACCTAGGTTTGCGACCTATTTGCGCGAAACCGGCAATGATAGGACGCGAGCTCTCCATCTATACCACTGGAATCTACAAGTATCAGCTGCGTTCATGGTTCCACTCCATGTTTTGGAAGTTGCGCTGCGAAACGCGATCGTGGAAGCAATCGAAGCTGTCCATGGAGGAACATGGCCTTGGACACAAGGCTTTATCCGTTCGTTACCAAACCCGCGCGGTCCAGCATACAGCCCCAAACGAGACCTCGAAGGCTGCGCAGGACAGCAACCCACTGCCGGAAAGGTCGTCGCCGAACTGAAGTTCGTGTTTTGGGAGAAGATGCTGACAAACAGGCACCAAGGCAGACTGTGGGATAATCATTTCTACGCAGTGTTTCCGGACGCGCCTCGTGGTGTCACGGCCAGCCAGCGCCGATCTGAATTAAGGTCTGACATTGAAGCCGTGAGGAGGCTCCGCAACAGAATCGCACACCATGAGCCTGTTTTTCCGCGCGCCCTTCAGGATGATTTTGATCGGATCATCCGCTGCATAAGATGGCGCAACGAAACGACCAGCAACTGGGTGCTCGAAATCGAGACAGTGCGCGCACTCCTCGCAGTGCGCCCCTAAGGGTCCTGTCCCGCCAGGAACTCCGCCAGCACTGGGCTGACCGCGCCCTTCGCGGAACTGAGCAGCTCCGAGCCCGCAAGCGAGGCCCTTGAGAGCCGCACGAGCCCGCCGGTTTCCTCGATTCGGTAGCAGCGGCGTTTTTGCCGCCCGCGCCTGTAGTGGGTGGCAGTGACGATCTGGCAGGTGCTGCCATCTGTGAGTGTCACAGGGGTGGCGAGCCTGATCTTGTCGCCTTCCTCGTAGTCCGGGATCGCAGCCCAATCCCGGCAGCGCTGGCGCCAGGCATGAGCGTAGCTGCCTTCGTCTTTCAGGTTGGAGAGAAGATCGATCAGCCCAAGGGGAGCACGTGACTCGTTCGGGCCAGCGCTTTCCTCCATGTCCTTGTAGCCCCAGCAGCCGTCATCGTATCGGGTGAGGAAGACAGCCCCGAAAGTGATGGAGCCATCGGCATCGGTCACATAGGTCGTGTCCTCGACCGGCGAGCCATCGATACTTGTGACCCTTGCCGCCGCATACCAAGTGGAGCCAACCTTGCACGCCTTGACCAGTTCGGTCTTGCGCGTGTCGCCCTCGAAGGTGCAAAGCCGCGTGATTTCCGCCTTCTCAACCGCGTAGGATTTGACGCGACGGTCCGTGTAGAAGAGCCATCCCATCTCAGAGTCCTTTCTCTCATTGGGGAAATTGTTGTCGCCAATGTCCCGAGAGGGCCGCAGGCCCGGCAGGGTATTGGCGATGCATGTTTGAGAAAGGGCGCGTTACGCCGCCCTCCGGTCATCGAGTTCCATCAGCGCATCGAGCGGCACGCGATAGGGCTGCATGGCGTCAAAATCCTCGCAATTGCCGCAGTTCTGCACGATCGCGAAGGTGTCGCAGGCATCCTTGAGGATGACCCGGAAGGTACCGCCGAGGCCCGAGGGCACCTCGTAGGTCCCGCCGATCAGATAGTCCGAGGCCCGGCGCACGAAGACGCGGATGCTGTGGCCATCGGTGGCGAGCCGGATCGCACCCCGCCCCCGGTCGATAAGCACCTGCATATCGTCGAGAATGTCGGTGTAGAACTGGCCGGTCAGATCGCGAAACGCCATGCGGCGCTGCGCCATCCAGTCGGTGTCGCGGAACGGGTTCATGCCATCGGCGAAGGCAAAGGACGGATCGGCCTGCTCGGTGGTGACGATGCGGGTGGTCGTGCCATCGATGCCATTGGAGCGCAGATGCACGCCATTGCCGACGATCAGGATCAGGGCGGGCCTGTCCACCGGGCCGTTCCAGTTGGGCAGGAAGGTTTTGCAGGCGCGCGCATGGGCGATCTGCGCCGCTACAGCAGACGCAGAGAACTTGAGAATAGCCATTGGGATGTCTTTCCGTTGGGTGTGAAAGGATGGACCCGCGCGGGCAGCATGCCTCGCGCGGGTCACGTGATGCTTTAGGCCGCCTGCGCGACCGCGCTCTCAGGCTCGTGGGTTTCCGCGATGGGCTCTGCATTATCGCAGGCGACACCCGCGGTCTGCATCATGGGCGGGCACCAGGCGGCCACGGCAGCGCGTTGTGCATCCGTCAGCGTGGCGAAGGGCTCGGCAAAGAGCTTGTCGCAGAAGGCGACGATCTCCTTCTTGCTCGACGAGGCCAGCGTCACCGCCTCCTGGGCCAGACCCAGATCCTCGCCGAGGATCTTCAGGAGCCAGGCCTTCTTGAAGCGGTTGAAGAGCGCCGCGTTCGGCGTCCAATGCGCGCGGATATTGGGCATGATCTCGATTTCGAAATCATGCATCAGACTGTCACGCTGGCGGTCCCGCGCGAAACAGGACTGCGTGGTGCTGGCCGTCGCATAGGCGACGAGCTTGGCCTTCTCGCCCGGCTTCAGCGCGCGAAACGCCGCGAACTGATCGGCGGGAGACCGGGCGTCGTCCAACCACGAAAGGTCGAGCGCATCATGCGCCGCCGCCACCTGCTCGAGCGAGGTCTCGTCGATCTCGTCCATCTTGGCATGGTTGCGGTATTCCTTGCGGGCATCGATCTTGATCGCCTGCGTGACACTCATGCCGCTGGCCAGAACGTCGCTCACCAGCTTGAAGAGCGTCAGATCGAGCGTGGCCTCGGGATGCAGCGCCATCGCGGCCCCAAGCGCCATGGCCCGCTCGGTCTTGAGGTCCTCAGCCAGCGAGGCCGGGTAGCTGATTTCGCCTGCGTCCGGGGCCTCCTCCCCCGTTGGGTTGCTTGAAGAGCCACGCGCGCCCTCCTCTTTCGCGGTGTCCTCCGGGCGCACAAGGCCCACATGAAGCGTAACCTGGCCACTCGACCACGAGGCGATAACCCCGGCCCGCGCCAAATCCTCGGCGCTGTAGGCCTCCTGCAGATCGCGGGCTTTCTCTTCCAGAGCGTCCACACGGTCGTAGAGCGCATTGTAGGCGTCGTCGTCGAGCCCCTCATCTTCCATCTCGAGTTGCAATTGCTCAAGCTCGGCGGTGATCTCATCGATGCGCTTCTGGGCAGCCTCATCCGGCTCGATCGGGCCGGGATAGACGCGGCCGTAGTCAGCCATGGTCGCGTAATCATAGCGCACCATCGCATCGGCCCAGGCAAAGCCAAGTTTTGCGCGGGCCTCTTCGGCGGCAGCACTGAGTTTTTCAAGCAGGATGGTCTCGACCAGCGCGGCGTCCTCGAGCACGGAATGCTCTTCCAGGAGATCGGCCGCGATGGCCCCACCCCGCGCTTCGTAGTCCTCGCGCACAAAGGCCCCGATATCATCGCTGACCTGCACACCGCGGGATTTGAGCGCCTGACGGACGGTGTAGGCCTGCAGGTAGCTGTCTTCCTTGGTCAGCGCCTCATAAACCTCGCGCTGCACTTCCTGGCTCGGGTGCTCGGCAAAGGCCTTCATCGTGTCGAGCGTGATCGTCTTGGCCCGGGCCGCGGCGCGGATGTCGGGGTGGATCAAGCCATAACGCAACCGGCCTTTGACGGCGGCAACCGTCGTGCCGAAGGTCTTGGCGATCGTCTCGGGCGTCTGGCCGTCGACTTCCATCATCCGGGCGAATGCCTCGAACTCGTCGATGGCGTTCATCGGGGCTTGCGTAATGTTCTCGGCAAGCGACAGCGCCGTGGTGACGTCGCAATCCTCAGGGACAAGGCGGCAGTCGATCTTGGTCTTCGCCGTGAAGCCCTTGGCGGCCTTGTCGGCAACCAGTTCCTTCAGCGCGGCGTTGCGCCGGCCGCCAGCGAGCACGCCGTATTTGCCGTCGATCTTCTGGACCAGGAGCGGCTGGAGCAACCCCAGAACGGCGATGCTGGCTTTCAGGTGGGCGATGTTCTCGGGGTCATAGGTTTCCGGGGAGTTGCTGCGCACATTGGCGGGATGAGCTGTCAGATCGCCGATGGCGACAGAAACGGGTTTGAAACTTGCAGTCATGGGATGTCCTTCTCGGTGGGCAAGATGCGGCCCGCGCGCTTGCGTGTGACCAATCCCCGGGTTCGGGGATCACAACGACAGAAGGCCCGCTTTGCCTTTTGGGGGCAGCGGGCCTTCATCGTCTGGGATGTCAGTGGGAGGGGTCCCCTGCCCTTCTACCAGTCGCGCGCCAGCATGATGGTCAGCACGCGCGTGGTGGTGGCGGGGTTGTCCGGGGTCTCGGCGCCGTAGCGGAAATCCGAGTCTGCTTCATAGAGATCGATTTTCCAGAACACGGTTTCGCCACGGATCTCGACTGCCCCGAAATCGTGCCATCCCTCGGGATCATTCTCAGGCTCGAATGCGGCAAACTCACCGGTCGCCTTCACCGCCTCGGCCATGAAGCCGTCACCGGCCTCCATAAGCGAACTGGTGACATGCATCCGGCCCTGGATGGACTGGGCTGGCGGCACTCCAAGGCACGCGAGCTTGCGGAACGCATCGTTTTGGGCAGCGATCACGGTCGGATCCGGACGGTCTGTCTGGGATTGAGCGGTACTGGTCATGGGGCTCTCCTTTGAGAAGTTGAAACACCCTTCCCAAAGCCCGCTTTTTCTTTTCCGCTTGGCGGAGTGACCCAGACAAACCTACCCGAACCAAACAGTTCCGATAGTCCGCTGAGTGGGACTTTGCGGACGTTCGCTCTCGTCTGCCCTATGTCCGCATTTACAGCTTCTAGTGTTCCCGGTCGCACAAATTATGATCGGCCAGTGACGCCAATACATAGCAATCCTCCGACACGCCTTCTCCGTCGCAGCCCTTCGATATTCGGCTAAGTTCCTTTTCAAGTGTTTTAAGACGTTTGATCTTCGCGCGTACCTCTTCAAGTTGGGACGTGGCAATGTTTGTTGCCGCCTCGCACGACCGATCCGGATGATCCTGCAGTTCGATCAACGACGAAATCGCTTCAATCGAAAACCCAAGGTCACGCGCATGACGGATGAAGCTCAGCCGCTCCAACCCAGCTTTGTCGTATCGCCGTTGGTTACCGGACGTGCGTTCTGCCTCGGCCAACAACCCCATTTCCTCATAGTACCGGATTGTCGAGACCTTGACCTTTGTACGCTTTGAAAGCTCGCCGATAGAAAACATGAAGAAACCTCTTGAACCTCTAGTCACTAGAGACATTACACTATGAGCAGGCAAAGATGAAAGAGGATTCCCATGGCTGGTTGCTGCGGACATGATGCCAAGTTTGACGGCGTTTCAGATGATTACAAAAAACGGCTGTGGATCGTCATCGCGCTCAACGCGACGATGTTCTTTGTCGAGATGACAGCGGGTCATCTAGCCAAGTCTCAAGCATTGCAAGCGGACGCCCTCGACTTTGCAGGCGATGCGCTGACCTATGGGATTTCACTTGCGGTTATCGGGGCCTCGCTCCGCGCGCGGACGAATGCGGCTCTGTTCAAAGGCGTCAGCCTTCTGTTGATGGGCCTTTGGGTGTTCGGATCGACGGTTTACCGCGTCTTCTATGCAGGAGTTCCCACGGCTGAGATCATGGGCATTGTCGGCTTTCTTGCGCTGCTCACCAATCTGGCAAGTGTCATGCTGCTGGTTCGCTTCAAGGACGGCGATGCCAATGTCCGGTCGGTCTGGCTGTGTTCGCGCAATGACGCCATTGGGAACGTGGCCGTGATGTTTGCAGCCGTTGGAGTATGGGGTACGGCGACCGGCTGGCCTGACCTGATCGTGGCAACCATAATGGCGGGATTGTTCCTGTCATCGGCCTTCCAGATCGTGCGCCAAGCCTTGGAAGAGCGACGCGAAATTACCCAGCATGAACATGAGGCCGCATGATGCCGACTGTGTTAGTCTTCACCGGGCTGATGATCGCGTCAGCTACGTTTGCCGCGATGCTTTGGTCCATCGCATATCCTGAACGCCGCCTTTGGCCGCCAAAGCGATATACCATGACCACTCCTATTCTGGTTTGGGTTCCGACATTCACCCTCTTTGGGATACTGATCGCCCTCGGAGTGATTGAATGGGGAAGCCTGCCAATCCCGACTTGGCTGCGGTTTGGCGTGGGCTTGCCCCTGATCGTTGCCGGGAACGTGGTCGTATGGTCAGAAGCTGCAAAGTTTGGTTTTGCCCAGACTGGCGGTGCAAAAGGAACGCTTCGAACAAGCGGTATTTACCGCTACTCCCGGAATCCACAGTACGTGGCGGATATCGCAATGATTGTCGGATGGACCGTGCTTTGTGCGTCGCCCGGAGCAGCTCTGATCAGTTTTGCCGGAATAGCCGTCCTAATCGCCGCGCCTTTTGCCGAGGAACCATGGCTCAAAAAACAATACGGTTCCGCATTCGAGGACTACAGGGCTACGGTCCGACGGTTCTTGTAGGTAAACGATCAAGTGCATATAGCAGACCTTCGCCATTGTGCGGCATCTTGGTAAGTATCGGGCTTACAGTTGCCATGTTCAGCTTTGCCGCAATAGGTCTGTTAAGCCGCCTCGGCGCTGCGCCCTGCCCTGCCTGTCTCTGACCTAGCGATCAGATAGTCGCAGGCGCGCTGCGCATCCGCGGCGTGCTTGAAAATCGCACCCTTGTCCGACCGAAGAACGCGCAACCAGTTGTGGAGGTAGGCCGCATTCATCTCGAGCGTATGCGCCGTGAAGCCGAGCGTCTGACCCAGGAACACCGAGGTCAATTCCGCGACGATCTCCTCGCGCGCATAGGACGAATTACCAAACTTCGAGAACCCGAAATCACGGTTCAGTCGATGCGGGGCTTTCGTGGCATGAGCCAGCTCATGGGCCCAGACCCCGTAGAAATTGCGAGGGTCCTGGAACCGCGTGATGGATGGCATGTAAACCTTGTCCACGGGGGGCAAATAGTACGCTTCCGTCCCCGTGAAGACGGTCGTGATGTCGATGGCATCGAAAAACGTCTGCATGTGCGGGATGGGCTCGGACGGCGGATGCTCGGGCGCGGGCTCCGGGTCAGGGTAGAAGCTGTCGGGCAGGCCATCGATCTGACCGGCATTGAACACTCGGTAGGATTTCTGGAAGCGGAAGATCCGGGCTTCCTCGAAGTGATCTTCGCCGTCGCTGCGCTCGTCCTCGCCACCCGCGTCTTTCCGACTTTGGCCATAATACACCACGACGGAGGACTTCTCGCCCTTGCGCACCTTCGCGCCCAGGGCATTCGCCTGCGGAATGGTCATCCAGAAGGGCGAGCTATGGCCCGCCATCACCGTCCGCATGGTTAGCAGGAAGTTGTTCACGCCCTGGTAGGGTTCACCGCCCACGCGAAGGGGACGAGAGCTGCCGCCTGCGGTCCAGGGCTTGCGCCACGGCAGAACGCCACGCTCGATGATGCGGATGATTTCGTTCGTGATGACCTCTGAGGCATCGAATTTAGGCGTACGGGATCGGGCCATAACTGGCATCCTTTCGTGTGTTGGTGAGAAATTTGGGGATCAGGTTGTCCGACGGGGCCGAGGATCGTTGGCGATCTTGGCGCCGAGCTTTTCGACCATGTCGATGTAGGTGGTCAGCGAGACGGGCCTGCCGACACCTGAAAGGTCAGGGTCGCCGGATCCGTCCCGCGCCACCCGCGGCAGGTTCGCGAAGGCGATGACATCGGTGACGGGTCGGATATCGATGAACGGGGTCCCTCGTGCGACCGCAAGAGCGGCCAAGGGAAAGCGCTCGATCGACGCGAGGGTCGACACGGTCGTCCAACCGAGATGGAGGAATGTGCCGCCCTCCCCGCAGATTACATGCGCGTTTGGCAATGACGCGGCGTGCCTGAGATAGTCGAGATCACGCAGGACGGTCTGGCGTTCGAGCCGTTGTGCCAGCGCCGTCTGGCCAGTTCGGCGCAGCTCTCTATGCCGCCACCAAGAGGCTGCGGTTGCGCGGAGCACGCGCAAGACACCTGTTTGCATGGGAATGCCCTTCATCAGGAACGGCAGACCGGAACCTGGCCCGGACCCATCTGAGGGACCCCAAAGGCCCTCATCTGACAGTCACAAAACCCGAAGAACACTTTTACTTTTCGTGGACCAAACCCATGAAACACCCAACCGCCACCGAACTGTACTGGTACGACGGGATCAGAACTTCCACAGGGCCCATCGGCTAGACCTGTGGCCGCTCCTTCTTCACGAGATTGCCCCAACCGCTCAATCGGCCCGCAACTGCCAACTTCTTCATAAAGCGTTCTGATGCTTTGGCTTCCCGCCGATGTAGCGGATCGGCACCCTGGAAAGGGAAACCATGTCAATGATGGCTGTTATGGACATAATTTTTCATTGCGAACACTAAAACACAATAACCCATTGTTATTAAATCTTTTTCATCCACCGGATGGATCGGATCATTCCGCATCCAACATCAAAGCACTCTTTTGGAGAGTTCGGGTGTCATGAAATCAAGAGATTAAGTTGCACCCGCTGTTCTGTGATATCCTCGCCGTCCACTACGACCAAATCAGTGGAACGCGGGACCGCTGGCAACCAGCTGCTGCGCTTGAGGAACCGATTGCCTCGCTGGCCATGTCGCCATTGTCGAAGTGACTGAGAAGTTACCGGCTCCCCGCGTGCGGGAATTCGAGGATCGAGCCCTTGGTCAAACGGTTTTGGCAACAATCGATCGTCTGCTCCTTGTGCTCTACGGCCCGTAGCCACGATATCATGCAACAGACATCCACAACCTACCTCTCAGGCATTAGCACCGATGAAGGCCAAGGGAATATCCGAGGCCAGGACCCAAATCGCCGTCAGCAGGCGCCGGATAGCGTAGAACCAATTGTTGAGGGTATTCATCATCAGATCTCAGACATCGAAAAGGGCAGGGGCCGCGGAGGCCCGCAACTGCTAGGTTGGCTACAGCGCAACGCTCTGTATGTTCTTCACTAGCCGCCTTTGCGCTACTAGCAGCGATGGTCACCAGCTGAGGTTTTACCATGATGATCGGGATGCCCTCGTCATCAGATCTTCGCCGCGACGAAGGCGAAAGCCACTTTCACGATCTCAAATACCGCCACACCTCAACCCCCTAACTTTTCTCTCTCGAACACCGTTTGTGTGCCGAGAGCCTACTTAACAGCTGTTAAGTTATGCCATGCCAGCCGCACGAGATCGGAGTTTAACAGCTGTTAAGCCGCGTTCCGCCGGCCAATCAATGCCATGACCATTGGGCCACAGAAAAACTCGCCTGCCGCAGCTTTGGCAGTCAGAGCTCGCAAGTATCCACCAGGCGATCTTATGTCGGCGAAGCGTTCCAGCATGGCAGCAACGACGATCGACGCTTGCTCCGGACCCATGAACCGCTGTGCTTCTTCCCATGCAGACGCACTGATGCCCATGGCTGGCCGCACATGGCACGCCGCATCGAAGAGCTGATGCCAATGCCGGATCTCACCTTGGTTGAAGGTCTTGAGCGAGGGACATGCCGCGATCACTAGGTGCAGCGGGATCTTTGGCAGGTGTCTTGTGTCCTGTTCATCAACGTCAGCCACCGGCTCATTCGTATCCACATCTGGCACACCCGCCGCCGCCCCGCTTTCTTCTAAAGCAGGTTCAATATCTATAGATTCTTTATTTGAATTATGATGGTGACGCTCAGAATGGGCATCATTGGTGTTCATTTCTTCTGTTTCAGGGCCATCAATGATGTTGCGTGCCTGGTCGAGGAGAGCTTCAAGGTCGGCTCGATAGGCCGCGAGGTCCTCAACTGAAAGCTTGCGACGAAGCGCGCGGGCTGTGAGGGCAGCCCTGTCGCGAAGCTGATCCCAGAAGCCTAGGCCTGGCTGCATCTCGTCTCCGAACTCGGCGAGGGCCGCGAGATCGCGGCGCATGAGGCTTACGACCTCTCTCAGGCGCCTGACGCGCTCCTCAGCCTCACGTACGGCCTCTGCGGCCCGTGCTATCTCCTCGGACTGACAGTAGAGCGGGGAAAGATCGAAGCCAAAGGCAACGCGGTCTTCGCCGTGCTTACGGACGTAGCGCTTCCCATTGGGGCTATCGCGCCGCTGGAGCAAGCCAGCCTCGACAAGACGCGCGAGGTGACGACGCATCGTGGAGCAGGGCATACCATTCAGGCGCTCACAGATCGCCTTGTTCGAAGGGAAGACGACCATCTCGGCGTTCCCGCCGAGCGCATCGTCCGGAAAGAAGCTGAGGAGCCCCTGCAAAACCGTCAGATCACGTTCCGAGACCCCAAAGGCCGCTTGCGCCTTGGAGAGCTCGCGCAGGAGTTCCCACTTGTTAACGGGTCTGGCTGGAACAGATGCCTCGGGTCGCTCAATGACGCGCAAATGGGCGAGCGAAATCGGCCGCATAAACGGCGAGATTGGTGTGTACTCCATGAAAATGTCCACGAAGACAAAAATTCTAGGGCCCGCGAATCGCTTTGCGCTTGCGGGGTAGGGGCCAGAACGCTACATTCAGAAGTGCGAAAACTGAGATTTTGTAGCGGGCTGATCCCGGTGCGAAACCTTACAAAGGTCTCGTGAAGCTAGCTTCTCGGGGCCTTTTTCTTTTTGCCTGTATCGTGCCTCCTTCTTGTTGGTTGCTCTTCCTCAGTCTCCTGAACGCTTCCAGCGCTCATGAAGCTCGGTAATCAGCTTTGGGGCGTTGCCCTCCAACCAGCTGATAAAATCAGGTTCATCCGTAGTTAGATCAAGTTTGAGCTGCTTGCCTTGGCGGCTGGTCTTGACCGTCGCAGCTCCAACACCGGGGATCGCCAAAGCAGGCACACCCTTTCTAGACGGGCTTGCTTTCTTTTCTGCGCTCTTCGCAGCTGCCAGAACTGCGAGAAACGCACGCTCAGAAACCTCATCGACCGAGCCGGAACTTCCGGACTTGGCTGCATGAGCTATGGCTAGCAGTTGGTCCCGATTACCGTCGTAGGCACCCAAAGCCTTTTTGAGCTCTTCCCATCTCGGGCGACCAATCCCAGGAGCTGCACCAATTGCCTGGATGAGATCCTCGCCGACCGTCCGAACGACACTCAAGAGCTGTGAAACCCCAGCTTCGTGGAGGCTAAGGACTTCGGCGACACCACGATTGGTGCGCTCAGCCCCTTCCAAATGGTCGCCGTCCAGAAGGGCCGTCGCTACAAGCGCACGTTCAATAAAGCTCAGATCACGACGCTCTTGGTTCTCGAGAAGCTGATCTCGAAGCGCTTGATCACCCTCAACCTCTGTGACGATGGCTCGAACTTTGATACCGAGTTCGCGACATGCTTCCAAGCGTCTGCGGCCATAGATCAGGTTGTAGCGATCGCCTTCCAGTGGGCGGACCAAGACAGGCACACGCTGACCGTTCTTGGAAATAGAGTTCTTCAGGCCCTCAACTTCAATCTGAAGCCTGTCATCCAACCGTCCTTCGGTAACAATCTGCGCCGGATCGATCTCAAAAACACCGCCACGCAGTCGGCGCCCTTCAAGAGCGTCAGGAGCGTTGCGAAGGGTCTGCAGCGGCAGGCCAAGTTTAGGCTTTCTTGCCATTCCGCCCCCATGTGTTCTGGATGATTTTAGCGATCTCATCGTTCACTGCGTTCATAGACTCGATCGCACGATCAAACGTCTGACGCGTGAAGTCCTTCTTGTCAGCTTCGTATAGCGTTTGCTTGGTCAAGCCGGCATCAGAAATTGCGGTCGACTCAACCATGTGATTGGTCAGGACCGACCTCCCAAAGAGCCCGCGAATGAAGGCGATGACTTCGGTCTGTGGTGCGTCGCCGACTTTGTATCGCGTTGGCAAGAAGCGAAGCCAATCGAAGCGCAGATTTGCGCCTGCATCCCTGATTACTCCAAGGAGATCCGCAGTCATTCGCAGGAATTGGGACATCGACATAAGGTCAAGCATCTGCGGGTGAACCGTCACGAGCACACCAGAGGACGCGGAAAGTGCTGACATCGTCAAGAAACCAAGCTGCGGCGGGCAGTCGATCACAACAACGTCGTAGTTCGCTTCAACACTATCGAGTGCGTCATGAACTCTCGCGAAGAACGCCTTCGCTCCGCCTCGCTGGATCGCAGCAGGCGTCTCGTGCTCGAACTCCATGAGTTCAAGGTTGCCCGGGATAAGATCAAGGCCACGGATGTAGGTCTTGCGGATCACTTCGGCGATCGGAACCGGATCGTCATAGCGAACGGCATCATAGAGGGTTCCGCCCTCCATGAGGTCGAGTTCTGGCTGGATTCCGTGAAGAGCCGAAAGTGATGCTTGGGGGTCGAGATCGATCGCAAGAACCCTGTACCCCTTGAGCGCCAAGCGCTGAGCGAGGTGAGCAGACGTCGTCGTTTTGCCGGACCCGCCCTTGAAGTTCACCACTGAAATGACTTGAAGCTCGTCACCGTCGCGACGTCCAGGCACGTAAGTTCCAGACTTTTTTGCGTTTCCTTCAAGCGTCTGCCGGATCTCCCAGATATCGTCGAGCGTATAGCGGCGATGACTTCCAGCCGTCGTCTCGACGTCAACGATCTTTCCTTCTCGATGAAGCTTCCGAAGATAGGTATGGTCGACGCCAATGAGCTCAGCAGCTTCGCCGCTGGTCAAAGTGCGCATCACCTTCTTTGCATCTGGTGGGAAGTGTGCAGCGCGCTGAGCATGCAGGTTCGACGCGAGAAGTTCCGCGTAGTGCCCGATGGCGATATCTAGATCCTGTTCTGCTTCGCTCATGTTTGCCCCGATCCGTGGGCGCGTTTTTTATGTGACCGCGCGTTATTTTTCGAGACTATTGCCCGAGCAGCCAGATTCGTGCAAGCACTTTCTAGATTTAGTGGCAATCCGTTAGGCCAACACAAGTGTCGTGTTCAGAGGAGCCCCAACTTTTCCGCACGCTCAAGCAGCATTTTGACCGAAGACGGCTGCCAGCCAGTGCGGCCTCGAGGGGTGCGCTCACGCATGGCTTCCAACCGGTCGCAGATCGCTTGTAGCGTGATATCCGGGTCCGACCCTTTGATGGCCGCCACGATGGCCGGCAGGCGGTCATCGGTTTCGCGGCGTCCGGCGCGGCCAAGCACCTCGGCAGGAAGGAACCCGTCGCGCACATATGCCTTCACAGCGCGGAGCAGTCGGCTTTGTGTCCAATGGCGATCTGGGGGCAGGGGGCCATTGATGATCCGCAGCAGGTCTTCCCAGGCCATATCGGGGCGCAAGCGGCGCACATGGGGCACCCAATCCTGCGCGGTCTCGTTGAGGCGCTCCATGTAGCCGTCCTGTCGCGCCAGCCGCACCTTGCGCAGTGCGGCGGGGTCTTTGGCGCGCAGTCCAGGATTGCCACCAACGCGCCCTTTGGCCCGCGCAGAAGCAAGCCCGGCCTTGGTGCGTTCGCGGATCAGAGCGCGTTCGAACTCGGCCGCGGCGCCCAGAACCTGCAGCGTGAACTTGCCCTGTGGTGAGGATGTGTCGATCGGGTCTTGGAGCGAGCGGAAGAAAGCCCCCTTGGCCTCCAGACGCTCAATCACCTCAAGAAGGTGCGACAGCGACCGCGCGAGCCGATCGATTCGCACGACGACCAACGTGTCGCCGCTCTGGACACGTTCGAGCACCCGCGCGAGCACCGGCCGCGCACGATTGCCACCTGAGGCGTGTTCTTCGAATATCTCGACGCAACCCGCAGCTTGCATGGCCTCAGACTGGGGCAGGGGGGTCTGATCCTCTGTGGAAACGCGCGCATAGCCTATCAGGGGCATGAAATCGGGCCGTTTGCAATTTTAGGTATCGCTACTAAACGACCCTTTAGAATCGGTGATGCAAGGCTCCGAACATTGACTGAAACCTCTCATTGGCATATATTGCCAGCGAGGAGATTTGTTCCATGGTCACACGCAACGTCGTACTAACAGAAACTCAAGACCAGTTGGTTCAGTCATTGGTCGCGTCGGGCCGATACCAGAATGTAAGCGAAGCCATGCG
>NZ_JAYLLH010000031.1:0-44756 GCF_035818635.1 Mesobacterium hydrothermale | reverse complement strand
CGTTTGGCGGGCAGACCCCAACGACATCATCGCCGCAAGAAATCGAGGGTTCCAAATGTTGGATTCAATCCACTAGCAGGCCCCCCCCTGTCGGCAAGTCGGGAAATCCCCCGGTTTCGCCACGCCTGGCTCACGATTTGTTCACCGGTATGACCAAGCGCTTAACGGTTTCTTTCCAATTGAAACAAATACTGCCCTCCCAAGACCGGGTGCAGGGTGATTGGATCGGACGGTATCATGTCGACTTTGATCGTTGAAAGCAGCCGCGCGCTTGGAGCGCTCTGGAAGGCACATCTTGAAACGCTTGGTGCCAAGGTGGTGCTGACCAGTTCCCAGACCAGCGCGATCGAGGCGCTGCGCCAACGCAGTTTCCGGGTGATCGTCCTGGACCTTTTCATCGGCGACCGAAGCGCGCTGGCGATTGCCGACTATGCCGGTTATCGCCAGCCAGAGGCGAAAGTCCTGTTCGTCACCAACACCTCTATCTTTTCCGATGGTTCGCTGCTGCGGCTTTATCCCAACGCCTGCGCCCTTGTCAGAACGACAACGCCGCCAGAGGACCTGGCGGCGATGGTTGAACATTTCTCGGTGGCGGCCTGACCCGCACCGGTCACTGAAGATCGGCAAAGGCCTTTTGCAGACGTTCCGCCGCCTCGATCACGCGGCTGCGCGGGGTGGCCAGGTTGAACCGCAGGAAGCTTTCGCCGCCGGTGCCGAAGGTCGCACCGTGGTTCGCGGCGATATGCGCCTCTTTCTCGACCCGGGCAATGAATTCCTCGCTGCCCATGCCAATGCCGTCGAAATCCACCCAGGACAGATAGGTCGACTCCAGCGGCATCGAGGTGACGCCGGGAATGGTGTTCACCGCCGCGTCGAAGATCTGTCGGTTGCCGTCGATATAGGCGCACAGCTCGTCGACCCAGGCCGCGCCTTCGGGCGAATAGGCGGCGGTCGTCATGAAAAGGCCGAAAGAATTCGGCGAAATTCCCAACGCCCCCATGCGCGCGGCGAATTTCGCGCGCAAGCCCTCGTCGGCGATGATGACGTTGCCGGTATGGCTGCCCGCGATGTTGAACGTCTTGGTCGAGGCCGTCATCATCACCAGCCGGTCGGCGATGCTGTCATCGACCAGTGGCATCGGGATATGGCTGTGGCCCGGCATGATCAGATCGTGGTGGATTTCGTCCGACACCAGCACCAGGTCGTGACGCTTGGCGAAATCTGCGACGCCCTGCAATTCCTCGCGCGTCCAGACCCGGCCACCGGGGTTATGCGGCGAACACAGGATCACCATCTTCTCCGCCCCGGTCATCATCGCGTCATAGGCGTCGAAGTCATAGCGGTAGAGCCCGGCCTCGTCCTTGACCAGCTCGCATTCCACCACGTTCCGTCCCGCCGCGCGGATCACGCGGGCAAAGGCGTGATAGACCGGGGTGAACAGCACGACGCCGTCGCCCGGCGCGGTAAAGGCATCGACACACAGGCCGGTGCCGTTCACCAGCCCGTGGGTCGAGAACACCCAGGACGGGTCCACCGCCCAGCCATGGCGGTTCTGCATCCACCACTGGATCGACGCCTTGTAGTCGCGGTCATCGCCGAAATAACCGTAGATGCCATGCCGGGTCATCCCGTCCAGCGCGTGCTGCACGCAGGCCGGCGGGCGGAAATCCATGTCGGCCACCCACATCGCCAGACCGCTGTCAGCCGGCACGTCATAGGCCTTGTCCATCATGTCCCACTTCACGCAATGGGTTCCGTGGCGGTCGATCACCTCGTCGAATTGGCTCATACTCTTCCCTCGTCATTCGCTTTGCCGGACGCTAGCGGATTTGGCCCCGGCTGCAAGGGGCCAGATCAAGTGCGGGATATTGCGCATTTCCGCGTCCTGTCCTAGATGAGCGGCATGAAACGGCCCATTCTCATCCATCCCGATCCGCGCCTGAAAAAGGTATGCGCCCCTGTCTCTGACCTGTCGGACGAATTGCGCACGCTGGCCGACGACATGCTGGAAACCATGTATGATGCGCCGGGCATCGGTCTGGCCGCGCCGCAAGTCGGCGTTCTGGACCGGCTGATCGTTCTGGATTGCGTCAAGGAAAAGGACGCGACGCCGCGCCCTCTGGTGATGTTCAACCCCGAGGTCCTGGCCCGCTCGGACGAAACCAATGTCTACGAGGAAGGCTGCCTGTCGATCCCCGAACAATATGCCGAGGTGACGCGCCCCAAGGTCGTCAAGGTGGGCTGGATCGACCGGAACGGCAACCCGCAGGAAGAAGAGTTCGACGGGCTTTGGGCGACCTGCGTCCAGCACGAGATCGACCATCTGAACGGCAAACTGTTCATCGACTACCTTGGTCCGATGAAACGCCAGATGATCACCCGCAAGATGGTCAAGCTCAAGAAAGAGCGCGCGCGAGACCGGATGTGACCGTCCGCCCGGTTCTGAAATATCCCGATGCGCGGCTGTCGCAGCCCTGTGACCCGGTCGGGGCAGAGGATGTCTCGGCCCTGATCGCCGACATGTTTGACACCATGTATGCCGCCTATGGCCGGGGACTGGCCGGGCCGCAGATCGGCGTGATGACGCGGGTCTTCGTGATGGACGCAACCTGGAAGGACGGGCCGCGCAGCCCGATTGCGGTGCTGAACCCGGTGATCGTGCCGGTGGGCGCAGAGGCAGAGGGCGAAGAGGCTTGCCTGTCGGTGCCCGGCGTATCCGCCCGCGTGATCCGCCCCGCGACGATCGACTTGCAGTATGAAACCGCGGACCGTCTGCCCCGGCGCGTCACCCTGACCGGGGCGGCGGCGCGCATCGTCCAGCATGAAACCGACCACCTTGACGGGCTGCTGCACTGGGACCGGATGTCCCCCGGTGCCCGCGCCGCCCTGATCGCGGAATACGAGGCCCTGACATGACCGTGCGCCCCTGCCTGCCCTGGCCGGACAAGCGGCTGAAAACCGTGGCCGAGCCGGTCGAACAGATCACCGACGAGATCCGCGCGATCTGGGACGACATGATCGACACGATGGAGGCGATGCCCGGCGTGGGCCTTGCCGCCAACCAGATCGGTGTGCTGAAACGGCTGGCCGTGGTCGATGCCTCGGAAACCCGCGGGCAGGCCGTGCGCATGGCCAACCCCGAGGTGCTGCATGCCAGCATCCACCTGCGCGACCATGACGAGGCCAGCCCGAACCTGCCGGGCGTGTCGGCGAAAATCAAACGCCCGCGTGCTGTGACCGTGCGCTTTCTGAATGCCGCCGGAGAGGTCGAGGAACGCGATTTCGTCGGGCTTTGGGCGACCTCGGTCCAGCACCAGATCGACCACCTGAACGGCAAGCTGTTCTTCGACCGGCTGAGCAAGGTGAAACGCGACATGCTGCTGCGCAAGGCGCGCAAGCTGGGCTAAGGCCGGGACCCACCCCCGCCGAAACGGAGGAACACATGCGCATCGTCTTCATGGGCAGCCCTGAATTTTCCGTCCCGGTGCTGGAGGCGCTGGTCGATGCCGGTCACGAGATCGCCGCCGTCTATTGCCAGCCGCCGCGCCCGGCCGGACGCGGCAAGAAGGACCGCCCGACCCCGGTGCAGGCCCGGGCCGAAGCGCTGGGCCTGCCGGTGCGCCACCCCGAACGGCTGAAATCGCCCGAGGACCAGGCGGATTTCGCCGCGTTGAACGCCGATGTCGCCGTGGTTGTCGCCTATGGGCTGATCCTGCCGCAAGCCGTTCTGGATGCGCCGGCCTTCGGGTGCCTGAACATCCATGCCTCGCTTTTGCCGCGCTGGCGCGGGGCCGCACCGATCCATCGCGCGATCCTGTCGGGCGACAGGGAAACCGGCATCTGCATCATGCAGATGGAAGCCGGGCTGGACACCGGCCCCGTTCTGCTGCGCGAAACGACGCCCATCGGCGCGGAGGAAACCACCGCGGACCTGCACGACCGCCTGTCAGCCATGGGCGCCGCACTGATCGTCCAGGCGCTGGACCGCCTGCCCGAGCTGACGCCAGAACCGCAGCCCGAGGACGGCGTGACCTATGCCGCCAAGATCGACAAGGCCGAGGCGCAGATCGACTGGACCCGCCCGGCGGTCGAGGTGGATCGCCAGATCCGAGGCCTGTCGCCCTTTCCTGGGGCCTGGACCACGCTGCAGGGCGAGCGGGTGAAGCTGCTGAAGTCCCGCCTTGCGGACGGAACCGGCCCGGCGGGCGCTGCGTTGGACGACACGCTGCGGATCGCTTGCGGCGACGGGGCGATTCAGGTGACCATGGCACAGAAGGCCGGCAAGGGCGCGCAGGATGCGGCCACTTTCCTGCGCGGGACAGCGGTGCCCAAAGGCACCACATTCGGAGGATAGACCCATGTTCCCATCGCTGATCGGCACGCTGTTGATTGCGGGCATCGTCGGTGTGATTTCGGAACGCAGCGGGGTCACGCGCAACGGCGTGCTGCCCTCGGTCATCATCTGCCTTGGCGGGGCGCTGCTGTTCTACTTCGTCTGGGTGATGTTCGGCTTTGGCTTTCAAAGACCGGGCTGGAATGCCATCATCGCGTCCATCGGCGCGCTGATCATCGTGCCGACCCGGTTCCGCAAACGCTGACAGGAGGCACCGATGGGCATTCTCTGGCTGGTCATCATCGGCACCGCGGCGGGTTTTCTGGCCACCCGCGCGATGAAGATGGAAACCGACATCGTGGTCACGATGGCGATCGGCATCGCCGGGGCGCTGATCGGTGGTCTGGTGCTGCGGGCGCTGCTGGCGGTGATGGGGGCGGCAGCCGGGTTCATCGGTGCCATTCTCGGGTCTTTGGTGCTGATCTGGCTGTGGAAGACCTACGGCAACCGGTCCTGAACGCCCGCCCTATCCCTTGAACGGCGCCATGCCCGCGCGGGCCAGTTCGTCGGCACGTTCGTTTTCCGGGTGCCCGGCATGGCCCTTGACCCATTTCCACGTCACGGTGTGTCGCGCCTGCGCCGCATCCAGCCGCTGCCACAGTTCGGCGTTCTTGACGGGCTTTTTCGCCGCCGTCTTCCAGCCGTTCCGTTTCCAGCCGAAGATCCAGCCGGTCACCCCGTTCTTGACATAGGCGCTGTCGGTCACGACCGTCAGCGCGCTGGGACGATCCAGCGTTTCCAGCGCCATGATCGCGGCCATCAGTTCCATCCGGTTGTTGGTCGTCTGGGCCTCGCCACCGCTGAGTTCGCGCTCTTTCAGGACGGTATCGCCGTTCATGGCGCGCATCAGCACACCCCAGCCACCAGGGCCGGGATTTCCGGAACACGCACCATCGGTATAGGCAAAAAGATCAGGCATGGGAGAGGACGGATATCCACGGTGCCTCGACCCCGTCAAGGCCCATATCGACCCCCGACCGGAATTCCCGCGGGGTGAACCCGGCCTGTTCCAGCAGCCCCCGCAACGCCGTTTCGGTGTAATAGGTATATAGCCGCCCGATCCCGTCGCGCCGGCTGCCGTCGCCTTCCTTCACCGCGACATGGAACACCCCGCCGGGGCGCAACGCTCGCTTGATCGCGGCCAGGTGGCTCGGCATGTCGTCGCGCGGCGCGTGCAGCAGGCTGAAATTGGCCCAGACCCCGTCATAGATGCCGTCGGCATCCAGATCGGAAAACTCTGCCTGCCAGGCGGTCACGCCCGGGTGCTGACCGGCCAGTGCCACCATCTCGGCAGAGGCGTCCATTCCGTCGACGATGAACCCCCGTGCGCCCATCACCCGCGACGCGCCGCCGGGACCGCAGCCAAGGTCCAGCACCCTTGCGCCCTTTGGCAATGCGGCAACGAAGGCCTTCAGCAGCGTGCCGGGCTCTTCGGCCTTGGTGATCTGGTCGTATTCCGCGGCGCGGGCGTCATAGACGGCAATGGTTTCACGGTCGCTCATATCAGCACCCCGATGGACAGGCACAACAGGACGATGGCGGTCAGCGGCACCCGCAGCGCCATCCACCAATCGGGGGCAAGCTGCCAGCGCCAGAACGCCCAGTCCAGCAGCAACAACCCGGCAAAGCCGGTCATCAGGTTCAGCGCCGCGCTGGCGGGTCCGCCGCCGGTCATGAAAAACGCCCAAAGCGCCGGGATCACCGACAGGGCATAGCCGGTGGCGGCCTGACGGCCAGTGGCCCTGGTGGCAAACCCCCACAGCACGCCCGACATGAAGCTGAGGATGACCGAGCCATAGAACAATTGCACATAGGGCCCGACGAACCGCCCGCCCAGCGTACGCAGCCCCCAGTCCGCCAGCCCGTCGTTCACCACGGTCAACGCGCCCCAGACAAAGGGGACGAGACCGGCAAGGCCAAGGATCAGGGCGGAACGGGGGATCTGGGGCATGGGTGCCTCTTGGTGCTGCGCTGCCCCGGTTTCTAGCGTCACCGGACCCTGGGGGCCAGACCAAAGGCGGCGACCGCGTTTCGCCCCTGCCCCCACCGCGCGGCGGGTTAACCGAACCTGAACGCCCCTGCGGGCACCTTGCCCCTGTTGCAACGCCGAAGATGACGGATGCGGATGGCCCACCAGCCATTCGGCCCGACAAACCCGGGGAGGGTTCATCGACCCGCCCCAACCGGGTGACCCGGGGGTTTACGCCCCCCGGGTACAGTCTGCCCCCGTGGCACGGCGCCGATCTTCGCCTTTGTCCAGATGGTTCACACCGAACCCCACCCTGCCAGCCAGAGGGCTGCGCGGGGCAAGGGCGCGTTACGCCTGCCGCAGCACGCGCGGCACCTTGAATTCCACGTCCTCGCGGGCGGTTTCCACAACTTCTTCGGTCACGTCGAACCGGTCGCGGAACGCCTGGATCACCTCTTCGATCAGCACCTCGGGCGCGCTGGCGCCGGCGGTGATGCCGACCGAAGTCACGCCCTCCAGCGCGCGCCAGTCGATATCCGTCGCCCGCTGCACCAGCTGGGCATAGCCGCAGCCCGCGCGGCGGCCGACCTCGACCAGGCGGCGCGAGTTCGACGAATTGGGCGCGCCCACCACCAGCATCGCCTGCACCTTGGGGGCAATCGCCTTAACCGCCTCTTGCCGGTTGGTGGTGGCGTAACAGATGTCTTCCTTGTGCGGGCCGACGATGGCGGGAAACCGCGCCTGCAAGGCCGCCACGATATCCGCCGTATCATCCACCGACAGGGTGGTTTGCGTCACAAAGGCCAGCTTCGCCGGGTCGCGCACCGTCACACCGGCCACGTCCTCGACCGTTTCGACCAGCAAGACCTCTCCGTCGGGCAATTGCCCCATCGTCCCGATGGTTTCAGGGTGGCCCGCATGGCCGATCATGATCATCTGAAGGCCCGCTTCGGCGTGGCGCTGCGCTTCGATATGAACCTTGCTGACCAGCGGGCAGGTGGCATCGACAAAGACCATTTCACGCCGCGCCGCTTCGGCCGGGACGGATTTCGGCACGCCATGGGCGGAAAACACCACCGGCCGGTCGTCGGGGCAATCGTCCAGTTCCTCGACGAACACCGCGCCCTTGGATTTCAGGTCGTCGACCACGTATTTGTTGTGCACGATCTCGTGCCGGACAAACACCGGCGCGCCCCATTTCTCCAGCGCCATCTCGACGATCTTGATTGCCCGGTCGACACCGGCACAGAACCCGCGCGGCGCGGCAAGATACAGGGCAAGGGCGGGTTTGGTCATGGCAGGCCTCCGTCGTTGCGGCTGACCTAGCCTGTCGCGGCGCGCCGGTCCAGTCCTGCGCGGCTCACGCCGGTGTGACTTGAGCGTCCAGCGCGGGAACCCAGTTTAGTGCGCAAAACATGGGAGAGAGACATGTTCAGACAGCTGACCCTTGCCGCCGCGCTGACCGGTGGCCCCGCCCTTGCCGAAAGCCTTTTGCCTTATCAGGACGCGGCGCGGGTGGAAAACGGCGCGGTGCTGTACCAGGACCATTGCGCCGCCTGTCATGGCGCAAAGCTGGAAGGCGAGCCGAACTGGAAAGCGCCCGACGCGGACGGCTACATGCCGGCCCCGCCGCATGACGAAACCGGCCACACCTGGCACCACGCTGACCCGCTGCTGATCCAGATCACCGCGCTGGGGACAGAGGCGATCATCGGCGGCACCTACAAATCCCGCATGTCCGGGTTTGCCGATGTTCTGACAATGGACGAGGTTCTGGACGTGCTGGCCTATATCAAGAGCACCTGGCCCGACGAGGTGATCGCGATCCACAACGACATCAACGCGCGGGCGGCGGCGTTCCGCAACTGACCTCAGGAACTGACATGGGCGGTGATCCAGGCCAGCACGATGTACCGCGCGGTCTTGGAAATCGACACCAGCGTCAGGAACAGCCACCACGGCGTGCGCATGATGCCCGCGATCACCGTCATCGCGTCGCCCAACGGTGCCCAACTGAAAAGCAGCGTCCAGATGCCCCAGCGGGCATACCATTTCTGGGCGCGCTCCAGTTGTTCCTCGGTCACCGGAAACCACCGGCGACCGTGGAAGTGTTCAACGTAAAGACCCAGGACATAGTTCAGCGCAGAGCCCAGCGTGTTGCCCACGCTGGCCACGACGACAAGCGCCCAAAGCGGCACCACCCCTGACAGCTGAACGCCGACAAAGACGATTTCGGACTGGATCGGCAACAAGGTGGCTGCGCCGAACGCGACAGCGAACAGCCCAGCAAGTGTTGCGAGTTCCGTCATCTTGCCCCGGGCCCCACTCCCTCAGGCATGTGCGGCGCTCATTTGTCCCCGGCGACCTCGAACCGGCGTTCCGCGGTCTGTTCCCGTGGCGGGCGGCCGATCACGTCGCGCAATTCATCCAGTTCGATGAAATTATCGGCCTGTCGGCGCAGTTCATCAGCGATCATCGGCGGCTGGCTGCGGATGGTCGAGACCACTGAAACCCGCACCCCCTGGCGCTGAAGGCTTTCCACCAGCGGACGGAAATCGCCATCCCCCGAAAACAACACAATGTGATCGACGCGCGGGGCCAATTCCATGGCATCGACGGTCAGTTCGATGTCCATGTTGCCCTTTACTTTACGTCGCCCCTGACTGTCGGTGTATTCCTTGGCCGGCTTCGTCACCATTGTGAAACCGTTGTAGTGTAGCCAATCGACAAGCGGTCGAATCGGGGAATACTCGTCGTTCTCGAGAAGGGCGGTATAGTAAAACGCGCGCAACATCTTGCCACGACGCACGAATTCCTGGCGCAGAAGCTTGTAGTCGATATCAAATCCCAACGCCTTCGCGGCGGCGTACAGATTCGATCCATCGATGAACAGCGCCAGCCGTTCGTCCTTGTAAAACATCAAAAATCCTTTCACGAAAAGGCCCTGCTTACGTCCGTGAGTGTAAAATGGCCGCAGAGCCTAGTAGCTTTGTTTCTATGCGTTTTACGTCGCGCTTCAAGCGCGTCTATGTATCAAGGGTACTCTTATGATGCAATTCAGGCAAGAAATCCTGGTCGCGCTGGGGGCAAACCAGCCGTCTTGGGCTGGAAATTCAGCACAAACGCTGCGCCATGCACTGGGAGCATTTGCCGCGCATGGGCTGCGGCTGCGCCGGATCAGCCGGTTTTTCGCGACGCCCTGCTTTCCGGCCGGCGCCGGGCCGGACTATGTGAATGCCGCCGTCGCCGTGCAAAGCGACCTCGTCGCCCCCGAAATCCTGGGCCAGCTGCACCGGATCGAGGCCGCGTTTGGCCGCGAACGGGGCGGGCGCTGGCAGGCGCGGTCGATTGACCTTGACCTGCTGGCCATCGGTGACAGCGTTCTGCCTGACCGCACCACCTTCGATCGCTGGCAGGCGCTGCCGATCGAACGCCAGCGCGCCGAGGCCCCCGACCGGTTGATCCTGCCGCATCCGCGGATCCAGGACCGGCCCTTCGTGCTGGTGCCGCTGGCCGACATCGCGCCCGACTGGCGCCACCCGGCACTGCACCGCACGGTGCGCCAGATGCTGACCGACTTGCCACAAGATGACGTTACAGAGGTGAAACCCCTGTGATTCCCGGCTTGCGTTTTTCCGGTCAAGGCCCTACTTAGGCAGCTTCTGACGTCGACCCAGATAAGTTTCGGAGATTCCTCATGGCCCGCGTGACGGTTGAAGACTGCGTAGACAAGGTTCCCAACCGGTTTGAACTGGTGATGCTGGCCGCACATCGTGCGCGCGAGGTTTCGGAAGGGGCTGCCCTGACCGTCGACCGCGACAACGACAAGAACCCGGTTGTCGCCCTGCGCGAAATCGCCGAGGAAACCCAATCCGCCGACGAACTGCGCGAACGTCTGATCGAGGCCAACCAGACCCAGATCGAAGTGGACGAGCCGGAAGAGGATTCGATGGCTCTGCTGATGGGCGCCGAGGCCGACAAGCCCGCCGACGACGACATGTCCGAGGAAAAGCTGCTTCGCGCCCTGATGGAAGCGCAGGGGCAAGGCTAAGGCCGCACCGCAGGAGATAACGGGGCACCATGATTCCTGCCGATGACCTGATTGCCCTGGTCCGCAACTACAACCCGAAGACCAACGCAGACCTGATCCGGGCGGCCTATGACTATGGCCGCCTGATGCACGAGGGGCAGTTGCGGCACTCGGGCGAGCCGTATTTCACCCATCCGGTCGCCGTGGCGGCGATCCTGACCGAACAGCAGCTGGACGATGCGACGATCATCACCGCGCTGCTGCACGACACCATCGAAGACACCAAATCCACCTACAGCGAGGTCGCCAAGACCTTTGGCGACGAAATCGCCATGCTGGTCGATGGCGTCACCAAGCTGACCAACCTGCAACTGTCCAGTACGGAAACCAAGCAGGCGGAAAACTTCCGCAAGCTGTTCATGGCCATGTCCAAGGACCTGCGGGTGATCCTGGTCAAGCTGGCCGACCGCCTGCACAATATGCGCACCATCAAGGCGATGCGGCCGGACAAGCAGGTTCAGAAAGCGCGCGAAACGATGGATATCTTCGCGCCGCTGGCAGGCCGCATGGGCATGCAATGGATGCGCGAAGAACTGGAAGACCTGGCCTTTCGCGTGCTGAACCCCGATGGGCGCGCCAGCATCATCCGCCGGTTCATCACGCTGCAAAAGGAAACCGGTGACGTCATCCACCGGATCACGTCCGACATGCGGTCGGAACTGGACAAGGCCGGGATCAAGGCCGAGGTGTTCGGCCGCGCCAAGAAACCCTATTCGATCTGGCGCAAGATGCAGGAAAAGGACCTGGCGTTTTCGCGCTTGTCCGACATCTACGGCTTCCGCGTCATCACCCGGTCGGACGAAGACTGCTATGCCGCGCTGGGGGTGATCCATCGCCGCTGGCTGGCGGTTCCGGGCCGGTTCAAGGATTACATCAGCCAGCCCAAGTCGAACGGCTATCGCAGCATCCACACCACTGTGTCGGGCCGCGACGGCAAGCGGGTCGAGGTGCAGATCCGCACCCGCCAGATGCATGACGTGGCCGAAACCGGGGTGGCCGCGCACTGGTCCTATCGCGACGGGGTGCGCAGCCATAACCCGTTCGCCGTCGATCCGTCGAAATGGATCGCGTCGATGACCGAACAGTTCGACGGCGAGGACGACCACGACGAATTCCTCGAAGCGGTGAAGCTGGAAATGTATTCCGACCAGGTGTTCTGCTTCACTCCCAAGGGTGACGTGGTTCAGCTGCCGCGCGGGGCGACGCCGCTGGATTTCGCCTATGCGATCCACACGCGGATCGGCTCGGGCTGTGTCGGCGCCAAGGTCGACGGGCTGCGCGTGCCGTTGTGGACCCGGCTGAAGAACGGCCAGTCGGTTGAAATCATCACCGCCCAGGGCCAGGAGCCGCAGGCCACCTGGCTGGACATCGCCATCACCGGCAAGGCCAAGTCCGCAATCCGGCGGGCCTTGCGCGAGGCCGACCGCGAACGCTTTGTCAAGCTGGGCGCGGAACTGGCACGGTCCGCTTTTGAACATGTCGGCAAGAAATCCAGCGACAAGACCCTGGAAAGCGCCGCCCGTACCCTGCGGCTGCCCGATATCGAAACCCTGCTGGCCCGCCTCGGCAGCGCCGAACTGACGGCGCAGGACGTGGTGCAGGCGGTCTATCCCGACCTGGCCAGCCATGACAGCGACGAGATCGAGCGCAAGCGGGCGCTGATCGGCCTGTCGCCCGGCCAATCCTTCGATCGTGCGCCGTGCTGCCAGCCGCTTCCAGGCGAACGAATCGTCGGCATCACCTTCCGCGGCAAGGGTGTTACGGTTCACACAATCGACTGTGCCGCGCTGGAAGAGTTCGAAGACCAGCCGTCGCGCTGGCTCGACCTGCACTGGGCCAGCGGAAAACACCCGGCAATCTATACGGTTACGCTGGAATTGACGATTGGGAACGACGCCGGTGTGCTGGGACGGATTTGCACATTGATTGGAGAGCGCAAGGCCAATATCACGGACCTAGTGTTTGTGGATCGTAAACCGGATTTCTACCGCCTTCTTATTGATATCGACCTGCGGGATGCAGAACACCTGCATTCGCTCATGTCAGCATTGGAAGCGGAAAGCGATGTGGCCAGCGTGGCGCGCAGACGTGACCCGAGCCTCGCCGCCCGAACGGCGGCAGCAGAATAAGCAAGGAAGGACACCAGGATGGTCTTCAAGCGCCGCGACAGGCGACCGTTCTGGAGAATTATCCGAGAAGCCCTCTGGCCCCGCGGCGGCTGGGCCAGGGCAGCGCGTTACGTGCGCCATCGCCTGCACCGCCTGCCCGATCCGCCGGAAAAGATCGCGCGCGGCATCTTTGCCGGTGTCTTCACCACCTTCACCCCGTTTTACGGCCTGCACTTCCTGACCGCCGCCATCATCGCCACGGTGATGCGCGGCAATATCCTTGCCGCGCTGCTGTCGACCTTTTTTGGCAACCCGCTGACCTATGTGCCGATCGGCGTCGCCGCGATGACTACCGGCAACTGGCTGTTGGGGCTCGACCGCAAGGCCGAACATGGCAGCCTTGTCAGCAAGTTCTACGGCGCAGGACGCGACCTGTGGCAAAACCTGCTGTCGCTGTTCAACGGTGCGCAGCCGGACTGGACCGAACTGCATATCTTCTACAACGAAGTGTTCTTTCCTTACATGATCGGCGGCATCATCCCCGGTATCATCGCCGGGCTTGTGGCCTATTACCTGTCGGTGCCGGTGATCCGGGTCTACCAGAACCGCCGCAAGGGTGTGCTCAAGGCGAAACTCGCCGCGCTGAAACACAAGAAACAGGCTGACGCGAGCGCCAAGGCGGACTAAATTCTCCGAAAACCATCAAGGATTTGATCAAATGAGCTTTGCCGGCCGTCTTCGTCTGGGCGTGAACATCGACCATGTCGCCACCGTGCGCAACGCCCGTGGCGGGGCCTATCCCGATCCGCTGCGCGCGGCCAAACTGGCCGAGGCAGCGGGCGCAGACGGCATCACCGCGCACCTGCGCGAGGACCGCCGCCACATCACCGACACCGACATCGACGCGCTGATGGCAGAGCTGTCGATTCCGCTGAACCTGGAAATGGCGGCGACCGAAGAAATGCAGGCCATTGCGCTGCGTCACAAGCCGCACGCCGTCTGCATCGTCCCCGAAAAGCGCGAGGAACGCACCACCGAAGGCGGACTGGAAGTCGCACGCGAGGAAAACAAGCTGGCCCATTTCATCGCCCCGCTGCGTGACGCCGGCTGCCGGGTGTCGATCTTCATTGCCGCGGATGAGGCACAGATCACGGCCGCCAACCGGATCGGCGCGCAGGTGATCGAACTGCACACCGGCGCCTATTGCGATGCCTTCGCCGAAGGCCGGATGGACGACGCCGAAGCGGAACTGAAATCGCTGCGCGAAATGTCGGCCTATGCCTACAGCCTCGGGCTTGAGGTGCACGCCGGCCATGGCCTGACCTATGACACCGTGAAACCCGTTGCCGCCTTTCCCGAGGTGATGGAACTGAACATCGGCCATTTCATCATCGGCGAGGCGATCTTTCTGGGCCTGGACCCGGCAATCCGCGAAATGCGCCGCCTGATGGACGAGGCGCGGACTTGATCCGGCATTGTGTCTTCCTGCGGTTGCGGCCCGATGCGGACAAAGACGCGCTGGACGAGGTGATGCAGGGGCTTCAGGCGCTGACGCGGCGGCTGGCGGGCGCAGGCGGGTTTGTCTGCGGTCCGAACGCGGATTTCGAAGGCAAGACGCCAGAGTATCCCGCCGGGTTCACCATCGACTTTGCCGATGCCGAGGCACTGGCGACCTATGCCCGGGACCCCGACCACCGCGCCCTGGGCGCGCGTCTGGTGGCGTTGTGCGACGGCGGCGCGGCGGGGATCACCGTCTATGATCTAAGGGTCGAGGGATGATCCTTGGCATCGGCACCGACCTTGCGAACATAGACCGGATCGCCGCGACGCTGGACAGGTTCGGCGACCGGTTCCGCAATCGCGTCTTCACCGAGGTCGAGCAGCGCAAGGCCGAACGCCGCAAGGACGTGGCCGGCACCTATGCCAAACGCTGGGCCGCGAAAGAGGCCTGTTCCAAGGCGCTTGGCACGGGGTTGCGCATGGGCATTTCCTGGCGTGACATGGCGGTTTCCAACCTGCCCACCGGTCAGCCGGTGATGGCGGTGACGGGTTGGGCCCGGGAACGGCTGGACCAGATGACACCGCCGGGACACGAGGCGATCATCCACGTCACGCTGACCGACGACCACCCCTGGGCGCAGGCCTTTGTCGTGATCGAAGCGCGCCCCGTACAAATCGACTGAACCGTCTGTACGATTTTCATCTTTTGGCAACGGCTTGGCCCGATGCTCCGGGCATTCCGATCTGCCAGGGGCCCGGCCGCATGACCATTCTTGACCGCAAGCGTTCGTTCGATCACCTCAGCCTGCTGCCGGGCGAGGTGCCGTTTGACATTGCCGAAATGTTCTTTTCCCGCACCGATGAACGCGGGGTGATCCAGGCCTGCAACGGCGTATTCCGCCGGGTATCGGGCTATGAATGGGCCCAGATGCGTGGGGCCCCGCACAAGATCGTGCGCCACCCGGACATGCCCAAGGGCGTGTTCTGGCTGTTCTGGCAGGTGCTGAAATCGGGTCAACCCATCGGCGCCTATGTCAAGAACCGGTCCGCCGACGGGCGGTTCTACTGGGTGTTTGCCGTCGCCGCGCCCAGCAATGACGGCTATGTTTCGGTCCGGCTGAAACCCACCAGCCCGCTGCACGGCAAGGTCATCGCCCTGTACGAAGACCTGCTGGCCGACGAACAGGACGGCCTGACACCCGAACAAAGTGCCGGCCGTCTGCAACAGCGGATCGCCGAGATGGGGTATACCAACTATGCCAATTTCTCGTCGGTCGCACTGATGACGGAAATGCGCGAACAGCTCAGCCGGACGGAACGGTCCCCCGAAAGCTGGCAACACCGGTTCCTGACCATGTCGGACGCGATCATGCAGGTGCAGGTTGAAACCTCGGAAATGCTGCATGCCTTTCGGACGATCCGCACGGTGCCGATGAACATGCGGATCCTCGCGTCGCGGCTGGAAAACGCAGGCGGCCCGATCAGCGCGATTTCGATCAACTATGGCGCGATGCTGGATGAAATGACCGCGTGGGTGCATGCCTTCAGCCACGGCAAGGACAGCCCCTTTGCCCGTATCCGCGATTCGATCTTTACCGGGCAGTTCCTGGCCTGTGCGGCGGCGTTGCAGGTGCAAATGGCACAGCGCTTCGGGCGGCAGACATCAAGCCTGACCAACGATGAAATCGACGTGCCGGGCGAAAGCGCGCGTCTGCGCCAGCAAGCGCTGGACTATCGCAAGCGCGCGGCAGAGGCCCTGAAAGTGGTGGAGCTTGAGGCTGGCAACCTTGCCCGCAGTGTGCTGGACATGAACCGCTATGTCACCGGGCTCAGTTCGACCCGGATGATGTGCAAGATCGAAAGCGCCGCGCTGGAAGATTCCGGCGAAGCGCTGGCCGGGATCGTGCACCAGCTGGATTACTGCCAGCAGGCGATCGAAACCCACCTTGCACGGATTTCGGAAATGAACGGGTTGATCCAGTCCAACACCGCGATGCTGCGGGCCACATCGCAGGCCTGACAAAAAACCCCGGGCACACGGCCCGGGGTCTGGTTCGATCCGCAGGGCGGGCGTCGCTCGCAGCAAACAAAAGCCGCGGTTCGCCCGCTGTGCCAGCTTAGCTGCGCACCAGCGCCTCATAGCTTTCGGCGATGTCACGGGTCAGCGCGCCAACCTCGAAACGATAGTCGCCGATCTGGCCAACCGGGGTGACCTCTGCCGCGGTGCCGGTCAGCCAGCACTGTTCAAAGCCTTCCATCTCTTCCGGCATGATGTGGCGTTCATGCACGGCGATGCCCTTTTCCTTGAGCATCTGGATCACGGTCTGACGGGTCAGGCCGTTCAGGAAGCAGTCGGGCTTGGGCGTGTGCACCTCGCCATCCTTGACGAAGAAGATGTTGGCGCCCGTCGCCTCGGCCACGTAGCCGCGGTAATCCATGAACAGCGCGTCGGAACAGCCCTTGGCCTCTGCAGCGTGTTTCGAGATCGTGCAGATCATGTAAAGACCCGCCGCCTTGGCGTGCACGGGGATGGTTTCCGGGCTGGGGCGCTTCCACTTGGAAATGTCCAGCTTGGCGCCCTGGTACTTGGCATCGCCATAGTAGTTGCCCCATTCCCATGCCGCGATCGCAAGGCGCACCGGGTTCCGGGCCGAGGCGACACCCATGTCTTCGCCGGCGCCGCGCCACGCAACCGCACGGACATAGGCATCGGTGAAACCGTTGACCTTCAACACCTCCTGCTTTGCGGCCTCGATTTCATCGACGCTGAAGGGGATCTTGAAATCCAGTTCGCCGGCCGAGAAATGCAGCCGCTCCGAATGCTGCCGCGACAGGAAGATCTTGCCGTTATAGGCGCGCTCCCCTTCGAAAACGGAACTGGCATAGTGCAGAGCGTGGGTCAGGACATGGACCTTGGCCGAACGCCAGTCGACCATCTGGCCATCCAGCCAGATTTTTCCATCGCGATCATCATATGCTCCGGCCATGCCCATCCTCCTTCGGGTGCTTTTCATATGTTGCGCAATTTATGTCCGATGCGAACATATAGTTGCGCGAAAACTGCGATTCGCTACCAGTTCAGACTTGGAATGTCAACAAGACTGACTTAAAATCAGGCAGGGCAAGAAGGAGCAGACCATGACCGACACCCGCGCGCCGCATCCCGCCGGGAACGAGACGCTGCTGTTCCTGACCGATGAACAGTTGCGGCAGGGCATCGAAGCGATGTTTTTTGCCTATCGCGGCTTTACCGCCGATCCTGATCGTATCCTTGCCGGGCTCAGCTATGGCCGCGCCCATCACCGCGCGCTGCATTTCATCAATGCGGCCCCCGGCACCACCGTCAACAACCTGCTGCGTACGCTGGGGGTGACCAAGCAATCGCTGAACCGGGTGCTGCGCACGCTGATCGAAGACGGGCTTGTCGAAAGTCGCGTCGGCCGCGCCGACCGGCGCGAACGCCATCTGTACCTGACCGGCGAAGGCGCGGCGCTGGAACGGCAATTGTCCGATGCCCAGCGGTCGCGGATGCGCGCCGCCTATCGCAACGCGGGACCCGAAGCAGTGGCCGGGTTCAAGAAGGTATTGGAAGCGATGATGGACAGCGAATTGCGCGCCCAGTATCACGCGATGCGGGAGGGCCGTAATGAGTGACACCGATGCCCATCTTCTGATCGTCGACGATGACGAGCGCATTCGCGGGCTGTTGCAGAAATTCCTGATCCGCAACGGCTTCCTTGTCAGCGCCGCGCGCGACGCGGCCCATGCCCGCCGCCTGCTGGTCGGGCTGGATTTCGACATGCTGGTGCTGGATGTGATGATGCCGGGCGAGGACGGCGTCAGCCTGACCCGCGCGATCCGCGAAACATCTGACACGCCGATCCTGCTGCTGACCGCGAAATCGGAAACAGAGGACCGGATTGCCGGGTTCGAAGCCGGCGCCGACGACTATCTTGCGAAACCGTTCGAACCCAAGGAATTGCTGCTGCGGATCAACGCGATTCTGCGGCGGATGCCCGACCCGGTCGAAACCTCGACCACGCCAAAGCTTCTGGCGCTGGGGCAGATCCGTTATGACATCGACCGGGGCGAGCTTTGGCGCGGGGACGAACTGGTGCGGCTGACCGCGACAGAATCGCAGCTGATGCGCATTTTCGCTGCCCAGCCCGGAGAGGCGATCAGCCGGTCCAAACTGGTCGAGGACCTGGGCCGCGACCGGGGGCAGAGCCAGGAGCGCGCGGTCGACGTGCAGATCACCCGGTTGCGGCGCAAGCTGGAATCCGACCCGAAACAGCCGCGCTATCTGCAAACGGTGCGCGGCGCAGGCTACATGCTGGCGCCCGACTGACATCTGCTGATGCTTGTGCCGACGTTTCAGGCTGACTAGGGTCTGGCCATGATAACCGCTCTGATCACCCACGCCGATTGCCTGACCCATGTCACGCCTGCCGGTCACCCCGAACGGGTGGCCCGCCTTGAACACGTTCTGCACGCGCTTGAACCGCTGGACCTGCTGCGCGTGACCGCGCCGATGGCCGAGGACAGCGACCTGACGCTGATCCACCCGCAAGCCTATCTTGACGGGCTGCGCAAGGCCCTGCCCGACACCGGAAATGTCCAGCTGGACAGTGACACCTACATGTCGCCGGGCTCGATAAACGCGGCCTATCGCGCGGCGGGAGCGGTGCTGAAAGCCACAGACATGGTGCTGGGGGGCGACGTTGGCAATGCGTTCTGCGCGATCCGCCCGCCGGGTCACCACGCCGAAACCGCAACGCCGATGGGGTTCTGCCTGTTCGGCAACGCCGCGCTGGCGGCGAAACATGCGCTGGAGCGGCATGGGTTGGCGCGCGTGGCGGTGGTGGATTTCGATGTCCACCATGGCAACGGCACGCAGGACCTGTTGTGGAACGAATCGCGCGCGCTGACGATCACCAGCCAGCAGATGCCGCTGTGGCCCGGCACGGGCGAGGCCAGCGAACGCGGCGCGCATGACAACGTGCTGAACATCCCCCTGCCGCCACAGTCGACCGGGGCAGAGATGCGCGCGGCCTATACCGCGCAGGTCTTCCCGCGGCTGCGGGCGTTCCAGCCCGAACTGCTGATCATCTCTGCCGGGTTCGACGCGCACCAGGACGATCCGCTGGCACAGCTGAACTGGACGGTGGACGATTTCCGCTGGGTCACGCGCGAACTGTGCCAGATCGCGGCAGAGATCTGCGGCGGCCGCGTGGTCTCGACTTTGGAAGGCGGGTATGATCTGACGGCGCTCGCGAACAGCGCGAAGGCGCATGTCGAGGAACTGTTGGAGGCCGCGAAATGACCGATACCCCCGTCGAGGAAATGAGCTTTGAACAGGCCATGGCCGAACTGGAAAAGGTTGTGGGGCAGTTGGAGCGCGGCGACGTCCCGCTTGAGGACTCGATCACGCTGTACGAACGCGGCGCGACGCTGAAAAAGCGCTGCGAACAGAAGCTGAAGGAAGCCGAGGAAAAGGTCGCCGCGATCACGCTGGACGGCGACGGCAACCCGACCGGGACAAAGCCGGTCGAAGGGCTGTGAGCCAAGGTGTTTCCCTTTGCGCTTCAGGATGCCGCGACGCGGATCCAATCCCAGTTTGAGACTGTTCTGGGCAATTTGCGCCCGCTGCCGCTGACCCAGGCGATGGGCTATGCCACGCGGGGCGGCAAGGCGCTGCGCGGGTTCCTGGTGCTGGAAGGCGCGGCGCTGCATGGCGTTTCGCCGGATCGCGCGATCTGGCCTGCCACGGCGATCGAGGCGATCCACGCCTACAGCCTTGTGCACGATGACCTGCCTGCAATGGATGATGACGACCTGCGCCGGGGCCTGCCCACCGTGCACCGCAAATGGGACGAGGCGACCGCGATCCTTGTCGGCGACGCGTTGCAATCGCTGGGGTTCGAACTGGTGGCCGATCCGCGCTGCCACCCCGATGCCGGGGTCCGGGCGGATCTGACGCTGTCCTTGGCACAGGCGGCGGGCGCGCGCGGCATGGTTCTGGGGCAGGCGCTGGACATCGCCGCCGAAACCGCGACCACGCCCCTGACACTGGACCAGATCACCGACCTTCAGGCTGGCAAGACCGGTGCGCTGATCACCTGGTCGGCGATGGCCGGGGCACGGTTGGCCGGGGCCGATACCGCGCCCCTGCGCCGCTTTGGCGATGCGCTTGGCCTGGCCTTTCAGATCTGGGACGACGTGCTGGATGTCGAAGGCGACGCCGAAACCGTCGGCAAGGCCGTGGGCAAGGACGCGGGCCGTGGCAAGGCCACCTTTGTCAGCCTGTTGGGGCTGGAGGGGGCAAAACGCCGCGCTGCGCAACTCGTGCACGAGGCCTGCACAGCCCTAGATATATACGGAGAGAAGGCGGAAACCTTGAAGGACGCCGCCCGTTTCGTTATCTCGCGCCGCAACTAGGCCGTAAAGGACGCCCCATGTCTGCAAGACCCGCGACCCCGCTTCTGGACCGCGTTCACCTGCCCGCCGATCTGAAACAGTTTTCAGATGCCGAACTGGTGCAGGTCGCTCAGGAACTGCGGGCTGAAACGATCAGCGCGGTGTCGGAAACCGGCGGTCACCTTGGCGCGGGCCTTGGCGTGGTGGAACTGACGGTGGCGCTGCACGCGGTGTTCGACGCCCCGCGCGACAAGATCATCTGGGATGTCAGCCACCAAAGCTATCCGCACAAGATCCTGACCGGGCGGCGGGACCGCATCCGCACCCTGCGCCAAAAGGGCGGGCTGTCAGGCTTTACCAAACGCAGCGAAAGCCCGTTTGACCCGTTCGGCGCGGCGCATTCCAGCACCTCGATTTCCGCCGCCCTTGGCTTTGCCGTGGCGCGCGACCTGGGCGGCAGTTGCGACACCGGCCATGGCGACGCGATTGCCGTGATCGGTGACGGCAGCATGAGCGCGGGCATGGCATTCGAGGCGATGAACAACGCCGGCCATTTGAAAAAACGCCTGATCGTTATCCTGAACGACAACGAGATGAGCATCGCCCCGCCCGTTGGCGCGCTGTCGACCTACCTGAGCCGGCTTTATGCCGAGGCACCGTTCCAGGACCTGAAGGCCGCCGCCAAAGGCGCGGTCAGCCTGCTGCCCGAACCGTTCCGCGAAGGCGCCAAGCGTGCCAAGGAAATGCTCAAGGGTATGGCCGTTGGCGGCACGTTGTTCGAGGAACTGGGCTTCAGCTATCTTGGTCCGATCGACGGGCATGACATGGACCAGCTTTTGCCGGTGCTGCGCACCGTGCGGCAGCGTGCAACCGGGCCGATCCTGATCCATGTGCTGACCCGCAAGGGCAAGGGCTATGCCCCGGCCGAGACCGCCGACGACAAGGGCCACGCCACGGCGAAATTCGATGTGGTGACCGGCAAGCAGAAAAAGGCGCCGTCGAACGCGCCCAGCTATACCAGCGTCTTTGGCGACGCGCTGTTGCAGGCCGCCGCCGAGGACAGCCAGATCTGTGCCGTGACCGCCGCGATGCCCGACGGCACCGGCCTGAGCCTGTTTGCCGAACGCTATCCCAGCCGCTGTTTCGACGTAGGCATTGCCGAACAGCACGGCGTGACCTTTGCTGCCGGTCTGGCCGCGGGCGGGATGAAACCGTTCTGCGCGATGTATTCCACCTTCCTGCAACGCGGCTATGATCAGGTCGTGCACGATGTGGCGATCCAGCGCCTGCCGGTGCGCTTTGCCATCGACCGCGCAGGCCTTGTGGGGGCCGACGGCGCGACCCACGCCGGGTCTTTCGACATCGCGTATATGGCGAACCTGCCGGGCATGGTGGTCATGGCCGCCGCCGACGAGGCCGAGTTGAAACACATGGTCGCCACCGCCGCGGCGCATAACGACGGGCCCATCGCCTTCCGATATCCGCGCGGCGAAGGCGAAGGCGTGGACCTGCCCGAACGCGGCGAGGTGCTGGAAATCGGCAAGGGCCGGATGATCCGCGACGGCTCCCGGGTGGCGATCCTGTCGTTCGGCACGCGGCTGGGCGAGGTGCTGAAAGCCTGCGAAACGCTGGGTTCCAAGGGCATCACCCCGACGGTGGCCGACGCGCGGTTTGCCAAGCCGCTGGACCGCGATCTGATCCTGCGGCTGGCCGCGGAGCACGAGGCGCTGATATGTATCGAAGAGGGTGCGGTGGGCGGCTTTGGCAGCCATGTCGCACAGCTTCTGGCGGATGAAGGCGTGTTCGACACCGGGCTGAAATTCCGCAGCATGGTTCTGCCCGATACGTTCATCGACCAGGCCAACCCTGCCGACATGTACGCCGTGGCCGGGATGAACGCCGCCGATATCGAGGCAAAGGTGCTGTCGGTGCTGGGCGTCGAAAGCCTGGGCAAGCGGGCCTGAACGCGGGCGTTATCCAACCCCGTCCAGGGTCGGGGAACCATTGGCTTGCGTTTCGGCCGACAGGATCGCGCGCAGCCCCTCACGATAGGTGGGACAAAGCAGGTCAACCCCCAGTTCGGACGTGATCCTGTCGTTCCTGACCCGCTTGCTTTCGGCATAGAAACTGCGGGCCATGGGGCTCAGGTTTGCCTGTTCGAAGGGGACTTCGGGGGGCGGTTCGACCCCCAGCAGGTCCGCGGCAAAGGCGATCACATCCTGCGGTGCACAGGGCGCGTCATCGGCAACGTTGTACGCCGCGCCCGGGTTCGGCTGCGCGATCGAAGCGGCAAGCGTTTGCGCGATGTCGTCGACATGGATCCGGCTGAACACCTGCCCCGGCTTGACGATCCGCTGCGCCGTGCCCGTGCGCAGCCGGTCGAACGCGCTGCGACCCGGACCATAGATGCCGGGCAGGCGAAAGATGTGCAGCGGCAGGTGCGGAACGGTGCCCCATGCCGCCTCTGCCGCGACTCGGGCCGCGTCCCGTTCTGTTGCCGGGGTCAGCGGTGTGGATTCGTCCACCCAGCCGCCGTGATGATCGCCATAGACGCCGGTCGTGGACAGGTAACCGACCCAGTGCAGATGCGGCGCGCGCGCGGCAATCAAACCGCCGAAGGCGTCCAGCGTCGGATCGCCGCCGCCCCGTGGCGCGACGGAAACCAGAACGTGGGTCGCCCGATCCAACGCCCGGTGCACCGCGTCCTGCGCCCAGTCGACCGGGGCAATCCCTCGTGATTGCAACGCTTTTGCGCGGTCGGGATCGCGGGTGGTGCCCATGAAGGCCCAGCCGTCGGGCATCATCCGCGCCGCCAGCGCATCCGCCACATAGCCGTGGCCAAAGGTCAGAACCGTCCCTGTCATGGCGGCAAGGTGAGGGTCTGCACGGCGAATTGCAACCCGGTCAAACGTGTTACGAAAATTCTTTCATTTTTCGTTTTCGTAACATATATTCGCGCCACCAGATTGGGAGGGAGAGCGCCCATGTATTCGCAAGGTCTGATCGGGGCTGACAACAGCACGCACGAGACGCCGGACTTCCTTGAGGCGTTCCTGCGCCGCATCGACGCCGAGGAAAAGATCGAACCCAACGACGCGATGCCCGAGGGCTATCGCCGCACGCTTGTGCGCCAGATCGGTCAACACGCCCATTCCGAAGTGGTGGGGATGCTGCCCGAAGGCAACTGGATCACCCGCGCCCCCAGCCTGAAGCGCAAGGCCGCGTTGCTGGCCAAGGTGCAGGACGAAGGCGGGCATGGGCTGTACCTGTATTCCGCCGCCGAAACGCTGGGCGTCAGCCGCGCGCAGATGACCGAGGAATTGCTGTCGGGCAAGGCCAAGTATTCGTCGATCTTCAACTACCCGACGCTCAGTTGGGCCGATATCGGGATGATCGGCTGGCTGGTCGATGGCGCGGCGATCATGAACCAGATCCCGCTGTGCCGCTGTTCTTTCGGGCCGTATGCCCGCGCGATGATCCGGGTCTGCAAGGAGGAATCCTTTCACCAGCGGCAAGGCTATGAAATCGTCATGACGCTGGCGCAGGGCACACCCGAACAAAAGCAGATGGCACAGGACAGCCTGAACCGCTGGTGGTGGCCGGCGCTGATGATGTTCGGCCCGCACGATGCCGACAGCCAGCATTCCGATCAGTCGATGGCGTGGAAGATCAAGCGCTTCACCAATGACGAACTGCGCCAGAAATTCATCGACGCCACCATTCCGCAGGCCGAATACCTGGGGCTGACGGTGCCCGATCCCGACTGCAAGTGGAACGAGGACAAGCAGGGCTATGACCACGGACCGATCGACTGGGACGAGTTCTGGCGCGTGGTGAAGGGCGGCGGGGTGATGAACCGCGACCGGATCCGGGCACGGAAAAAGGCCTGGGACGACGGTGCCTGGGTGCGCGAGGCGGCGCTGGCGCATGCCGAGAAACGCCGTGTGCGGAAGATGGCAGCGGAGTGAGGGGCGCTGCCCCTCTTGGCCTGCGGCCAATTCACCCCGAGGTATTTTGAAAACCAAAGACGCAGGAGGAGCGCGCCATGACACTGGAAGTGCCGCTTTGGGAAGTCTTCATTCGGCCCCGCAACGGGTTGAGCCACAAGCATGTCGGCAGCCTGCACGCTGCTGACGAGGTCATGGCGCTGAACGCCGCGCGGGATGTCTATACCCGGCGGGGCGAGGGCACGTCGATCTGGGTGGTGCAGTCGGCGGATATTTTCGCGTCGGACCCCGACCAGGCGAGCGAGAATTTCGAGCCGACGGCGGGCAAGGTCTATCGCCACCCGACGTTCTACGAGATCCCCGAAGAAGTGGGGCATATGTGATGACCCTGCTGAACGCGGTTCTGGAACTGGCGGACGACCACCTGGTGCTGGGCCACCGGCTGTCGGAATGGTGTGGCCATGCGCCGATGCTGGAGGAAGACCTGGCCATGCCCAACATGGCGCTGGATCTGATCGGCACGGCACGCACGCTGTATGATTACGCCGCGACGCTGGAAGGCCTGGGGCGGTCCGAGGACGCGATGGCCTATCTGCGCGACGAGCGGGAGTATCGCAACCTGCTGCTGGTCGAGCGGCCGAACGGCGATTTCGCCCAGACCATGCTGCGGCAGCTGTTTTTTGCCGCCTTCATGGAGCCCTATTGGCGCGCCGCAATGGCCAGTTCCGACGCGGTGATCGCAGGTGTGGCCGGCAAGGCGGTCAAGGAGATGGCCTATCACATCCGCCACGCGGGGGAATGGGTGATCCGCCTGGGGGACGGCACCGAGGAAAGCGCGCGCCGGATGCGCGAGGCCGTCGAAGAGCTGTCGATCTACGTGGCGGAACTGTTCGAGAACGGCGCCAACGCCGGGCTGGACGCGCTGCCCGACCGCGCATCGGTGCGGGCCGAGTGGGAGGCGACCATCGCCCATGTCTTTGCCGAGGCGCAACTGGTGCTGCCTGAGGTCCTTTATCCGCAGACCGGCGGGCGCGCCGGGCTGCATGGCGAGGACCTGGGACATATGCTGGCCGAGATGCAGTCGCTGCACCGGTCGATGCCCGGGGTGACGTGGTGACCGACGCCTGGTCCGCAGCGGCCGCGGTGCCGGACCCCGAAGTGCCCTGCGTCACGGTGGCCGACCTGGGCATTCTGCGCTGGGTGCGGATGGAGGACGGGGTGGCCGTGGCCGGTGTCACCCCCACCTATTCCGGCTGCCCCGCGACGCTGGCGATCGAGATGGCGATCGAGGTCGCGCTGCGCGACGCCGGGTTCGAGGCGCGGATCGAGCGGGTGATTTCGCCTGCCTGGACCACCGACTGGATCACCGACGCGGGGCGCGAAAAGCTGCGCGCCTATGGCATCGCCCCGCCCGAAGGCGCCGTCGGCAAGATGGCGCTGTTCGGCGAAACAGAAGTGACCTGCCCGCGCTGCGGCAGCCGCGATACAATCCGCATCAGCGAATTCGGCTCGACCGCCTGCAAGGCGCAGTACCAGTGCCGCGCCTGTTCCGAACCCTTCGACTATTTCAAATGTATCTGAGGCCGCCCATGTTCCAGGACCTGACCATTGCCGATATCCGCCCCGAAGGCCGCGACGGCGTTGCGATCACGCTTGCCGGAACCGAAGGCATGGCCTGGACACCCGGCCAATACCTGACCCTGCGGTCCGAGGTGGGCGGGGAAGATGTCCGCCGGTCCTATTCCATCGCCTCGCTGCCCGGGCAGCCGCTGACCGTGGGGGTCAAGCGGGTCGAGGGCGGGACGTTTTCGACCTTTGCCCAGGGGCTGAAACCCGGCGACGTGATCAAGGTGATGCCACCCGAAGGCCGGTTCGTGCTGCGTGACGAAGACCGGATCGTGCTGATTGCCGCGGGGTCGGGGATCACGCCGATGGTGGCGATTGCCGGGGCCGCGCTGGCACGCGGGGCCGAGGTGGCGCTGATCTATGGCAACCGCGACAGCGGCTCGATCATGTTCCGCGAGGCGCTGGAGGCGCTGAAGGACCGCTACATGGGACGGTTCACCCTGATCCATGTGCTCAGCCGCGAAGAACAGGACGTGGCGCTGCTGAACGGGCGTATTACAGGCGACAAGGTGCTGGCACTGGGACGCGCGGGCGCGGTCGACCTGACCGGCGCCGACGGCGTGTTCCTGTGCGGCCCAGGTGAAATGATCGACGATGTGTCAACCGCGCTGACCGGTGCAGGCATCGCCCCCGAACGGGTGCATTTCGAACGGTTCTACACCGAGGAAGACGGCCCGCGCCCGGCACGATCCGCCGCTGCCGAGGCCGCCGCCGCCGGGGGCGTCGCGGTCGAGGTCGTGCTGGACGGGATCACCCGCCGGTTCGAGATGGGCGCACAGGACGACACCGTGCTGGACGCCGCCGAACGGCAGGGGCTGGAGCTGCCCTATTCCTGCCGGGGGGGCATGTGCTGCACGTGCCGCTGCAAGGTTGCCGAAGGCAGCGCCGAGATGGCGGTGAACTATTCGCTGGAACCCTGGGAACAGGACGCGGGCTTTGTGCTGGCCTGCCAGACCCGGCCGACCAGCGAAAGGCTGGTGCTGGATTTCGACGCGGCCTGAACGCAGGGACACCCCCCTTTCCCGACGCGCCGCGCCGCGCTACTCTGCGGGCATGACAGACCGGAAACCCGACCTTGGCGCCGCCTATGCCTTGCAGGGCCGCGACGACAACCTGAAGCTTTATGCCGACTGGGCGGAAAGCTATGACAGCGATTTCGCGCAGGACATGGACTACCGCCTGCCGGCACTGGTGGCTGATGCGTTTGCCCGGATCGGTCGCGGACCGGTGCTCGATCTTGGCGCGGGCACCGGGCTTTGCGGGCTGGCGCTGGCGCGGCAGGGGATCGGGCCGGTGGACGGCACCGACCTTTCCACAGAGATGCTGCAACAGGCCGAAGCGAAGGGCGTCTACCGCCGCTGTTTCACCGGCGACCTGCTGGGCCGGTTGCCGGTTGGCGACGGAGCCTATGCCGGGGCGGTCAGTTCCGGCACCTTCACCCATGGGCACGTCGGGCCAGAGGCGCTGACCGAGGTTCTGCGTGTGGTGGCGCCGGGCGGCTGGGTGGTTCTGTCGATCAATGCCGCGCATTACGCCGCCCATGGGTTCGAGGCCACGCTGGCGACGCTGCCGATCACCGATCTGACGCTGCCGGAACAGGCGATCTATGGCCCGGGCGGGTCGAGCGAACACCGCGACGACACCGCGTTTCTGGCGACCTTCCGCAAGGCATAGGCAAAGGGTTGCCAAGACGGGATTTCCCCACTGGCACATTCCACACGGTCGGGTAAGCAACGCGCAAAGAACGAGGGCCCTGATGCACAGCTATACCCGCCGAACCGCCATCCTGATCTCGCTTGCCGCGCTGGCCGCCTGTGGCCGCCGTTCCCGCCGCACCGCCCCGCCACGGCGCGAAAGCGAACCGCCGCTTTATCCCAACGAGACGCCGGAACTGCGTCGCCTGATCAACAAATATGCCGACCAGTACGAACTTCCCCGGTCGCTGGTGCACCGTCTTGCGATCCGCGAAAGCACGCACAATCCGGCCGCCCGGAACGGGCCATACTACGGCCTGTTGCAGATCCTGCCGCAAACCGCCCGCACCATGGGGTTCCGCGGCGAACCGCGCGATCTTCTGGATGCGGAAACCAACCTGAAATACGCCGGGAAATACCTGCGCGGCGCGTGGCTGCTTGCCGATGGCAGTCAGGACAGGGCAATCATGTGGTACGCCAAGGGATATTATTACGAGGCCAAGCGGCGCGGGATGCTTGTCGAAACCGGCCTGCGCGCGGGCTGAAAGGCCGAATGAGTATTTGTAGAAAGATGAAAGGAAGCGTTCTTCTGCTTTCATCTTTCCAATAAATACTCGAATTCCGGCGCCGCCACGCGCGCGCTCAGGTTGCGTAGTTCGACCCTTCTTCATCCAGGATCGCCTTCAGCTCTGCGAGGTGGCGGACATCCTGTTCGGGGTAAGTCTCGATTTCATGCGCGGTCTTTTCCGCGATCTCGTCGGACAGGACCTTGAGTTTCATTCCGGTTTGCAGGGCCTTGATGTAGGTTTCGGCGGCGCGTTCGAAGTAATACAGCCGGTTGAAGGTTTCCGCGACCGTGTCACCGATCACCATGACGCCGTGGTTGCCCATGATCATCACCTTCTTCTTCGGATCGTTGAAGAGTCGCGCGCAGCGTTCGCCTTCGTCCTCGAAGGCCAACCCGCCATAGTGGGCATCGACCACCTGGCGGTTGAAGAACATGGCCGAGTTCTGATCCACCGGGGGCAGAACCGGGTCCTCGAGGCAGGCCAGCACGGTGGCATAGATCGAATGCACATGCATGGCGCAGCGCGCGTGCGGGCAATGCCGGTGCAGCCCGCCGTGCAGGCCCCACGCGGTCGGATCGGGTGCATCCGGGCCTTGCATGGTTTCGGGGTCGTCGGCATCGATCAACAACAGGTCCGAAGCGCGGATTCGGCTGAAGTGTACCTGGTTGGGGTTCATCAGGAACTTTGTCCCGCTGTCGTTCACCGACAGGCTGAAATGGTTGGCGACGGCTTCGTGCAGGTTGAGCCGCGCGGTCCAGCGGAAGGCGGCGGCAAGGTCGACGCGTTCCTGCCAGTGTTCGATATTGGCGATCGGGTTGGGTGCGTTCATCGGGGCCTCCTGTCGGTTGCGGACAGAGTGGCGCGGCGGCGGCGGGCTGTCAAATGCGATGCACGTCGGCCATGGGCGCGCCCCAGCCCTATAGCACCCGCGACGGGATCCACGCGTAGCCGTCGGGGCAGAGCAGGTAGCATTCGCGCAGACCATGCGGCTTGTCGGTGGGCGGTTGCAGGAGGGTCATGCCATGTGACTCGGCCTTGTCTGCCGCGATATCTGGATCGGTGTCGTAGAGCCGCAGTTCGATGCCTGCGCCGCGCGGCGGGTTTTCCGGCAGAAGGCCCAGCAACGGGTTTTGTCCATAAGTCTTGTCGGAATGGAGCTGAAAAACCTGGGCACCGTAGCGCAGGATGGCGAAATCGGCGCTGACGCGGTACGCGTGCATGCCGAACATGGCCGTCAGCATCGCCACCTGCGCCCGCACGTCCCGCACCACGATGTTCAGGCCCAGCCCGCGCAGCGATGCACCGAAGTCCGCGGCCGGGACGGTGTCGTAATCCATGGCAGCACCTCTTACCTTTCATCTCAGCTTGATCCAGCTCCCCTATGCTGTCAACGTGAGCGCCAACGATAAACGAGAGGCAGACATGCAAGATCGCCCGATCAACCTTGAGGTCGTGAGTCCCAGGCTCCCCGAGCACGAGAGTTTCTTTTCCGCCGCCGCCGCAGTTGACCGCCTGGTCGAGCTGTATAACCAGTCGACCGGCTTTCTGTGCGACCGGTTCACCGACGCGATGCGCAACGGCCATCCCGGCGTGCGGCTGCGCGCGTTCTATCCCGAGATACGGCTGACCACGACCAGCTATACCCAGGTCGACAGCCGGCTGAGCTTTGGCCATGTCTCGACCCCGGGGATCCATGCCACCACCGTCACCCGGCCCGACCTGTTCCGCAACTACCTGCTGCAACAGATCGGGTTGTTGCTGCGCAACCATGATGTCGCCGTGCAGGTTGGCCCGTCGGAGACACCGATCCCGGTGCATTTCGCGGTGGCCGCGCATCCCGGCATGACGGTGCCGCAGGAAGGCGCGGCCGATTTCAACCTGCGCGACGTGTTCGACGTGCCGGACCTGAGCACGACCAACGATGACATCGTCAATGGCGTGGCCAAGCCCGCCGCCGACGGGGCCGAGGCGCTGGCGCCGTTCACCGCGCAGCGGGTGGATTATTCGCTGGCCCGGCTGGCGCATTACACCGCGACCGACCCGGCGCATTTCCAGAACCATGTGCTGTTCACCAACTACCAGTTCTATGTCAGCGAATTCGAAGCCTATGCGCGCAAGGTCTTGGCCGATCCGAACAGTGGCTATACCAGCTTTGTCAGCACCGGGAACGTCGAGATCACCGACCCGGAGGCCGAGATCCCGCAGAGCCCGAAGATGCCGCAGATGCCGACCTATCACCTGAAACGGCCGGGCGGCGCGGGGATCACGCTGGTCAATATCGGGGTCGGCCCGTCGAACGCCAAGACCGCGACCGACCACATTGCCGTGCTGCGTCCGCATGCGTGGATCATGGTCGGCCATTGCGCGGGCCTGCGCAATTCACAAAGCCTTGGGGATTTCGTGCTGGCCCATGCCTATCTGCGCGAGGACAAGGTGCTGGACGACGATCTGCCGGTCTGGGTGCCGATCCCGGCACTGGCGGAAATCCAGGTGGCGCTGGAACAGGCGGTGGCACAGGAAACCCAGCTGGACGGCTATGACCTGAAGCGGATCATGCGCACCGGCACCGTCGCCAGCGTCGACAACCGCAACTGGGAACTGCGCGACCAGCGTGGCCCGGTGCAGCGCCTGAGCCAGTCGCGCGCCGTCGCGCTGGACATGGAAAGCGCCACGATCGCCGCCAACGGGTTCCGGTTCCGGGTGCCTTACGGCACCTTGCTGTGCGTCAGCGACAAACCCCTGCACGGGGAACTGAAACTGCCCGGCATGGCATCGGATTTCTACACGACACAGGTGTCGCGGCACCTGATGATCGGGATTCGCGCAATGGAATTGCTGCGCGAAATGCCACTGGAACGGATCCACAGCCGAAAGCTGCGCAGCTTTGACGAAACCGCCTTCCTTTGACGCAAGGTAACGTCAGGCGAAATCATCGGAAAACTGCATGTGAATGCTCACAATGCGTTGTGTTCCCCCCCGTCATCCCTTTAAATATGGCGAATGAGGCCCGTTGGGGCAGTTTAAGGAGACCATAACATGGCCAAACCCATGACCAAGACCCAGCTTGTGGCCGCCCTGGCAGAAGAGATGGGCACCGACAAGAAAACCGCAGGTGCTGCATTGGATGCCGTGACCGCAATCGTGACCCGCGAAGTGGCCGAAGGCGGCGCCGTGACCCTGCCTGGTCTGGGCAAGTTCTATTGCCGCGAGCGCCCCGAGCGCATGGTGCGGAACCCCGCCACCGGCGAACAGTTCAAGAAAGAGGCCGACAAGGTGGTCAAGGTGACCGTCGCCAAGGCTCTTAAGGACAGCGTGAACTAAGCCGTATCGCGGCTTTCATGCGTATTGGTACGGGCCAGCCTTCGCGGCTGGCCTTTTGTTTTTCTTGTATAAAGACGGCTTGCGCGGTCTATACTCCCCGGACTTTGGAAGATTGGAGAGAGCCGTTTTCATGAAACACCTGATCCCGGCGGTTGTTGCCGCCCTGCTTGCCGCGCCCGCGACCCACGCCCAGCAATGGGACACCATCGCATCCTTTGGCGGCGCCTGGGACACCAACTGGGGCGACACCTGGGTCCTGACCGGCGGACCCGGCTATATCGGCACCTATACCGATGACAACGGGCGGTTCTGGCTGCAATTCACCGACCATGTCTTCGAAGGCTACTGGGCCGAGGACTCGTCGGATTACCGCTGTGATTACCCGGTGATGGGCAGCTATTACTGGGGACGGCTGGAACTGGCCAACAGTTCCAGGTTTCCCGGCATCCAGATGGCCTGGGGCTATTGCGACTGGGGCAACCTGGACAAGGCCTGGACCTTCCGCGAACGCCTGCCTGACGGGATGTAACCGTCAGCCGTGAACGCCCCGGCTGTCGTCCGGGGCCTGGTCCCGGTCTGTCTTGCCATAATCGCGCATCACCGACACCACCCGCAGGCGGTAGTCGGCAAACAGGCTGTTGCGCCCGGCGCTTTGCGCCTTGCGGTGCGCCTCGAGCTGTCGCCAGCGCTCCAACGCGGCCTCGTCTTCGAAGAACGACAAGGACAGCAGCTTGCCCGGGTTGGTCAGGCTTTCGAAGCGCTCGACGCTGATAAAGCCTTCGATCTCTTCCACCAGCGGACGCATCCTGGCCGCCATGTCCAGATAGGCTTCGGTCTTGCCGTCGGCCGGTTCGACTTCGAAGATGACGCCGATCATGATTGCCCCCCGTGTGGTGTGCTGACCAGTTTCAGAAAGGTCCGGTCCTCGCGCAAGATGAATTTCCTGTCTTGCGCGAAGGCATAGTTTTCCGCCCCCAGCGGATCGACCGAGAGGCGGGCCCGGTATGCCTCGTACTCGGCCAGGTTGGGAATGTTGTAGATGCCATAGGCCAGGGTCGAAGACCCTTCGTGCGGGGCGAAATACCCGATCAGGTCGGCACCGCAACGCGGTATCGCCTGGCCCCAGCGCCGGGCATAATCGACAAATTCCGCCCGCTTGGTCGGATCGATGTGATAGCGGATGACACAGGTCAGCATGGTGTTCCTTTCGTTGACTGCCCCCGGTATCGCAGATTGACGCTCACAAATGCTTCGATCAGGATCGAAGCATGAAAGACGGACCGGATATCGCGCGCATTGCAGCTCTGATCGGGGATCCGGCGCGGGCCAATATCCTGACCGCGCTGATGTCGGGCCGTGCGCTGACGGCAACCGAACTGGCGGCAGAGGCCGGGGTAACGCCGCAAACCGCGTCTTCGCATCTTGCCCGGCTGCGCGACGGCGGCCTGATCGCAGAGGCAAAGCAGGGGCGGCACAAGTACCTGCGACTGGCCTCGCCGGACGTGGCACAGGTGCTGGAAGCGCTGATGGGCCTTGCCGCCGGACAGGGGCAATTGCGCACCCGTCCCGGCCCAAAGGACCCGGAACTTCGGCAAGCGCGGGTCTGTTACAACCACCTGGCGGGGGATCGCGGTACGCAGATGTACGATTCCCTTGTGACGCGCGGTTTCCTGAGGGCAGAGGGCGAGGCGCTGGGGTTGACAGAGGCCGGCGCGGCCTTTGTCGAGGCCTTCGGTATAGACCATGCCGCGCTCGCGCGCGGGCGGTCTGCGCTGTGCCGCCCCTGCCTGGACTGGAGCGAACGGCGCAGCCACCTGGCCGGAAGCCTGGGTCGGGCGATGTTGCAACGGATCGGGGAAATCGGCTGGGCGCGGCGGATCGAAGGCACAAGAATTGTGCGCTTTTCCCCGCAGGGACTGCGGGATTTCGATGCCACTTTTCCCAGCACGTCGGTCCAGATTGCACCACAGGTAAGACCAGACTAGGCTTTGCCCCATGGCGATCCCGGTTGAGACCTTCTTTCTTGCACCCGACGGGCAAGGCACCTTGCAGGCCCGTATCCAGCAAATGGTGGCCGAGGGCATCCTGTCCGGCCGGTTCCGGCGTGGGGAAAAGCTGCCGTCGTCGCGGCGGCTGGCGCATCATCTGGGCGTCAGCCGGATCACGGTGACGCTGGCCTATACTGAACTTCTGGCGAACGATTACCTCAGCGCGCGGGGGCGGTCGGGGTACTATGTGTCCGAAAACGCGCCTGAACCCCCGGCGTTCGACGCCCCCCGACGCGGCGAGGACCAAGTCGACTGGACCCACGCCATCGGTCAGCGGTTCACCGGTGCGGTGGGGGTCAGCCGGCCCAAGGACTGGGCGCGCTATCGCTATCCGTTCATCTATGGGCAGGCCGATCCACAACTGTTCGACCATGCCAACTGGCGACTGTGCGCGGTGCAGGCGCTGGGGGTGCGGGATTTCGCGGCGCTGACGCGGGATTACTATGATCAGGACGATCCCGACCTGATCGAATTCATCGTGCGCCACACCCTGCCCCGCCGTGGCATCATCGCCAAGCCGGACGAGATCCTGATCACGCTGGGCGCGCAGAACGCGCTGTGGCTGGCGGCGCAGGTGTTGCTGACGCAACGGCGCGTGGCGGCGGTGGAAAACCCCTGTTACCCCGGACTGCGGGATATCCTGCAGCAATCGCGGTGTCATATGGTGCCGGTCCCGGTGGACCAGAACGGGCTGGACCCGGACGCGCTGCCGGATGAATCCGACGTGATCTTTACCACGCCCAGCCACCAGTGCCCGACCTCGTCGACCATGCCGCTGGACCGGCGGCGGGTGTTGCTGGACCGCGCCCGCGAGATGGAGGCGCTGGTGGTCGAGGATGACTACGAATTCGAAATGTCGTTCCTGAAGCCGCCGCTGCCCGCGCTCAAAAGTCTCGATACCGAGGGGCGGGTGATCTATGTCGGCAGTTTTTCCAAGTCGCTGTTCCCGGGGCTGCGGCTGGGCTACCTTGTCGGCTCTGCGCCGTTCATCCGGGAAGCCCGCGCCCTGCGTGCCAGCGTACTGCGCCATCCGCCGGGCCATATCCAGCGCACCGCCGCCTATTTCCTGAGCCTTGGTCACTACGACAGCCTGATCCGCCGCATGTCCAAGGCGCTGCACCAACGCCGCCGGGTGATGGAGGACGCGCTGGCCCGTCACGGGCTGGAGATCGCGGGACGCGGCGCGCACGGCGGATCGTCGGTGTGGATGCGCGCGCCCGAAGGTGTGAATACAGAAGTTCTGGCAGAGCGGCTGCGCGCCCGCGACGTGCTGATCGAACCCGGGGCGCCGTTTTTCAGCGAAGCACCCGCGCCGCGAAATTTCTATCGGCTGGGCTACAGTTCGATCCCGGTGGAACGGATCGACGAAGGCATCGCCCGGCTGGCGCAGGAACTGGCGGCGCTGGGATAGCGGGACTGCTACTTCCGCAACGACACCTCGACCCGGAACCCTTCTGGAATGCCATCGCGCCCGTCCAGCAACAGATCGGCCATGACTTCGCCCACCTTGGGAGCCATGCCAAAGCCGATCTTGAACCCGCCGTTGGCGATGAAATGCCCCGGCCTGCCCGGCCACGGCCCCAGCATCGGCGCCCGGCTTCTGGCGCGGGGGCGGACACCGGCCCAGCGCTCGATCACCTCGGCGTTTCGCAGCACCGGCAGGGCAGAGCGGACGCGGGCGATCAGGTCGTCGCATTGCGCATCCGTCGTACCGGGATCGTCGAAATCGCGTTCAGAGGTAGAGCCGATGGCGACCGTCCCGTCGTAATGCGGCACGATGTGCAGGCTGTCGGCGTAAAGCTGCGGCAGGTCGCGGGCGTCATGGCGAAACAGCGCGGACTGGCCCTTGACCCCGGCCCCCACGGTCTTGCCCAAGTGTTCGGACAGGTCCAGCAAACCGCGCCAGCCGGTGGCCCAGACGATCTGACCCTTTGCGTCGCCCTTTGCCACCACGGGAACGCCCCGCGATGCCAGCGCCGCCACCAGCGCGGCCCCCGCCGCACGGGGGAACATGCGCGCGGTCAGCGTGTCATGGACCACCATGCCGGTGGGGCTGGCGGGGACCCAGTCGCCGAACTCCGATGCCGGAACCACGCGCCAATCGGCCCGGCCCTGCCACAACGCCCGGGCACTCGCTGCCCGGGCATGGGCCAGCTCCAGCGCGCGGGCATCTGCGATGGGCTGCAACCGCCCAGAGCGCAGATAGCCCGGATCGCGCTCCCCGGCGCGGGCCACATCTGCCCACCAGTCTTCGGCCATCAACAGGCTGTCCAACTGGAACGCCTTCTTGTCGTTCCAGTTCTCGGGCACATGCGGGGCCAGCGCGCCGACCAGCCCGCCGGACGATCCCGCACCCGCGCCGAACGGGTCGATCACCTGCACGTTTGCCCCGCGCCGGGCACAGGCCCAGGCCACCGACAGACCGAAAATTCCCGCGCCATAGACTGTGATTTCGGCCATTGCCTTTTGTCCCGATCCGCCCCTAGGTTCAGCCCACTTCTTAAGGAATTACGGCATGGACGACCAGAGCAAGGGCGTGGACTGGCGCGATGACACGGTGCCGGTGTCGCGGCGCTTTGACGACCCGTATTACTCGCTGGAAAACGGACTGGAAGAGACCCGCCACGTGTTCCTGTCGGGCAACGGTTTACCGGGACGGTTCCGCGACGGGTTCCACGTGGCCGAGCTTGGCTTTGGCACCGGGCTGAACCTGCTGGCCTGCCTTCAGCTGTGGCGGCAGACGGGGGTGGCCGGTGTCCTGCACTTCACCACGTTCGAGGCATTCCCCCTGCCCGCCGCAGATATGCTGCGCGCACAGGCAGGCTTTCCCGAGGTGGACGCGATTGCAAGGGAACTGGCCCCGCACTGGCAGGCCGGCGCGACCGAAATCACCCTGCCCGACCTGTCGTTCCGGATGATCCCGGGAGATGCGCGCATCACCGTTCCGGCCTGGGACGGCCGGGCCGATGCCTGGTTCCTGGACGGGTTTTCGCCCGCGAAGAACCCCGAACTTTGGGAGCCCGCCCTGCTGGCCCAGGTCGCGCGCCACATGGCACCGGGCGGCACGGCGGCGACCTATTCGGCGGCCGGCGGCATTCGCCGGGCGCTGGCCGAGGCCGGGCTTGCGGTTGACCGCGTGCCGGGATACGGGCGCAAACGACATATGACCATCGCGCGGAGCGCCTGACATGGCAGACCCAAATCCCCGGCTCGGCATCCTGCTGATGGTCATCACCACGATGATCTTCGCGTCTCAGGACGGGATCTCGCGCCATTTGGCGGACCAGTACAACGTCTACATGGTCATCATGATCCGGTACTGGTTCTTCGCCGCCTTCGTCGTGGCCATTGCCGCGCGCAAGCCCGGCGGTTTGCGCGCCGCCGCGCGGACCCGGCAGCCCTGGGTTCAGGGGTTTCGCGGGGTTCTGCTGGCGGGCGAGGTGATCGTGACGATCCTGGCCTTCACCTGGATGGGGCTGATCGAAACCCACGCCATTTTTGCCTGCTACCCGCTGCTGATCGCGGCGCTGTCGGGGCCGGTGCTGGGTGAACATGTTGGCTGGCGGCGTTGGGCGGCGATCGGCGTGGGGTTCATCGGCGTTCTGATCATCCTGCAGCCCGACAAGGGCGTGATTTCGCCGCTGGCCATCGTGCCGCTGATCGCGGCGGGGATGTTCGCGCTATATGGTCTGCTGACGCGCTATGTCGCCCGGCAGGACAGTGCCGCCACCAGTTTCTTCTGGACCGGAACAACCGGCGCGGTGTTCATGACCGCGATCGGCCTGTGGTTCTGGGAACCGATGAGCCTGCAGGACTGGGGCTGGATGGCGGTGCTTTGCGTGACCGCCTCGCTGGGCCATTACACGCTGATAAGGTGTTACGAGGTGGCCGAGGCCAGCGCGGTCCAGCCCTTTGCCTATCTGCAACTGCCCTTCGCATCGGCCATCGGCATGGTGGTGTTCAGCGAAGTCCTGCGCCCCAACGTGGCGATCGGCGCGGCGATCATCGTATCGGCGGGTCTATTCACCCTGTGGCGCGCGCGGCAAAAGGGTTGAGCCCGCCAGTTCCTGGCTGAACGGCAGCGGATGTGGGTCCAGCCCCAGCCGTGCACGGTAAACCGGCAGGCTTTCGGTCACGCGCATGATGTAGTTGCGGGTCTCGTCGAAAGGGATGAATTCGATCCAGTCGATGACGTCGACAGCCCCGGTGCGCGGGTCGCCGTATTCCGCCATCCAGCGGTCCGGGCGGCTGGGCCCGGCGTTATAGGCCGCGGCGATCATCACCGCGTTGCCCCCGAACCGACTCGCCAGTTCCGCCAGATAGGCGGTGCCCAGCGTCACGTTGAAATCGGGATCCGATGTCAGCTTGCCCACCTGATAGTCCAGCCCCAGCTTGCCCGCGACCTCTTTCGCGGTGCCGGGCATGACCTGCATCAACCCGCGTGCGCCCGCAACGGAAATCACCGACGGGTCGAATTCGGATTCGCGCCGGGCAATCGCCAGCGCCAGTTCCGACGGTACCGGCAGGTCGCGCGTGGCCATCGGATGCAACGCGTAATAGGGCCGGGGCAGTTCCACCCCGAATTGCGCCGCGCGCTTGCCCAGCATCACCTGGATATGCGGCTGGCGCAACTCGGCCAGCATATCGCCCATCTGCGCCATCTGGGTCGGGTCCAGCGACTCTGCCAGATGGGTCAGGAACCGTTCCGACAGGCTGAGTTCGCCCGCCGCCAGCAGCAGGATCGCGGCCTCGAACACCGTCGATTGGGTAAAGGCCGCCTCGCGCCACGGTGGCAGATCGGCGTCGCCCGACAGCGCCGCGTTGAACGGGATGCCGCCGCGCTCGGCCGCCAGCAGGCCGTAAAACGACGTCTGGTATTGCGCGCCAAAGGCATAGGCCGCTTTTGCCGCGGCCTTGTCGCCCCGCGCCTCTTCCGCGCGGCCCAGCCAATAGCCGGCCCGACCCAGCGAAATCGGCGTTTCCACGGCGGCCAGGAAATGCTGGAAATGGTCGCGCGCCAGGTCCGGATTTTTCAGTTGTTGCAGGGCGATGTACCCCGAAAGCCATTCAAGGTCGACATAGTCCGAGCCTTCGACAAGGAAATGGGTCGAGGCAATCTTGTACGCCTCTTCCGGGCGGCCTTCGCGCATCGCCTCGCGGGCAAGGTCGCGGCGACGGTCGGCCCAGGCCCAGGGCTCTCCCAGCGACGCAAGGCTGACCGACCGTTCCAGCAGCAGCGCGATGGCATCCTTGTCGCGGCCCTTGCGCACCCGCCACAAGAACCGCTCGAAGGCCAGACCGGGGTCGTTCAGCAACGCCTCTGGCACTGCCTCGATCCGGGTATCGACACCCCCATCCAGCGCGCGCAACGCCATCCGCGCCTCGGCCAGCTTTTGCCAGCCGTCATCGACCAGCGTCAGCATCGCACGGGCGTTCTGTTCCCAACCCTGCCAAAGCGCCATGTCCAGCCGCGCCGCGTGATGCGGTTTCAGCACCTCGCCCCAACGATCGAGGAAAACCTGCCATTCCGACGACGACAGCACCAGGGTACGCCACGCCAGAACGACCTCGGCCTTGGCGGCCCCGTCTTCGCCCCTTGCCGCCAGCGCGCGTGCATAGGCCAGTGCCCCGGCCCCGGTCTGCGGCGGCGCGTCGGCGAAAAAGGCCAGCACATCCGCATCGGAAGCGGCGGCCATCGCCTCTTCGCTTTTCTTGCGCAGGTAGGGCAGGCCGGGCCAATCGGGGTTGCGCGACAGGAACTCCTGCACTTCTGCCGCATCGCCAAGCCCGGCGCGCAGGTGGTGCCAGGTGATGACATCGACCGCCCCGGCCCCGTCACCACGGGCCGCGATCTTGGCCCCGGCCCAGTTGCCGTCGCGCATCGCCGCCAGCGCCTGCGCCAGCGGACGATCCGCGGGCTGGGCATCGGCGACCAGGCCGATCAGACAGAAAACTACGGCCAGAAGACGCGACATAAGCTTGCAATTTCCGCTCTGAAAAGGAATAGACACGCCGCAAGGATACCGCCTGCCTTCCCGCACTCAACTCACTTTCGCGGCAGGTGGCGCGGATCCGCATGAAAATTGAACTTCAACAGCGAAATAGGAGCGTGAGATGTTCAAGGGATCAATGCCTGCCCTGGTCACGCCGTTCAAGGACGGCGCCGTGGATTTCGACACGCTCAAACAGCTGGTGAACTGGCACATCGCCGAGGGCAGCCACGGGCTGGTCCCTGTCGGCACCACGGGTGAAAGCCCGACCCTGTCCCACGAAGAACACGAGGCCGTGGTCGACTGCGTGGTGAAAACCGCTGCCGGTCGCGTGCCGGTGATCGCGGGCGCCGGGTCGAACAACACCGTCGAGACGATTCGCTTCATGCAGCATGCCAAGGCCGTGGGCGCGGATGCGGCGCTGGTGGTGACGCCCTATTACAACAAGCCGACGCAAGCAGGGCTGATCGCGCATTTCACCGCGGCGCATGATGCCGCCGACCTGCCGATCATCATCTACAACATCCCCGGCCGCTCGGTGATCGACATGACCCCGGCCACCATGGGCGACCTGGCGAAACTGCCGCGCGTCGTCGGCGTCAAGGATGCCACCGGCGATCTCGCCCGCGTCTGCGCCCAGCGCCTCACCTGCGGGCCGGATTTCATCCAGCTTTCGGGCGAAGACGCCACCGCGCACGGGTTCAACGCCCAGGGCGGCACCGGCTGCATCTCGGTCACTGCCAACGTGGCCCCACGGCTTTGTGCCGACCTGCAAAACGCCTGCCTGGCCGGCGACTACGCCAAAGCACTGAACATCCAGGACCAGCTGATGCCGCTGCACCAGGCCATTTTTGCGGAACCGGGGGTGAGCGGGGCAAAATACGCGCTGTCGCGCCTTGGCAAATGCGCCGAGGACGTGCGCCTGCCACTGCTGCCGGTGACCCAGCCGGTGCGCGACCGCATCGACGCCGCGCTGCGCCACGCCGGCCTGCTGGCCTGACGGCAGCCGCCGGACACGACCGCAAGGCGGGCCCGAGGGTCCGCCTTTTCTCTTTCATCTTTCCAGAAATACTCCAGGGGTGAATTGCCCGGCACGGGCAAGAGGGGGCAGCGCCCCCTCCTCTCCTCTCAGCCGGGCGTTTCCAGCCCGACCGGGCGGCCCACCACCACGAAGGTCAGGGTGTCGGGGTCCAGAAGGCGCGCCGCAACGCGCTTGATGTCGTCAAGCGTCAGCGCCTCGACCTTGGCATTACGGGTATTGACATAGTCCGGCGACAGACCGTCCATCTGCATGCCGACAAGGATATCGGCGATCGAGGCATTGCCGTCGAGGCGCAGCGGATAGGCCCCGGTCAGGTAGGTCTTGACCCGCGTCAGCTCTGCTTCGGTCGCACCGTCCCGGGCCATCTTTTCCCATTCGTCACGAATGACCTTGATCGCCTCGGCAACGGTTTCGTTGGCCGACGCCACCCGGCCCAGATACAGCGCCGCATGATCCTTGGGAACAAGGTAGGAATAGACACCATAGGTCAGCCCGCGCTTTTCGCGCACCTCATCCATCAGGCGGCTTTCGAACCCGCCGTTGCCAAGGATCGTGTTCATCACGTAGGCGGCGAAGAAGTCGGGATCGTCCCGCGCGATACCTTCCTGGGCAAAGACCGCGACCGATTGCGGCGTATCAAAGGGCACCACATCGACCCCGCCGGTCAGGGCCACCGGCACGTCCTCGGGCATCGGCGCGCCCGTTTCCGGCAGGTCCCCCAGCAGCGTATCCAGAAGCGCACCCAGTTCCTCGGCGGTGATGTCGCCCGCGGCGCTGACATAGACTCGATCCCGGGCCAGCGCGCCACGATGGGCGCTCAGCAGGTCATCGCGGGTCAGGGCGGCGACGCTGTCTTCGGTGCCGTCCGTCGGGTGGCCATAGGGATGATCCCCAAAGGCGAGCGCATCCAGGCGGGCCATGGCAATGGCGTCCGGATCTTTCAGGTCCGACCGGATTGAAGAAATCACCTGTCCCCGCACCCGTTCGATGGCGTCCGCGTCGAACCGCGGCGCCACCAGGCTGTCACGCAGCAGCGCCACGGCCTGGTCGCGGTTTTCGGTCAGCATCCTGGCCGAGACCGACACCGCGTCGTCATAGGGGCGAAAGCGGAATTTCGCGGCCAGCGCTTCGCTCGCCTCGGTAAAGGCCCGCGCGTCCTTGTCGCCGGCCCCTTCTTCCAGCAACGCCACCATCAGACTGGTCGCGCCACGCGTGTCAGCGGCATCCAGCGAGGTGCCGCCACGAAACCGCAGTTCCAGCGCGGTGAAGGGGATCGAGTGCTCTTCGACCAGCCAGGCCTTGATACCGCCCGGGCTGGTCACTTCCTGGATCTTGACCTCGGCCAACGCGGGGATCGCGGTCAGCACCCAGACCGCAACAATGACAAGCACTCTCATTGCGTCATCTCCTCGTCTTTCATCAGCCAGCCAGTGACCGATTGCTTGCGGTCGAACACCTCGCGCGCCGCGGCCATGATGTCTTCGGGGGTGACGGCTTGCAGCACATCGGGCCACGCCTGGATATCGTCAACAGTCAGGCCCGCAGTCAGCGCCCTGCCATAGCGTTGCGCCAGGCTTTGTACGTCGTCACGTTCATAGACCTCCTGCGCCCGCATCTGGAACTTGATCCGGTCCAGTTGAGCCGGGTCGATGCCGTCGATCATGAACTCGGCCAGAGTCCGGTCCAGCGCTTCTTCGGCCTGTTGCAGGGAAACGCCCTCGGCCGGCACGACGACCAGTCCAAAGCTGGTGTCATCCAGCGAGGTCGGCGAATAAAACGCGCTGGTGTAAACCGCGGTCTGGCTGTCGAACTGCAGCGCACGGTTCAGCACAGCGGTTTGCCCACCACCCAGGAGTTCCGCCAGAAGCACCAGCGCGGCGGCCTTTTCCTGCGCCCCGGCGTCGCGCTCCGGCGCAAGATAGGTGCGCACGACATAGGGCTGCGCCACACGCGCATCGCGGTACACCAGCCGTCGTTCGGCGGTTTGGGGCGGCTCTTGAGGGCGGGCACGCACGGGCAGCTCGGGATTGGCCGGCAGTGTGCCATAGGTCGCTTCGGCCAGCGCGCGCACCTCTTCGGGATCGGCATCGCCCGCGACGATCAGGATCGCGTTGTTCGGCGCATAGAATTCCCGGTAATAGGCCAGCGCATCCTGCAGCCCGAGGTTTTCCATCTCGTGCCGCCAGCCGATGATCGGCGTGCCATACGGGCTGTTGAGATAAAGCGACGCCATACGCTGTTCGCGGAACAACGAGCCCGGGTCGTTCTCGATCCGCTGGTTGCGTTCTTCGATGATGACATTGCGTTCGGTCAGGATGTCGTCCTCATCCAGCCGCAGGTTCACCATCCGGTCGCTTTCCATTTCCATCATCAGCGGCAGTCGGTCGGCGGCGACACGCTGGAAATAGGCGGTGTAGTCATAGCTGGTAAAGGCGTTGTCGTTGCCACCGTTCTCGGCCACCCTGGCACTGAATTCGCCCGGCGCCAAGGTATCGGTGCCCTTGAACAGCAAGTGTTCCAGGAAATGCGCAACGCCAGAAACACCGCGTGTTTCATCGGCAGATCCGGACCGATACCAAACCATGTGGACAACAACGGGGGCGCGGTGATCCTCGATCACCACCACGTCCATTCCATTGTCGAGCGAGAAAGTCGTGACCTGTGCGTCGCTGCCCTCAGCCGCCAACGGCGATGCAAGACTGACGAGAACGGACAACCAGACGGCAAGACGCTTCATGTGGGCCTCCCTTTTGCGGATAGGCCAAAGCTACGCGCAAGGGCGCCAAGTTCAAGCCGGTTCAACGAAATTGTGACAGCCCGCGGTCGCCGGCGGGCGAACCCGGTCAGTTCGGCGGCGCAGACGGCGTGCGCGCCCCGGCGCGGCGATAGCGGTTCAGCGCGTCATAAGGATCAAGCGTTTCGCGCCTGTAGGCACGGTAATAATCGTCGCGCGGCACGACCGACCAGGTGAACAGCGACTTGCGCTTGCGGAATTCCAGGTCCTCGGCCGCCAGCTGCTGGCGGATCGTTCCCTGAAGCCCATAGCGCGACGCACGCGCCACAAGCGCCCGGTCCGTCGCCGGATAGCCCTCTGCCTGCAAACGCGACGGCTTGCCGCCCAGGGCCGCCACTGCATCGGCGATGGGCGTCTGATCGGTCCGGTTCGCCCCGCCGGGCGTCGGTGCCGGCAGCGCGGCATAGCTTTCCGGGGCTTCCAGCGGTTTGGCCGGCAGGATGGAAAACTCCTCGGGCGAACGGCTGTTCGACCGCAGGTCATGCAGGGTGATATCCCTCTCGCGCCCGCCACAGGCGGCGAGCCCAAGAATTGCCAGCAAGATCACGATGCGCGGCCCCGTCATCGGCCCCTCCGTTCCGTTCCGGCCCAAGGTTTAGCGGAATGCGCAACCAAGGTCACGAGCCCTTTTTGCCGTCGGCAAAAAACACCAGCCCCAGCGCCCCGGCAAAGATCGCCACGTCGGCAACATTGAACGCGTACGGGTTTTCGATCCCACAGCACGACATGTTCAGGAAATCGGCCACCGCCCCATAAACCATCCGGTCCACCACGTTGCCCAGCGCGCCGCCGATCAGCACTCCGGCACAGGCCATGCCCAGCGGTTTCAGCTTTTCACGCCAGGCCCACCACAGCACAAATGCCACGATCCCCAACGCCACCGCGATCAGGACCTGCCGCGCGGTGTCGCTGTGGCCCTGCAACAGCCCGAAGTTGATGCCGTAGTTCCACGCCATGCGCAGGTTCAGGATCGGCGGCAGCACGTCGATCTCGCCCCGGTTGGCCAGGTCAAGCCAGCTCAACACCAGCCATTTGGTCACCTGGTCCAGCGCGAAAATGATCACGGTCCAGCGAAACAGAATGCGCATCGTCGTCTCCCTGTCGTCCGGGCAGCCGTTCCCCGCAGAAACCCACGCCCCTTTTCATCTTTCCCAAAATACTCCGGGGGTCCGGGGGCAGAGCCCCCGGCCGGGGGCGGGGGCGGCCCCCCCCCCCCACCCCCCCCGCCCCCGCCCCCCCGGGGGGGAC